>NZ_CP034451.1:5702500-6002500 GCF_003952525.1 Mesorhizobium sp. M3A.F.Ca.ET.080.04.2.1 | reverse complement strand
ATAGGTCGCGACGCCGCGAAAGCCGAGTTCCTCGAAGAATGTCCGAAGCTCCGCCATCTTGACGATGCGGTTGCCCCCGACATTGATGCCGGAGAAGAGCGCCACGAAGGTCTTTGCCTCGGGCCCGCTCATATGATGAACCCGGCCAGCGTCTCGTTGTCGGTGATGTCCTGATATTGCACGCCCTCGGCGTCGAAATTGGCTTTCAGCAGGTCGAAATTGCGTCGGTCCTTGGTCTCGATGCCGATCAGCACCGAGCCGAAATTGCGCGCCGACTTCTTGAGATACTCGAAGCGAGCGATGTCGTCGTCCGGACCGAGCATCTCGAGGAAATCGCGCAGTGCGCCCGGCCGCTGCGGGAAACGGATGATGAAATACTTCTTCAGGCCCTCGAAGCGTAGCGCCCTCTCCTTCACGTCCGGCAACCGTTCGAAGTCGAAATTGCCGCCCGAAACCACCGCGACGATCGTCTTGCCCCTGATCTCCTTGCGCGAAAAATCCTTGAGCGCATCGATTGCCAATGCGCCGGCGGGCTCGAGCACCACGCCTTCGACATTGAGCATTTCGATCATCGTCGCGCAGAGCCGGTTCTCCGGAATGAGCCGCATGGCGTCGGCCGTGAATTCCTTCAGGTAGCGCAACGGCTCGCGACCGATTTCCGCCACCGCCGCGCCATCGACGAAATTGTCGACCTTGGCAAGCCTTACCCGCTTGCCGCTGGCGAGACTCTCCTTGAGGCTTGGCGCTCCCGCCGGCTCGCAGAAGACGAAGCGCGTGTCGCGGTGCAGGTCGGCGAAGTAGTGCGTTACTCCGGCGGCGAGCCCTCCGCCTCCGACCGGAAGCATGATGAAGTCGGGCATGCGCCCGCCGGGCATCTGAGCGGCGATCTCGCAGGCGACCGTCGCCTGGCCCTCGATGATGTCTTTGTGATCGAAGGGCGGCACCATATGCGCGCCGGCGCTCTCGGTGAATTCGAAGGCGGCGCGGTAGCAATCGTCGAAGAAATCGCCGATCAGCCTGATCTCGACGAAATCGCCGCCGAACAGCCGCGTCTTGTCGATTTTCTGCTGCGGCGTCGTCACCGGCATGAAGACGACGCCCTTCTTGCCGAAATGGCGGCAGACGAAGGCGAAGCCCTGCGCGTGGTTGCCGGCCGAGGCGCACACGAACAGTTCCGCGTTGTTGCCGGCGGCGAGCGCCTTGCGGAAGAAGTTGAAGGCCCCCCTGATCTTGTAGGAGCGGACTGGCGTCAGGTCCTCGCGCTTGAGAAGAATGCGTGCGCCGGTCTTCTTCGACAGATAGTCGTTCTCCTGCAGCGGCGTTTCCGGAAAGATCCCGCGGATCGCCTCGGCCGCAGCGGCGACACGAGAAGGAAAACTATTCATCAGGCTACCGGCTCCGGGATCACATGGTTTGCTGCAAGCCTATTGCATAGTTTGCCTTTTGCGGCCACCGATGCAGGGTGGCCTCGCCGGGGCCGCCCCCACGATAGTCCCCGCGGAGCCCTAACCATGCCCGTTTCGGCCGTTGCCCTGAAGACCGTGTCACTCCCAGAATTCGGCGAGCCGACGGTGATGCCGCGGCTCCCGCGCTCCGCTTACCTGGCACGTATCGAAATGCTGCTGGAGCGCGCCGGCAAGGCCGGCTTCGACGCCGTGGCCGTATATGGCGACCGCGAGCATGCGGCCAACATCGCATATCTTTCAGGTTATGACCCGCGCTTCGAAGAGGCGTTGCTCGTCGTCGCTCCCGGCAGGGAACCGAGTCTGCTGGTCGGAAATGAGGGCTGGGGCTACGCCGAGCTTTGCGACGGGCCCTATCGGCGCATCCTCTACCAGACCTTTTCGCTTCCGGCGCAGCCGCGCGACCGCTCCAAGGCCTTGCCCGACATACTGGCCGATTGCGGTTTGAAAGCCGGTCAGCGCATCGGAGCCATCGGTTGGAAGCCATTCGGCGCCGACGATGCCGGCTTTGGCCAAGCGACGCTCGATCTGCCCTCCTTCATCGCCGACAGCTTGCGCGGACTTGCCGGCGAGCGCGGCTTGGTTCTGAACGCGGCGGACCTCCTGATGAACCCGGCGGATGGCCTGCGCGCCATCAACGAGGCCGACCAGCTTGCCAGCTTCGAATTCGCCGCCACCTATACCTCGCAAGGGCTGCGCAACGTCCTGCAAGGCATCGAGCCCGGCATGACCGAATTGCAGGCCGCCAGGCTGATGGGCATCAACGGCCTGCCCCAGTGCTGCCATCCGATGCTCTCGGCCGGCCGGCGTGCTGCTTACGGCCTGCCCAGCCCCAGCCTGGACTTAATCAAGCGCGGCGATCCGATCACCATGGCCTACGGTATCCGGGGCTCGCTCAATGCCCGCGCCGGCTTCCTGGCCGAAAGCGCCGCCGAACTGCCGAAGGCGATCGGCGACTACGTCGAAAAGCTGGTATCGCCCTATTTCGCCGCGGTCGTCGACTGGTACGAGACGATCGGCATCGGCGTTCGCGGTGGCGACCTGTGGAAGGCAATCCATGACCGGATCGGCGACCCGTTCTTTGGCGTGTCGCTCAATCCCGGTCACCTCATCCACATCGACGAATGGATGCACTCTCCAGTGTTCCCCGGCTCGACGATCGAGCTCAAATCCGGCATGGCGCTGCAGGTCGACGTCATCCCGGCGACCGGCACAGACTACTTCACCACCAATATCGAGGACGGCATCGCTCTCGCCGACCAGGCGCTGCGCGAGGAAATCGCGGCGCGATACCCGCAGGCCTGGGCCCGCATCGAGGCGCGCCGAGCCTTCATGGCCGAGGCGCTGGGCATCCGGCTGAAGCCGGAGGTGCTGCCCTTCTCCAACATTCCGGCCTTCCTGCCGCCCTTTTGGCTTTCGCGCAACAGTGCCATGGCCGTCACCCGGCGCTGACGAAATTTCCCCTGGGCGCGACTTACTTCCGCCGCACTTCGCCTGTCGGGGAGATTTCGCGGAGGCAGTTGGCCATTTTGGGCCGGAGCGGATTTTTCGACGTGCATCTGAAGACGATTTGCATCATTGCCCTGGCCCTGTTGACGGCAGGCTGCGGCGGGCGGAAGACAGAGGAAATTCTGGGCAGCGTTGTCGTGCCGACGACGGCGACGGAGATCGCCGGCAACCACTCGATCTTCATCGCCACCACGCGCAAGCGTTCCGACGACCCGAACCAGGTCTTCGACGGCGAACGCTCGGCGACGCTCAACTACGCCCGCGTCAACGTCACCGTTCCGCCGGTTCACCAGACTGGGCAGATCGAGCGGCGCTCGCGCGGCAAGTCGAACGACCCGACCAAATATTTCATGGCTTCCGAGGTCGTCGGCTACGACACGCAGCCGAAATTCGCCAGCGCCCTCAATACCGACATCGACGCCCGCGGCGGTCGCGTCATGGTCTTCGTCCACGGCTACAACACCGGCTTCGACGACGCCGTCTACCGGTTGACCCAGATAGTCCACGATTCCGGCTACCCCGGCACCCCGGTGCTGTTTTCCTGGGCCTCCGGCGCCAAGACCACCGACTATGTCTATGACAAGGAAAGCGCCAGCGCCGCCCGTGACCAGTTGGAGGTGACGCTGAGAATGCTCGCGCAGACAAGCGCGCGGCGCATCGATATCGTCGCGCATTCGATGGGAACCTGGGTGACGATGGAGACGCTGCGGCAGCTCGCCATCACCGGCGACCGCGATCTGAGCGGCAAGCTGGGCGACGTGGTGCTGGCCTCGCCCGACATCGATGTCGACGTCTTCAAGAGCCAGATGCGCCGCTACGGCAAGCCGGACAAGCCCTTCATCCTGCTGCTGTCGGACGACGACCGCGCGCTGAGACTGTCTGGCCTGATTGCAGGTGCCCGGCCGCGCGTCGGCGACTACAAGGACGCCGCCGACCTTGCTTCCTACGGCGTAACGGTTGTCGACCTCTCAACCATCAAGGGCAACGACAGTTTCAACCACACCAAGTTCGCCGATAATCCGGTGCTGGTGAAAATGATCGGCCAGCGGCTGCGCGAGGACGACGGCTTTGCCAGCGACCGCGAGGTGACCGACCGCATCAGCCAGGCTGCCGGCCAGTAGCTCACCTTTTCGGCGCGTGGCCAGAGCGCACCGCTGCGCTCGCACCGAACTGGGATTGTTCCGGCTTTATCGGAACAGCCGGAGACGCTATAAGAATGCGGTGCCCTTGGGGGATCCTGGGTGGTCGTGCGTTCGAAGATCGTCGTGCTTGCGTTCGCGCTCGCCCTTGCCGGCTGCGCCGGCCGCAACACCCATGAGCTGTTGAACAAGACGAATGTCGCCGTTCCCGCCTCTGCCATCGCCGCGACACATGAGATTTTCGTGGCGACGACCCGTGAGCCGGCGACGAAGGATCCGCGCCAAGTCTTCGACGGTGACCGCTCGCTGACCACCAGCTACGCCCGGGTCGACGTGACCGTGCCAAAGCTGCACCACCTCGGTGCGATCGAGCGCGCCAAGGGTTCCACCGACAGCGATCCTGCCAAGCAGTTCAGCGCCACCGAGGTGGTCCACTATGGCGACGCGCAGCAGTTCGCCAAGGCGGTCGGCGCCGACATTTCCGTTCGCGGCGACCGCGCTCTGGTCTTCGTGCACGGCTTCAACAACGGCTTTGACGACGGCGTCTACCGGCTGACGCAGATCGCGCATGATACCAATTATCCCGGCACGCCGATCCTGTTCTCATGGGCGTCGCGCGGCAAGGCGACCGGCTACATCTACGACAAGGATAGTTCCACCGCCGCACGCGACGACCTCGAGGCGACGCTGAGGATGCTTGCCAAAACACGGGTGAAGAGCATCGACATCATCGCGCATTCGATGGGAACCTGGCTGACGATGGAGGCGCTGCGCCAGCTCGCCATCACCGGCGACCGCGATCTTGGCGGCAAGATCGGCTATGTCGTCCTGGCGTCCCCTGATATCGACGTCGATGTCTTCAAGAAGCAGATGATCCGCTACGGCAAGCCAGACAAGCCGTTCGCCATCCTGCTCTCTGGTGACGACAAGGCGCTCAAGCTGTCCAGCTTGATCTCAGGCGACAAGCCGCGCGTCGGCGACTATGGCAATGCGGCCGACCTCGCCAGCTACGGCGTGGTCGTTGCGGATCTGACCAAGACCAAGAGCGGCGATCGCTTGAACCATGCCAAATTCGCCGACAATCCGGTCTTGGTTCAACTGCTCGGCGACCGGCTGCGCACCCCGGCGGCCCTGCGAGCGGCCGAACCCGAATCGGCCCGGTTGGACAATATCGGCCAGGGTATCGGCAAGGCCGTGGGATCGGTCGCCGAAGTGGTCATCACCACACCCTTCAAGGTGCTGACCATCGCCACCGACGGCGAGTGATCAGCCCAATAAGAGCGCGACAGGCCGTGATGCATGTCGCGCAAAAATGTGCAGCGGTTTTGCGAAAACGTTCATAAAACAAAGACTTAAAGCGCGCCTGGATCCGTCTCAGCGCGACGCACTTTGGACGAAAAGGTCGACCTTCTGGAACGTCGTCACGTCGACCAGGCCGACATCGGAAATTCTGAGTTCCGGAATGACGACCAGCGCCAGCAGCGAGTGCTGCATATAGGCATTGTTGAGCGAGCAGCCGACCTTGCGCATGGCTTGCGTCAACTGTTCGGCCTTGGCCGCGACGATCTCCGCGCGCTCGTTTGACATCAGCCCCGCGATCGGCATCTCGACCAGCGCCAGTTCCTTGCCTTTGGAGTAGAGCACGACGCCGCCGCCCACCTCGGCCAGTCGGTTAACAGCCAACGCCATGTCCTGCTTGTTGGTGCCGACGACGATGATGTGATGGGCGTCATGCGCCACGCTCGATGCCATCGCGCAGTCCTCGACATAGCCGAAGCCCGAGACGAAGGCGTTGGTGACGCCGCCCGTGCCCCGGTGGCGTTCAACGAGGGCGATCTGGCAGACGTCGTTGCGGCGGTCCATGGCGACCAGCCCGTCCTCGACCGGCAGGTCGGCCTCGAGCGCCCGCGTCGGCGCCTGGTTCTCGATCACGCCGATCACCCGGGCCCGCACCTCGTTGGCGCCCTGAGGTGCGGAGATGTCGAAATCCGCGGCGTTGAGTTTCTTGCCGAGCCTGACCGTGTTCTTCGCCGATTTCGGATAGTCGTAGGCGGGAATGTCGATCTCGAGCTTGCCGGCCTTGGCCAGCCTGATGCCGCGGCCATAGACCTCGTCTATTGCCATTTGAGCAAGATCCGAGACGATCAACAGGTCGGCCAGCCGCCCCGGCGCGATCGATCCGATTTCGCGCTCCAGCCTGAAATGCTGCGCTGTGTTGAGCGTCGCCATCTGGATCGCGGTCACGGGCTTCAGGCCTTGGCTGATGGCATGCCGCACCACCCTGTCCATATGGCCTTCGTGCACCAGCGTGCCCGAATGGCTGTCGTCCGTGCACAGGATGAAATTACGGGGGTCGATGCCGCCTTCGGTGACCGCCTTGATCTGCGCTGCAACGTCGTACCAGGCGGAACCCAGCCGAAGCATCGCCTTCATGCCCTGGCGCACCCTGGCGATCGCATCCTCCGCTCGCGTCCCTTCGTGGTCGTCCTCGGCGCCGCCGGCGACATAGCCGTGAAACGGCAGCCCAAGATCGCGCGAGGCATAGTGCCCGCCGACCGTCTTGCCTGCCCTGACAGTCTCGGCGATCTCGCCCGACATCACCGGGTTGTTCGCGGCGACGCCCGGAAAGTTCATCACTTCGCCGAGCCCGATTATATTTTCCCAGGTCATCGCCTCGGCAACATCGGCGACCGTCAGTTCGGCGCCGGCATGTTCCAGCCCTGGCGCCGACGGCACGCAGGAGGGCATCTGCACATGCACGTTGATCGGCATTGCGACGGCCTCGTCATGCATCAGGCGAACGCCCGGCAGGCCCAGCACATTGGCAATCTCATGCGGATCGATGAACATCGAGGTGGTGCCGTGGGGGATCACCGCGCGGCAGAATTCCGTCACCGTCACCATGCCGCTCTCGACATGCATATGCGCGTCGCAGAGCCCCGGCACCAGATAGCGACCGTCGGCATCGACCACCTTGGTCCCCCGCCCGATCGCATGGCCGGCATTGGGCCCGCAATAGGCGAACCTTCCGGCCGCAATCGCGAGATCCGTGCCAGCGATGATCTCGCCCGAGTGGACATTCACCCAACGTCCGTTGCGGATGACGAGATCGGCGGGCTTGCGCCCCATCGCTACGTCGACGAGATGCGTCGCCACCTCCGTCCAGGGCTTGGGCTTTGCGGCGTTTGCGGGTCTGGCATCTGTCATCGGCGTGTCCTCTGTTGCTGCCAATCTGGCAAAAGTCGGCACCCGGAGCCAGAGCCGTTTGCCCGACCGCGGCGGGCAAGCGCCAATGTTGACTATTCGAGTGAGAAAGCGATGCTGCGTATCCACTGAACTGTAAGAGGGAACCATGACCCGTTTCTGGAAAGCGTTCGCCGCCGTCATCCTGTTCATCACGTCAACCACGTTGGTGGCTGCCGAGGAACGCTGGCAGACCTTGCCGGAACCGGCCGGGATGCCCAAGCCGGAGCAAAGCGGCTATGCGCCGGTCAACGGCATTCAGATGTATTACGCTGTTTTCGGCACAGGTGAGCCGGTGCTGCTCATTCACGGGGGGCTTGGCCATGCCGACATCTGGGCCAGCCAGGTGGCAACACTCTCCAAGACCCACAAGGTGATCGTCGCCGACAGCCGCGGCCACGGCCGTTCTACCCGCACGGATGAGCCCTTTGGCTACGACCTTATGGCCTCCGACTATCTGGCGCTGCTGGACTACCTCAAGATCGACAAGACCGCCCTTGTCGGCTGGAGCGACGGCGGCATCATCGGCATCGACATAGAGCTCCATCATCCGGAGCGGCTGACGAGGCTGTTCGCACAGGCCGCCAATGTCACCACCGACGGCGTCGACCCCGGCGTGATGACCAACAAGACCTTTGCCGCCTACATCGAACGCTCCGGGCGGGACTACAAGAAGATGTCGAAGACGCCGGACCAGTATGACGCCTTCGTCGCGCAAATCAGCCACATGTGGGAATCGCAGCCGGCCTGGACCAAGGAACAGCTCGGCAAGATCACCACGCCGACAGCCATCGTCGCCGGCGACCATGACGAGGCGATCAAGCGCGAGCACACCGAATACATGGCTTCCGTCATTCCCGGCGCGAAGCTTATCATCCTGCCCAACGCCAGCCATTTCGCCATGCTTCAGGCGCCCGACAAATACAGCCAGGCGGTGGCGGACTTCATTGACGCCAAGTAGCGCAAATTCACACGGCTTCTAGCGGACGGAAAAATGGCACAGACGGTCCGCTTTGCAATCTTCGCCGCATCGGCCGGCTTGGCTGGCCTCGCCTTCTTTGTCCTGCATTCTTTCTGGACGTGGGCCGGGCCGGTCCTGATCGTCGTCGTCGGCTCCGTGCTTGCCGAACATGCTTTCAAAAAGCTGGCCTCCCACGACGACAAGCAGCGCGATCTGGAAGACCGCGTGCGCAATCCACCGATGTAGACCAGTGTTGCATGGAAGCAATTCCGTTTCGCTGAGAATGCGTCTAGGTTGTGGCGAGGAGTTTTTCGAAACCGCCATTTCGGAGCGCTCGATGCGTCGGCTGACATTTGCCAGTGCTGGCTTTCTCACCCTGATGTCCGGGTCGGCTTTGGCCGCGGATGTCGGCGCCGACCTGCCCATGACCGCGCCCGGCTTTGACTGGACCGGCTATTATGCCGGCATGCAGGCGGGCTATGGCTGGGGATCGGCTGACATTACCGGCACCGAGGGCGAGCCTTTTTCGGTCTCGACCAGCCCCAAGGGCGGTTTCGTCGGCGGTCATATCGCCGGACTCTGGCAGTTCGACCAGGCGGTACTGGGCGCGGAAGCCGACCTGAACTATGCCTCGATCAATGGCACGACCGAAGCAGAGCCTGGAAACACCTTCGGCACCGACATCACCTGGTTCGGGTCGATGAACGCCAAGGCTGGCTATGCGGCGGATCGCCTGCTGGTTTACGGCATCGGCGGCGTCGCCTTCGCCGGCATCGAGACCTCGCAGGCTGCGGGCACGGCCTTTGCACAGACCCGCACCAGCACCGGCTGGACGCTCGGCGCCGGCGTCGACTATGCATTCACCAACAATGTCGTCGTCGGCGCGCAGTACCGCTACTACGATTTCGGCACGGAGCACTTCGATGTCCCGGACGGCTTCACCGACCGCGACCAGGACGTCAAGCTTCAGACGCTCGGCGTGAACTTCAGCTACAAATTCTGATTGCCGCCGTCGTAACCCGCGAAACATTGACGTGGCCGGCGCCCGCAGGGGGCGGGGGGAATGGGTTGGACCTGATGGACGCCGGCCTCGGCGGATCAGGTCCGCCGCATGCACCATCTTAGACTTCTCCCATGGCGGCGAAATTCCGTGATCGCACCACTTTCCGGCCCGCCTTCGGACCCCAGGGAGACGACGGAGAACCTCGCAATAAGCCAGACTGTTGCATGTTCGGCTTGGTCGCGATCAGGCTGCCGACGCCGCCTTTCCGGTGGGCATGGCGGCGAGGCATTCTTCAAGCCGCTCCAGCCGCGCCTTCTGCCGCCGCAGTTCATGCGCGATCTCGTGCAGGTTCCATTTGGCTTTCGAGTTGGCGGCCTGGATCAGATCCAGCTCGAGCTGGACGATCTCGCTGCGCAACTGCAGCGCCTCGGCTTCCCGCAGTCCCTTGATCCAGCCCGCCCCACGCATGGTCTGACGCGTTCCCAGCCGTCTACGCCCTCGGATATGATGGCGCCAAGGTGCTAACGAGAGTGATCCGCACAATCTCGCATTTTAAATACCGCTAACATTGCGAGGCCTCTCAGGCAGGCGTTTGCGCCATGCATCTCGCCATGTCCCACAGTGCTCTAACCGATCTGCGGCTGAAATGACGCGGTCTGCTTTGAGCAGTTTCATGGCAGGGCCAAGCATCGAGCATGGCGGGACGACTGGTTCACAAGAATGATCATCGCCTGGCCCCCTCATCCATAAGGAGAGGAGTGGAGGAATTGCAACCGTTGAGGCCCATGCGGGTTGCTGCTAGGCTGTTCGGGCGGCAAGGAGAGGAAGGGGGAATGCACATGCTCAGTCGCAGCTCATTCTATCGCATGGCCGTCATTTGCGGCATGTTCGCGATCTCGGTGGTCGGCAACGGTCTGGACATCCCTGCAGCGCAAGCAAAGGCAGTCGTGATCCAGAAGACGACTATCTACATCACCACGCTGCCCAAGGGATGCGTGAAGACCACCTACAGCGGCGGAATCGTGGTCTGGAAATGCGGCACGAAATATTACCAGCCCTACAAGGGCCGCTTCGTCCTGGTTTACATCAAGTAGGCCGCTCGGTCCGCGAGGGATAGCGAAACCAGCCGGGCAAGATCTGTCACCGGCCGCGGTCCATCCGGGGTTCCCCGTTGGGCGTAGGACTTGCTTTGCCCGAAAGCACCGCAGACTCCTGGTGCGGACGACGGGAATCGAACCCGTACGATCGGAGATCGAGGGATTTTAAGTCCCTTGCGTCTACCACTTCCGCCACGTCCGCGCCCGTTGCTTTTCGAGGCTCCGGATCAAAACGTCAACCGCTCAAAGCCTGCCGCGTGGGCGAAAGTGCCGAACCTACCCGACGATCGAGCGCAATTTCCGATGCTAGATCGGGATGATGGTCTTGGCATCGATGATGATGCGGCCGTCGGCAGGCCGACCAGCGACGCAGGCTGGGACAGTACCGGCCGACAACACCACTCAGCGCGAGCGGCGCGCACAGGCCGGCCCGGGGCCCCGCATGTAGTAGAGCTCCGGCCGGTAGCGCGGTGCGACGAATTCGCGAAAGGCTGAGGCCAACCGAGTGATCAAGGACCACATGAAATGCCTCCTATGACCTTGTGACGGTCGGCGGACATGGCGGCAAAGACCGCGACGCCGACGCCGATACGGCCGCAGCTGATGCACCGCTTGAACAAAAGATTGAATGGGATTGGATTTCAGTCAGAAGTCGCCAGGCAGTCTCGGATGAGAAGAAGGCTATCCCGAGGGCCGTGGCCAAGAACAGTGCGGGAAGTCCAAACAGAACCTTGTGCGACAGCATTGTCCCAACCTCACACACGCCGGTGTTGATGTGGAACAGGGTCTACGCGCCCGGCGCGCCTGAAATTGCAACAGCAAGAACCGTGCCACGCTTGCATACGGACGAAGGAACTGCCCGACCATCAGCAGAAAGCCTGCGCTGCCGGGCAGCCAGCCTTGCCGCGTCGGCGAAAGTGCCGAATCTATCCGACGATCGCGTGCAATTTCAGATGCTGGATCAGGATGATCGTTTTGGCGTCGATGATACGGCCGTCGGCAATACCGGCCAGCGCATCGTCGAGCGACACTTCCAGAACCTCGATGTCCTCGCCCTCTTCCGGCGCGCCGCCGCCGTCGGAAATGCGGTCGGCGGGCGTGTAATGCGCTATGAAGAACCAGAGCCGCTCGGTCACGCTGCCGGGGCTCATATAGGGCGAGAACAGCCGTTCCACGTCCCTCAACCGATATCCGAGCTCCTCCTCCGCTTCCTTGCGGATGCAGGTTTCCGGGTCGTTTTCGTCGAGCAGACCTGCACAGGCCTCGATCAGCGGCTCACGATGGCCGGTGACATAGGCCGGATAGCGGAACTGCCGCACCAGAAGCACGGTCGACCGGTCCGGATCGTATGGCAGGATCACCGCGCCGTCGCCGCGATCGTATGTCTGCCGGACCTGTCGCTCCCAGGTTCCGTCACGGCGGCGATAGTCGAGCACCGTCTTTTTCAGAACCGCCCAGTCATCGGACAGGATTTCCTCGGAGCGGACGCGAACGCGATCTTCCATGACGATCTCCCTGCTGAGGCGGGCAGCGGTAGCCCGGAACTTGTCCCCGTGCAATCCAGTGAAGCTGCTGGTCCAGCAGGTGTTTGACTTCTCGTCTGGCCGCGGCCGCATCACTTGCCTAAATAGGCTTGTCCCTTCCGGAGCCCTTCCATGACCTCATCGCTTTTCCGGCCGATCACCCTTGGCGGCATCACCTTTCCGAACCGCATCGCCGTGGCGCCGATGTGCCAGTACTCGGCGCAGGACGGCTCGGCCAGCGATTGGCATCTCTACCACTGGATGAATCTGGCCATGGCGGGTGCCGGCATGGTCACGGTCGAGATGACCGATGTCGAACGGCGCGGACGCATCTCGCATGGCTGCCTTGGCCTCTATTGCGACGATAACGAAGCGGCTGCGCGGCGCGCGCTCGATGCCGCCAAGCGTGTCGCCGCGCCCAACACCAAATTCGGCGTCCAACTGGCTCATGCCGGCCGCAAGGCCTCCAACCGCAAACCTTGGGAAGGCGGAGGTCCCTTGCAGCCCGGCGAGGACCCCTGGCAGACAGTCTCGGCCTCGGCCGTTGCCTACGACACTGGCTGGAATGTACCGCGCGCGCTCGGGGAAGAAGAAATCCTGAGGCTCGTCGAGCACTTTGCCGACGCCGCCCGGCGGGCCGAACGCGCAGGCTTCGATTTCATCGAACTGCATGCCGCGCACGGATATTTGATCTTCCAGTTCCTCTCGCCACTCTCCAATCAGCGCACCGACCGCTGGGGTGGCCCGCTGGAAAACCGCATGCGCTTTCTCCTTGAGATCGCCAGGGCGGTAAGGAAAGCCGTTCCGAACCTGATGCTCGGCGCTCGTCTTTCGGTCAAGGAATGGGTCGATGGCGGTTTCGACGTCGAGGATGCCATCGAAGTCGCTAAGGCGCTGAAGGCGGAGGGCCTTGCCTATCTCTGCTGTTCCAGCGGCGGCAATTCGCCGCTGCAGAAGCTGCCGAGCGGGCCGGGCTACCAGGTGCATCTGGCCGAGGCCGTGCGCAAGGGTGCCAGCATTCCGACGCGCGCGGTGGGATTGATCGACGATCCGAAACAGGCCGAGGCGATCGTCGCCGATGGCCGCGCCGACATGGTGGCGCTGGCGCGCGCCTTCCTTGCCGATCCACGCTGGGGCTGGCGCGCGGCGGCGGCATTCGGCGAGGAAATCCACCCCGCGCCGCAGCTGGCGCGTTCGGTCACGACGATGCGGCACTGGATGAAGCCGGCCAGCTGAATCTGCGAACCGACGCAGGCTGAGACCTTTGGGCGCAGGGGTTTTGCCACGATTGCAACCAAATTGCCCGCTTTGCGTTGGCGGCCATGACAGACAACAAGCCGTTTGAAAAGCCGGTGGTGGTCGAGCTCGGCCATGTCGGCAAATATCGCCAGATCCGCAGCACCCGGGAAGCCGCCGAGTGCCTGATGACCGTGTGGCCACTCAATCGCGGCCAGCGGCATCGTGATGCGTTGGACACTTGCCTCAAGGCGCTGGAGGGATATCGTTCGACCGCGGACGCTCGCCGCGCCTTGATAGAGGCAGCCGAGGAATCGGAAGTATTGGTTCCCGAAGACAGGTTGCCGGACGCAAGACTGCATTGAGCAGGCAGGAGCTTCTGAAGCGGAGGATCCCATGGCGAAACTGACCTACAAGATCGTCGAGCACGATGGCGGCTGGGCCTACAAGGTCGGCTCGACCTTCTCGGAGACGTTCCCCACCCACCAGGACGCGCTGCGCGCTGCCGAAATCGCTTCGGCCGAGCAGCAGATCGCCGGCACCACTGACGGCATCCAGTACGAGGACGCCGACGGCAAATGGCACGACGAACTGGCCGACGGCCGCGACCGGCCCCAAACCGAAGTGTCGGACTAGCTCTTCGCCTCTCCCGCCCCCGCGGAGCGCGCCCGAGCCGTTCATTCCGGCCGCTCGGAGCGGGACGGTCACTTGCCGCAATACCCGTCGTTGACGTTCTGCCCGACATCGGCGCCAAGCCCGGGCGCACCTTACCCTGTCACAAGAGCGCAAATTGCTTGTCGCATTGCTGCCTCGCACAGGTCGCGCTATCTCAGGCGACCCTCGTCCGCCGGAGCTCGCCATGCCTGAAATCGTCACCGCCGCCATGCTCGTCATCGGCGACGAGATCCTGTCCGGCCGCACCAAGGACAAGAATATCGGTCACCTCGCCGACATCATGACCGCGATCGGTATCGACCTGAAGGAGGTGCGCATCGTTCCGGACGAGGAGGACGAGATCGTCGCCGCCGTGAACGCCGTTCGCTCCCGCTACGCTTACGTCTTCACCACCGGCGGGATCGGGCCCACCCACGACGATATCACCGCCGATTCCGTCGCCAAGGCGTTCGGCGTGCCCTGCGAATACGACGCCAAGGCCTACGCCATGCTGGAGGCAAGCTATGCCCAGCGCGGCATCGAGTTCACCGAGGCGCGCAAGCGCATGGCGCGCATGCCGCGCGGCGCTGACCACATCGACAATCCCGTCTCGACCGCGCCCGGCTTCCGCATCGGCAATGTCCATGTCATGGCCGGCGTGCCAGCGATCTTCCAGGCCATGCTCGACAATGTCGTGCCGACGCTGAGGGCCGGCACCAAGATGCTGTCGGCGACTGTGCACTGCCCGTTCGGCGAAGGCCTGGTCGGCGGACCGCTGGCCGACATCCAGAAGGCGCATCCGCACACAATCATCGGCTCCTACCCGAAATATGGCGACGGCAAGTTCTGGACCGAACTTGTCGTCCGCGCCCGCAGCGAAGACGCCCTCGAAGCCGCGCGGAAGGACGTCGAGGCCATGGTTGCGGGCTTCGCCACCGCTGGTTGACCGGCGGCGCTGCCCCCGCCGGAACCAAGCGCCGCACTGGCACGTTTCCTTGGCGCGCCGATGCGCCGGCAATTTGAGGGAACCATCATGCGCTTCAAGACAATCGTCGCCATTCTCCAGAACGAACAGGACGCCGAGCGTGTGCTCGACTGCGCCATTCCGCTGGCCGAGCGTTTCGAAAGCCATCTCGTCGGCATCCACGCCGAGGCGCTCCCGGTGCCTTACACTTCCGCCACCGGTTTCCCCGACACCGAATTCCTGCAGGTCTCGTCGGAGATGAACAAGGAGCGCGCCGGCAAACTTAAGGCTGTGTTTCTGGGGCGCGTCGAGGAATCCGGCCTGTCCTTCGAATGGCGCAGCCTTGAGAGCTTTTCCGGCGACAGTGCGCTGACCGGCATTTCGAGCGTTCGCGCGGCGGACCTGATCATTGCCGCGCAGCGCGATACCGGCGGCGATCCCGGCGCCGATGTCGACACGCTGGTCTACGATGCCGGCCGCCCGGTGCTCGTCGTGCCGCATGCAGGCCCGAACATCACCACCTTCAGGCGCGTGCTGCTTGCCTGGAACGGCAGCAAGGAGGCGGCCCGCGCCGCCTTCGATGCCCTGCCCTTCATTGTCGAGGCGGACAAGACCGACATTCTGGTCATCGATCCGCCGGAGACGCTCGACGAAACGCCGGAGGCTGCCGGCGCCGAAATCGCCGCGGCACTTTCCCGCCATGGCGCCAATGTCAGCGTCTGCGTGCAGAAATCGGCCGGCCATTCCGTCGACGACATGATCCAGGCCAGGATCGCCGAATCCGGCGCCGATCTGCTGGTGCTTGGCGCCTACAGCCACTCATGGCTGCGCCAGCTATTGTTCGGCGGAGTCACGCGGACGGTTCTGCGTACGGCGGACGTGGCGGCATTCCTTTCCAGATAAGTCCAGCCTTCGCCAGCCCGACCTTGCCAAGCCAGGTTCTTTCCGGCTAATTCCGCCTGCATTCCATCGTGTTTGCGCGCTCGGCGCGCGCCTTGCGGAGTGCGTCAATCATGTCCCTTCCCGAAAAAGCCTTCCCGGTCTCCTGGGATCAGTTCCATCGCGACGCCCGTGCGCTCGCCTGGCGGCTTTCAGGCACCAACAAGGGGCAATGGAAGGCGATCGTCTGCATCACGCGCGGCGGCCTCGTGCCCGCCGCCATCATCTCGCGCGAACTCGGCATCCGGGTCATCGAGACGGTCTGCGTCGCTTCCTACCACGACTACACCAGCCAGGGGCAGTTGCAGGTGCTGAAGGAAATCTCCCCGGCCCTGCTCGCTGACGACGGCGCCGGCGTGCTGATCATCGACGACCTGACCGACACCGGCAAGACCGCGGGCATCGTGCGCGCCATGATGCCGAAGGCGCATTTCGCCACTGTCTATGCCAAGCCGAAGGGTCGGCCGCTGGTCGACACATTCGTCACCGAAGTCAGCCAGGACACCTGGATCTACTTCCCTTGGGATATGGGCTTCACCTACCAGAAGCCGATCGCCGACGATCACGCCGGCTGATTCGTCAAAAAAGTTATTTTCTGTCCGGCCCTCCTCCAAGAGCATGCTTTGCTTCGCCACGCCCTAAGCGAAAAGGACGATATTTCGTGAAATCGTCCCACTTTGGTTGAGCTTAACCAATCGGAGTGAAGTTTTTTACTTTTGTTGTCCACGATACCTCGTAAGATTCGGAAGGTGATAACGATTCTGGAGGCTGGGGGCAGCTTCTTCAATGCTGACGAAGCCGACGATGCACAATCTCATGGCCGAAAGAGTCCGCAAGCTCTTCGGCACGGCGCCGTGCCGTCTCCAGGTCGCCGCCCTGCCTTGGCGCGAGGGCGAAGACGGCGTCGAGATCATGCTGATAACCAGCCGCGATACCGGACGCTGGGTCTTGCCTAAAGGCTGGCCTGAAGCCAGGGAGCCGCTTTGCGAGGCGGCTGCCCGCGAGGCGGGCGAAGAGGCCGGATTGCGCGGCACCATCTCGCATTTCGAGGCCGGCCGTTACTTCTACGGCAAAGTGCTTGCTTCCGGTGAGGAAGTGCCCTGCGAAGTGCTCGTGTTTCCGCTCAAGGTCGAGCGTATCGCCGATCGCTGGAAGGAAAGGCGGGCGCGGACCCGCAAATGGGTCGGCTCCGCGGACGCGGTTCGCATGGTCAACGAGCCCGATCTTTGCCACATCATCGCAAATTTCTGCGCCGATCCTCATCGGCTGGGCTGAGTCATCAAACAGCACTGCAATTTGCAGCCTGAACGCGTCGCACTGGAACGGATTCGGGCGTCGCGCTTTAAGTGTTTGTTTTGATGCATGTTGTTGGCCGGAAATGCTGCACGCGTGAGGATGACATGCATCAAAGCGCGTCGCGCTGAAGGGACGCGCATTGCGCCCGGCTTGATTGGGTGCTTTGTTGCGGCATCCGGGGGCGGAGATTTGTCTTTTGGCGTTTTGTTATGGCCAGCACCCGAAACCCGCCCGAACAGGGCTCCAGCGAGCATCGACGCCAGCATCGCCAGCGGGTGCTCAAGGGTGGGACGATCATCGCCGGCATCCAGAATTCCGAGGTGAGTTGCACCTTGCGCAACCAGAATGCCGGGGGCGCCGAGTTGAAGGTCGCGCCGGAATCGCGCGTTCCTGATCAGTTTCTGCTCTACGTTCCGGTCGATGGAGTAGCCTACCGGGCACAAGTGCGCTGGCGCCGCAATGACCGCGTCGGTGTCCAGTTCACCGGCACCGAGCCTAAACCCAGGCTGCACTACGGCTGACGGCTCAGGCGGCACCCGGCAGAAGCCCGATGCCGCTGCTTCTTCAGGCGACGAGCCCCTTGGTGAGCTCGAGCGCCTGGCGTTCGAACAAGCGACGGTAGACGCCACCGCTCAGGCGGATCAATTCGTCATGCGCACCTTCCTCGATGATGCGGCCGCGGTCGAACACCATGAGCCGGTCGAGCGCCCGTACGGTCGAGAGCCGGTGCGCGATGACGAGCGTCGTGCGCCCGACCATCAGCCGCTCCATCGCCTTCTGGATCAGCACCTCCGATTCCGAATCGAGGCTCGATGTCGCTTCGTCGAGGATCAGGATGCGCGCATCGGCCAGGAAGGCGCGTGCGATCGCCACGCGTTGGCGCTCGCCGCCGGACAGCTTCACGCCGCGCTCGCCGACCAGGGTTCCGTAGCCCTTGGGCAGGTTGGCGATGAAATCGTGCGCGCTGGCGAGCTTCGCTGCCTGCTCGATCTCGGCCTGGGTGGCGCTCGGCCGGGCATAGGCGATGTTTTCGGCCAGCGACCGGTGGAACAGGATCGGCTCCTGCTGGACGATGGCGATCTGGCTGCGCAGCGAGGCTTGCGCCACCTGGGAAATGTCCTGGCCGTCGATCAGGATGCGGCCCGCATTCACGTCATAGAGACGCTGGATCAGCTTGACGAAGGTGGTCTTGCCCGATCCCGAATGCCCGACCAGGCCGATGCGCTCGCCCGCAGCGATCTCGACCGAGAAGTCGCGATAGAGCGGCAGCCGGTGATTGCCGTAGTGAAACGTCACCTTGTCGAAAGCGATGCGGCCGTCGCTGATCAGGATCGGCCCGGCTGCGGGGCGATCCTCGATCCCGAGCGGCTCGGACTGGAAGTCGACCAGTTCCTCCATGTCGTTGACCGAGCGCTGCAGGTTGCGGATATGCGTGCCGATATCGCGCAGATAGCCTTGCAGGACGAAGAACGAGGTCAGCACGAAAGCGACATCACCAGCGCTCGCCTCGCCCCATGACCAGAGCACCAGAGACAGGCCAATGACGGCTGCCCTGAGCAGCATCAGCATGACGCCCTGAGTGGTGCCGTTGATGGTACCGCGCACCCAGGTGCGGCCGGTGCGCAGGCGCCATTTGCCGACAACGCGGGCAAGGCGTGCCTCCTCACGCATCTCGGCGCCGAAGCTCTTGACGACAGCGTTGCAGCTCACCGCGTCGGCCAGCGCGCCGCCGAGGCGCGTGTCCCATGCGTTGGCGAGCCGTGCCGCGGGCGCGACATAGCCGAGCGAGAGCGCGGCGGTGACGGCAATGAACAGCACGGAGCCGGTGGCGACCACCAGGCCCATCAGCGGCCAGAACCAGCCGAGCAGCAGTGTCGAGCCGACCAGCATCACCAGCGACGGCAGCAGCGCAATCAGGATTGTGTCGTTGAGCAGGTCGAGCGCCCACATGCCGCGCGTGACCTTGCGCACGGTGGACCCGGCAAAGGCGTTGGCGTGCCAGTCCGTCGAGAACCGCTGCACTCGGTGAAAGGCATCGGCGGCGATGTCCGACATCATCTTCAGCGTCAATTCGACGATGCCCATGAACGCGGCATTGCGCAGCATGACGCCGGCCAGCGCCAGTGCCACCAGGATCGAGAAGGCCGTCATTGCGGCTTGCCACGCCATCGCATCCGCGCCGGCGCTGCTGGCGACCGCATCGACCAGCCGGCCGGAATAGAGCGGCGTCAGCACGTCGGCCAGAGTCGAGAGCAGGAACGCGACCATGATCAGCGACAGCCGCCACGGCTGGCGCCGCCAGTGCGCGAGCGTGAAGCCGAGCACGCTGCGGAAGGCGCTCGCGCGCAGATCGATCTTGAAACGAGCCATGATGTCATCCAGGCGCAAACGAGCCCGGTCCTATAAATGCGAAATTGGAAAACCCGCGTCGGCGCCGTGCAGCGCCTGGGTAGGCGGAGGTTCAGTATGGTCGGCCGCGCGCCCTAAGGACGGTGACCGGCAGCGGCAAAGGCCTTTGCTGGTGCGGCCTTCCGAACGAACTTCGGAATGCCGGAGCAGAGCTAGGCTTCGCGGCCTCGCACAACGATGTCAAATCCTGCCATACGGTCCTCCCGCAAGGGAAAGCGCGGAGAAGCTCTTATAAGGATGCGCCATCGAGCCGCCAAGACAGACCATGACTGAAAGCGGATCTGCTCCAAGCACTGAGGCGATTTTGCAACAGTAGTGGGTACGCGGCTAACCGCGATCGCGAAATCGGTTGGTGATCGGGTAGCGGCGGTCGCGGCCGAAATTCTTCCTGGTGATCTTCACACCGGGTGCTGCCTGCCGGCGCTTGTACTCGGCGATGTAGAGCAGGTGCTCGACCCGCGTCACGGTCGCCCGGTCATGGCCGCGCGCGACGATCTCCTCGACGCCCATCTCGTGTTCCACCAGGCATTCGAGAATATCGTCCAGCACCGGATAGGGCGGCAGCGAATCCTGGTCGGTCTGGTTTTCGCGGAGCTCGGCCGACGGCGCCTTGTCGATGATGTTCTTCGGGATCACCTCGCCCGAGGGGCCGAGCGCGCCCGGCGGCACATGCGAATTGCGCCAGCGCGACAGCCCGTAGACCTGCATCTTGTAGAGGTCCTTGATCGGATTGAAGCCGCCATTCATGTCGCCATAGAGCGTGGCGTAGCCGACCGACATCTCGCTCTTGTTGCCGGTGGTGACGACCATGGAGCCGAACTTGTTCGAGATCGCCATCAGGATCGTGCCGCGTGCGCGGCTCTGCAGGTTTTCCTCGGTGATGCCTTCCTGCGTGCCCTCGAAGAGCTGCGTCAGCGCATGTCGGAAGCCTTCGACAGGCTCCGAGATCGGCACGATGTCGTAGCGGCAGCCCAGCGCCCTGGCGCAGTCCTCGGCATCCTTGAGCGAATCCTTCGAGGTATAGCGGTAGGGCATCATGACGGTGCGCAGCCGCTCCTCGCCGAGCGCGTCGACTGTCAATGCAGCACAGATGGCCGAATCGATGCCGCCCGAGAGGCCAAGCACAACGTTCTTGAAGCCGTTCTTGTTGACGTAATCGCGCAGGCCCAGCATGCAGGCCCGGTAGTCGGCCTCCTCGCGCTCCGGGATCTTCGACATCGGGCCTTGCGAACAGACCCAGGTGCCGTCCTTTCGCTTCCAGGTGGAGACGTCGACGGTCTCCTCGAATTGGCTCATCTGGAAGGCAAGCGTCTTGTCGGCGCCGATGGCGAAGGAGGCGCCGTCGAAGATGAGCTCGTCCTGGCCGCCGAGCTGATTGGCGTAGATCATCGGCAATCCGCATTCGATGACCTGCCGGATCACCACCTGATGGCGGACGTCGATCTTGGCGCGATAATAGGGCGAGCCGTTCGGCACCAGCAGGATCTCGGCCCCGCTTTCGGCCAGCGTTTCGCAAACGGCGATATCGCCCCAGATGTCCTCGCAGATCGGAATGCCGATCCGCACGCCGCGGAAATTGACCGGACCTTGCAGTTCCGGCCCGGCCTGGAAGACACGCTTCTCGTCGAACTCGCCATAATTCGGCAGGTCGAGCTTGTAGCGCTCGGCGATGACCTTGCCGCCATCGGCGAAGATGATCGAATTGTGTGTGCCGCTCTTGCGCTTCAGCGGCGTGCCTATGATCACGCCAGGCCCGCCGTCGGCCGTCTCCTTGGCGAAATCCTCCGCCGCCTTTTCACAGGTCCTCAGGAAGGCCGGCTTCAGCACCAGGTCTTCCGGCGGGTAACCGGCAAGGAACAGCTCCGTATAGAGGACGAGATCGGCGCCCTGTCGCGCTGCATCGGCCCTTGCCTCCCTCGCCTTGGCAAGGTTGCCGGCGACGTCTCCGACGGTTGGATTGAGCTGGGCGACGGCGATGCGCAGGATCTCGGGAGCGGACTGGGTCATGCTGCGGATTTAGCGTGGCGGCAATCGTCCGGCAATGGCCATTGCTTGTGCCACCCAGGATCGATCGACCCTTGTCGATCGTATCCGATCGATCGAAAGATCGTATCCTGCCCAATCTCCTGCCTAGGCCTGCTCGCCCATATATTCGCGCAACGCCTCCGGCGAGTGGTTTTCGCCAATAGACATGGCCAGGATGCGGGATATGTGCCGCCGTGGCAGCCCGGTTTCCCCCGACCAATGGTTGATCTGGCCTTGGATCTTGTCGAGATCGCGCTTTGAGCTGGGGCTTTCGGCGATGTCCAGGCCAGCGTCTCGCAAGGCCGCCGCCATGTCGGCCGTGACGATGAAGGTGTCCCACTCCAGCCAGCGCAGGAAATACTGGCCGGTGTTGCCGCCAAGCCGGCTGCCGTGCTTGCCGAGATAGGCTGTCAACCCGACCTGATCGTCGGCCGGCCACTCGGCGAGGAATTTGCCGAAGCCGCCATGCTCCTTCGAGACGCTGTCGACGAAGGCTGCGTTATCGCGCACGGATCTGATCTTCTGCGGATTGCGCACGATGCGCTTGTCGGCGGCGAGTTCGTGCCAGAAATCATCCGGCTGGAACAGAAGCCGCTTCGGCTCGAAGCCGAGGAATGCCTCCTCGAAGCCAGGCCATTTCTGCTCGATGACGCGCCAGACGAAGCCCGCGGCGAAGATGCGCTCGGCCATGGTGGAGAGAATGCGGTCATCAGGGATTTTCGCCACCGCCGCGTTATCGGGGATCGGTCCGAGCAGAGATGCCAGCGCATCCTCGCCGCCCTTGCGGCTTGCCGCCCGGGCCCGGATCGTCTCGAAATCAAGCATCTCAACCTCGCTGGTTTCGGGGCAAATCTATCCACTTCCCGTCCGGACCGGTAGCCTCTACCTCTATGAGCAATTCCAGGAAAAGTGTGCTGCGGTTTTCCGTCCGGAATTGCGTGAAAAAAAGAGCAATTCCAGGAAAATTGTGCTGCGGTTTTCCGTCCGGAATTGCGTGAAAAAAAGAGCAATTCCAGGAAAATTGTGCTGCGGTTTTCCATCCGGAATTGCGTGAAAAAAAGAGCAATTCCAGGAAAAGTGCACCGCGGTTTTCAGTCCGGAATTGCGTGAGAACGAATATGTGGTGCTGAAGACGGAGGCGAGGATGAACAAGACGATCGACGACCTGGCACACCGCTGGATGAAGCGCAAACCCGACGGCCTCTCGGCGCTCGAAAGCCGCGTGCTGCAAAGCGCGCTCGAACGCACCACCATCACCAAGGATACCAACAAGGCCGTCGCCTTTCACTCGACCTATGGCGATCGCGTCGCCGACACCATCGCCCGGATCGGCGGCTCATGGTCCTTCATCCTCGGCTTCATTGCCTTTCTCATCCTTTGGACTTTCGGCAATGTCTGGCTTTTGACGCGCAATGCCTTCGATCCCTACCCGTTCATCTTCCTCAATCTCGTCCTCTCAATGGTCGCCGCCCTGCAGGCGCCGGTGATCATGATGTCGCAGAACCGGCAGACCGAGCGCGACCGCATCGACGCCGCTCACGACTACGAGGTCAATCTGAAGGCCGAGATCGAGATCATGGCTCTGCACGAAAAGCTCGACGAACTGCGCCACAGCGAGATCATCGGGCTGCGCGACGAGATCCTGCGCATGGCCGATCAGATCAAACGGATAGACGAGAAGCTCTCGGCCTGGCCGGCAAGCCGATGACCGAAACCATCCATCGTCTCGTCGAGCAGTATGGGCTGGTCGCGGTCTTCCTGGGCTGTGTCGCCGAGGGCGAAAGCGCCGCCATCCTCGGCGGCTTCTTCGCGCATCAGCATGTGTTCGTGCTCTGGCAGGCATTCGTGGCAACGTTTCTGGGCGCCTTCGTGGGCGACACCTTCTTCTTCACGCTCGGCCGCAGCTTTGCTGATCACCCCTACGTCGTCAGACTGCGCAAGCGGCCCGGATTCCACCGCGCCTACCGTCTGCTCAACACGCACCCGAATATTTTCGTGCTGACCAACCGCTATGTCTACGGAATGCGGCTCGTCGGCGGGATCGCCGCCGGCCTTTCGAGCGTGTCGGTGCCACGCTTCGTCGTCCTCAACGCCATCTCATCCGCCGCCTGGGCGGCCCTGTTCGGGACCCTCGGCTATGTCTTCGGCTTGGGCGCCGAGCGCATGGTCGGCCAGGCGCTCGCTCGCCACGAGCGAGTCGTTGTCGCGCTCGCGGTTGGGGTAGGCATCGCTGTCCTCGCCTGGCTGGTCGCTCGCCATTTCGCCGGAAGGGAGCGCGCCAAGGACGCGCGGGAAGGCCAGACAAATCAGTGAGGTTGCTCTCGTAGCGGACTAGATCGGAACCCCGGTCAAACGTTCGATGAGGGCGATCCCCCAGACGCCGGCAACGATGACGATCGAGATCAGGACGGCCAGCGAGCCGCAGTCCTTGGCGAGTTGGATGTCGACGTTGAATTCGCGGCTGAAGGCGTCGCAGGCCGCCTCGATCCCGGTGTTGAGCACCTCCACGATGATCAGAAGCAGCACCGCGGCGATCAAAAGCGCGTAGCCGCGCCATGATACAGAGATGAACCAGCCGGCAGGCAGGGCAAGCGCCAGCAGCAGCAGTTCCTGCTGGAAGGCTGCTTCATGCCCAGCCAGCTTGCGGAAGGCCCGCACGGAATTGATGAAAGCGTCGATCAGCCGCTGCATGCTCAGCCCTTTTCCCATTAACCGGCAGGGGATATCCCAATGGCCGGATCAAGGGAATAAGGCAGCAAGCCCAAAATTCATTCGTCCGCGACCTTGACCGATGGGGTCGACTTCTCGAACTGCGGCAATCCGTCGTCGATGGAGTAGTAGTCGCCCTTGTCGCCAACGAAGATGTGGCAGAGCCCTTGGAGTCCTGTCGGTTCCTCGAACGACCCTGCCAGCACCGATGTGTAGGCATGGTCCCTCGGCTTCCAGAACAGCAGCGAGCCGCAGTTCCTGCAAAAACCGCGTTTCGCAAAGGAAGACGCCTCATACCAGCTGATGTTTTCCGTGCCTTCGATTGCGATATTGGCGTCGGGAATATTGGTTGCGGCATAGAAGGATCCGCTTTGCTTGCGGCACTGAGAGCAGTGGCAATAGATCACTCCGCGCAACGGCCCTCTGGTCCTGAAACGCACCGCGCCGCACAAGCATGACCCACTGTGATTTTCGTCCATTCCCAGCTCCTTCCCATGTCGCCCGATTCGGTCACTGTCGGACAGAATTCCATTTTGCGCTCGTCGGGGCATAGGCAAATGCGACACCGGATTGGCGCTATTCGAAGGCCGTCCGCACCGGATTGCATCCTGTGGTAGCAGAGACGATGAGGAAATTCCGGCCATTAAGGAAACTTTAGCGCGGCTGCACATATGATTTATGCAAGCGAAGGTCGCGTTGGGGACGCGCCGCCGCATCGCATTTCTCAATCAAATCCCCGTATGCGCGACGTCTGGCGGTGGCAGATTCCCGGTCGCTCTGAAGGGGTACAGTGAAGCAGAATATGCAGCCGGCAGCCGTCCCGACCGAGAGGAACACCGACCTCGCCAGCAGCGTGGTGGCGACCATGCGCCAGCTCGGCGTGCTTGGGTTGCCGCGCAACTACGAGATCTTCTACGAGGCGCTCAGCGGCAGTAACCACGAACTCAGCCTTGCCGTCGTCTCTTTGAGCAATCGGCCGACCCAGGAGGATCTCGACCGCATCGGCCGCACCTTCTTCCCCCAGCATCACGGCCCAGCGATTGTCGAGCATGCCAGGGAAGTGGTCGCGAAGGAACTCGAGGACGTTGCCGCGCTGCTGCGCAGCGAGCGCACGCATGTCGAGAAATACGGCCGCATCCTCGATGAGACGTCGAGCGGCTTGAGCAATCGCAGCCTGCTGTCGCAAGAACTGCTGCACAAGATTGCAGGGGCCATGTCAGCCGCCACCAGCTCCACGCTGGACCACAACCGCCAGATCGCCAGCACGCTCAGCGAAAAGACCGCCGAGCTCGAGAGCGTCAAAACCAAGCTCGAGGAATACAAGCGGCTGGCCGATACCGATCCGTTGACGCAGATCAGGAACCGTCGCGCCTTCGACAAGGAAATCACGCGCATCTACAACAGCAATCGCGGCATCCTGTTCAATGCGCTGATCCTTGCCGACATCGATCGCTTCAAGGACATCAACGACCGTTTCGGCCACCCGGTTGGAGACAGGATCATCCAGATCGTCGCCGAAATCTTCCAGTCCAGCGTTCGCGGCGACATGTTCGTGGCTCGCACCGGCGGCGAGGAATTCGCGCTCATCGTCGAAGGCGCCAGCGAGGACACCACTTTCGAGATCGCCGAGCGCATCCGCGTGCTGATCGAGCAGACGCCGTTCACCAGCAGCCAAACCGGCATGAACTACGGCACGGTGACCGTCTCCATGGGCGTTTGCATGGCTTCCGAGGCCGACAGCCCCGAGGATCTGTACACCAAGGCCGATCGGGCGCTCTACCGCTCCAAGGTGAGCGGTCGCAACCGCGTGACCAGGCACTCGAGCATGGCGGGCCGCAACGGCAAGGGTTGGCAGCTCTACAAGAAAGACTGACGCTCAGCGCGACTCTTTCCAAATGAATTTCTGTGACTTATATTTTCCACAGAAATAGATGGGTGCGCACATGCAACGTCCAGTCGCCGCCGCGACGGCGGCAGAGAATGCCGTCATCACCAAGGCCACGCTGCGAGCGGCCGACCTGCTCGACATCACCGCGAGAACGCTTTCCCTCGTCATCGGCGTCTCGGAGGCGAGCGTTTCGCGCATGCGCAAGCAGGAGTTCCTGCTCGAGCGTGGCACCAAGCCATTCGAGCTTGCAGTGCTGTTCGTCCGCCTGTTCCGCTCGCTCGATGCCATCGTCGGCGGCGACGAGACCGTCGCCCGGGCGTGGCTGAAGAACCCGAATACCGCGTTCGACGGCACGCCGCTCCAAAAGATCCTGACGATTGCCGGACTTGTCGATGTCATTGCCTACCTGGACTCCCGACGCGCTCTTGTCTGAGGCCGTGAGGCTCGAAGGCAAGTATTGGCGCATGGTGGAGGCGCAGCACCGCGTCTCGACGTTGAAGCTCGTCGACACGCTCGACGAGCAGGGCCTGCTCGAGGATCTCATCGAGGACACCAAGCCGCAGATCCCGCTGGAATGCCGCCATCTTCACTACCTGCTGGCGACGCCCTTCCGCTACGGCTCGGTCTATCCGCACGGCTCGCGCTTTCGCCGGGCGGGCAAGACCAAGGGCGTCTACTATGCCGCTGAGACGGTGCTCACGGCAGTGGCGGAGATGGCCTTCTATCGCTTGCTGTTCTTCGCCGAGTCGCCACAGACCCAGTGGCCGAGCGATGCCGCGGAATACACGGCCTTCGCTGCGGCGATCAGATGCGAGCTGGCCATCGACCTCTCCCGGCCGCCGCTCGACCACGACGAGACCGCGTGGACGCGTCCGACCGACTATGCCGCCTGCCAGGCCATCGCCGATGTCGCGCGCGAGGCCGGGATGCAGGCGATCCGCTACCGCTCGGCGCGCGATCCGAAGGGCGCCAACATCGCGCTCTTGACCTGCAAGGGATTTGCCAAGGCCAAGCCGCTGGAGCCCCACACCTGGCGCATCCGCATCGGCCCGCTGGGTGTCCAGGCGATCTGCGAATTTCCGGACAGGCGCCTCGAATTCTCGCGGACAGCTTTTGCCGATCCGAGGCTGGCGAACATGCGCTGGGAGCGCGGCCGCTAGTGCATGTCGCCCACAAATGTGCGCGGTTCTGGGCCAACGACATGCATGAACAGCAAAGCCAGCCTCCTATCCCAGGATATTCACCGCCCGCGCCGCCACCAGCGCGATCGTCAGCAGCGAGATCATCGCCTCCGCCATCATCAGCAGCTTGGCGCGCTGGGAGAGCGGCAACGTGTCGGTCGGCGAAAATGCGGTCGCGTTGGTGAACGCCAGGAAGACATAGTCGACGAAGCCGGGCAGCCACCCCTGGATTTCCCGGTCGGGCAGAGTCATCTGCGGAAACAGGAAGTCGGCATGCGCGCGCTTGACCAGGCCGCAGGTCGGGGGACCGCCACGATCGGTGCTCCAGAACCACAACGCGAAGACGATGACGTTGGTGAGCCAGATGTTGAGCGCATCGACGAGCAGCGTCGTGCCGGCGCCCGCATGCCCTTCGAGCAGCGCCCGCACCAGGAAGACCAGCGCTCCGCAGTTCATGAAGCTGATGACGCCGGTCATGGCCAAGGCGGCGCGTCGAATGAAGAGTCTAAACCGGCCGATCGCGTACCAATGTTCGTGGTCGACGGCCTTCTGCGTCGCCATTTGGGTCCACGCCGTTGCGATTGACAGCGGAGCAAGCAGCGCCGCTTCGATCGACGGCGCCAGCCAGCGCGGGCCGAACGATAGATCGTTGATGACCAGAAGCTGCAGGCAGATGACGACGAGCACGGCGGCACGCGCGGACCAGAAGTCGACCGCGCGGTGATGAATGATGGCATGCTCGTGGCGCATGAGGATCGCGAACAGGTTCAAATGCAGCGATGCATTCCAACGCAATCCCGGTTTTGCAATGGCCGCGCAGGGACACTTTTTTGTCAGTCCGACGTGACCGCACTCCGTCTGTTTCATCGCACAAGGAAAAGGCGCCGGATCTCTCCAGCGCCCGATCAGTCAATCAAATATCGCAACAGTTCAGCCGTTGGCAGCCTGCTTGTGCTGGATCGAATGGCTCTTCTTGAGCAGGTCCGAGACCAGGAAGGCCAGCTCGATCGCCTGGTCGGCATTCAGGCGCGGATCGCAATGGGTATGATAGCGGTCCTGCAGGTCTTCCGCCGTTATGGCGCGAGCGCCGCCGGTGCATTCTGTGACGTTCTTGCCGGTCATCTCGACATGGATGCCGCCCGGATGCGTGCCTTCGGCGCGGTGCACCTCGAAGAAGGTCTGCACTTCCTTGAGAATGCGGTCGAAAGGACGGGTCTTGTAACCTGCCGCCTCGATCGTGTTGCCATGCATCGGGTCGGACGACCAGACCACGCTGCGGCCTTCCTTCTGCACCGCGCGCACCAGCTTCGGCAGGTGCTCGGCAACCTTGTCCGAGCCGAAACGTGCAATCAGCGTCAGCCGGCCCGGTTCGTTTTCCGGATTGAGCAGGTCGATGAGTTCAAGCAGTCCGTCCGGCGTCAGCGACGGCCCGCACTTCAGGCCGAGCGGGTTCTTGATGCCGCGGCAATATTCGACATGCGCATGGTCGGGCTGGCGGGTGCGGTCGCCGATCCAGATCATGTGGCCCGAGGTCGCGTACCAGTCGCCGGACGTGGAGTCGACACGGGTCAGCGCCTCCTCATAGCCGAGCAGCAGCGCCTCGTGGCTGGTGTAGAAGTCGGTCTCGCGCAGCGCGAAATTGGTTTCCGACGTGATGCCCACCGCGCGCATGAATTCCATCGTCTCGGTGATGCGATTGGCGAGCGACTCGTATTTCTCGCCCTGCGGGCTGTCGGCGACGAAACCCAGCATCCAGCGGTGAACGTTCTCCAGGCTGGCATAGCCGCCCTGCGCGAAGGCGCGCAGAAGGTTGAGGGTCGCCGCCGACTGGCGGTAGGCCATCTCCTGCCGGGCAGGATCGGGGATGCGCGACTTGGCGTCGAACTCGATGCCGTTGATGATGTCGCCGCGATAGCTCGGCAGCGTCACGCCGGCCTTGGTCTCGTTGTCGGAGGAGCGCGGCTTGGCGAACTGGCCGGCGACGCGTCCGACTTTCACCACCGGCTGGGCGCCGGCGAAGGTCAGCACCACCGACATCTGCAGGAAGACGCGGAAGAAGTCGCGGATATTGTCGGCGCCATGCTCGGCGAAGCTTTCGGCGCAATCGCCGCCCTGGAGCAGGAAGGCGTCGCCCGCGGCAACCGCGGCCAGTTGCTTCTTCAGCTTGCGCGCCTCACCGGCGAAGACCAGTGGCGGATAGGTGGCAAGTTGGGCCTCCGTGGTCTTCAACGCGGCAAGGTCCGGATAGGCAGGGACCTGCTTGATCGGCTTTGCTCTCCACGAATTCGGCGACCATTTCGTCATCGCTGTACCCAACACTTCTTCCCGGCGAGCGCCCTCGCCCGCCATTGCTGCCCCAATACGAGGTGGCGGCTCCTTACACGAAGCCGATTTGCTATTCTAGACGGGAATTTCGGCAGTGGCGAATGCTTGTCCTGCTGGAAACCCGTGGCGTGCCGGTTAGGCGGCTTTGTCGACCAAACGCGCCAATTGCGTCATGACGACAGCGGAGCCCGCCAAGCGCTTTTCAGCGTTCGGCCATTCGCGCATGAAGACGACGCTGTGGTCCGCCCTGATCTTGGCCAAGGAGCCCTGTTCGCCGATGAACTTGACCAGCCCGACCGGGTTGGGGAACTCGCGTTTGCGGAAATGGATGACGACGCCCTTGGGGCCGGCATCGAGCTTCTCGACATTGGCCTTCCGGCACAGCGCCTTGATGAAGACGATCTTGAGCAGATGCGTCACTTCCTCGGGCAGCGGCCCGAAACGGTCGATAAGCTCGGCGCCGAAGCCATCGATTTCCTCGGTCGTCTCGAGGTCGCCAAGACGGCGGTAGAGTGCCATGCGGAGCTGCAGGTCGGGCACGTAGCTCTCCGGGATCATCACGGCGGTGCCGACCGCGATCTGCGGCGACCAACCGCCGTCCTGCACCTCGCCTGAATCCTTCACCTCGGCCACCGCCTCTTCCAGCATCTGCTGGTAGAGCTCGAAGCCCACCTCCTTGATATGGCCGGACTGTTCTTCGCCGAGAAGATTGCCGGCGCCCCTGATGTCGAGGTCGTGGCTGGCGAGCTGGAAGCCGGCGCCGAGCGTGTCGAGCGACTGCAGCACCTTCAGCCGGCGCTCGGCCGTGTCGGTGAGCTTGCGGTTTGCCGGCAGCGTGAACAGCGCATAGGCCCTCACCTTGGAGCGGCCGACACGACCGCGCAGCTGGTAGAGCTGCGCCAGGCCGAACATGTCGGCGCGGTGGATGATCAGCGTGTTGGCGGTCGGGATATCGAGGCCGGATTCGACGATGGTCGTCGACAGCAGCACGTCGTACTGGCCGTCGTAAAAGGCGTTCATGATGTCGTCGAGCTCGCCCGGCGGCATCTGGCCATGGGCCACTGCCACCTTCAGCTCCGGCACTGATCCCTTCAGGAAATCATGGATTTCCGAGAGGTCGCTGATGCGCGGCACGACATAGAAGGAATGGCCCCCGCGATAGCGTTCGCGCAGCAGCGTCTCGCGTATGACCAGCGGATCGAAGGGTGAAATGAAAGTGCGCACGGCCATGCGGTCGACCGGCGGCGTCGCGATCAGCGACAATTCGCGCACGCCGGTCAGCGCCAGTTGCAGCGTGCGCGGAATCGGCGTCGCCGACAGCGTCAGCACATGCACGTCGTTCTTGAGCTCCTTCAACCGCTCCTTGTGCTTGACGCCGAAATGCTGCTCCTCGTCGATGATCAGCAGGCCGAGATTCTTGAACGAGATCGAGCTGCCGAGCAGCGCGTGCGTGCCGACGACGATATCGACCGTGCCTTCGCTGATGCCCTTCTTCGTTTCCGCCAATTCCTTGGCGCCGACCAGGCGCGAGGCCTGAGCGATACGGATCGGCAGGCCGGAGAAGCGTTGCGAGAAGGTCTTGAAGTGCTGGCGAGAGAGCAGCGTCGTGGGCACCACGACCGCGACCTGGAAGCCTTCCATTGCGGCGATGAAGGCAGCGCGCAGCGCGACCTCCGTCTTGCCGAAGCCGACATCGCCGCAGACCAGCCGATCCATCGGCTTACCGGCGCCGAGATCATCCATGACGGAATCGATCGCAGTCTGCTGGTCGTCGGTTTCCTCATAAGGGAAGCGCGCGGCGAACTCGCCATAAAGCCCATCCGCGGGGATCATGGCGGGTGCGGCGCGCATCTGCCGCTCGGCAGCAAGCCGGATCAACTGGCCCGCCATGTCGAGCAGCCGCCGCTTCAGCCGCGCCTTGCGCGCCTGCCAGGCGCCGCCGCCGAGCTTGTCGAGCGGCGCTTCGGCCGAATCCGAGCCGTAGCGCGACAAGAGCTCGATGTTTTCGACCGGCAGGAACAGCCGATCATCGCCGGCATAGTGGATTTCGAGGCAGTCATGCGGCGCGCCGACCGCCTCGATGGTGCGCAGGCCGATGAAGCGGCCGATGCCGTGGTCGGCGTGGACAACGATATCGCCCGAGGACAGCGACGAGGCCTCGGCGATGAAATCGGATGCCTTCTTCTTGCGCTTCGAGCGGCGAATCAGCCTGTCGCCGAGAATGTCCTGTTCGGCAACGACGACCATGGCGTCGGTTTCGAAGCCGGATTCCAGCGGCAGCACGGCGAGACCCGCCTGCCCCGGCTCGAGCTTTTCGACCTCGGCAAGCGTCGCAACCGGCTTCAGATTGCCAAGATGATGTTCGGCGAGGATCTGGCCGAGCCGGTCGAGCGAGCCTTCGGTCCAGCCGGCGACGATGACGCGGCGGCGCGCGGCGCGCTCGTCGGCGATATGCTTCACCACCACGTCGAAGACGTTGGTGTTGGGATCGGCGCGCTCCTCGGCGAAGCTGCGGCCGTGCCGCGAGCCGGCGTGAAAGACCTTTTTAGCTCCAACGTCTGGCGCGTCGAAAACGGTGAAGTCGATGTCTTCACGCGGGCCGAGCGAGGCTTTGAGGTTCTCCGGCGAAAGATAAAGCAGGTCCGGCGCCACCGGCTTGTAGGGCACCGCGTCCTTCAGCGCGCTGTCGGCCTGCTTCCGGCGCGCCTCGTAGTGGTCGAGGATCAGCGTGTGCCGCTCAGCCAGCGCCTCATGTGCCAGATGGTCGAAGACGACAGGCGCATCCGGCAGATAGTCGAACACCGTCTCCAGCCGCTCGTAGAAGAAGGGCAGCCAGTGTTCCATGCCGGCAAAGCGGCGGCCTTCGCTGACTGCCGCATAAAGCGCGTCGTCGCGCGACGGCGCGCCAAAGGCCTCGATGTAGGAGCGGCGGAAGCGGCTGATCGTCTCCGGCGTCAGCGCCACCTCGCTCATCGCTTGCAAGGACATCGACTTGCGCTGCCCGGTCGTGCGCTGGGTCGCCACGTCGAAGACGCGGATCGATTCCAGTGTGTCGCCGAAGAAGTCGAGCCGCAGCGCCTCGCTCCAGCCCGGCGCGAAGAGATCGAGGATGCCGCCGCGGACCGCGAATTCGCCCAGGCCGCGCACCGTCGGCACGCGCTCGAAGCCGGAGGTCTCCAGCCGCGCGATCAGCGCGTTCATGTCGACCTGGTTGCCGGGCTTGGCGTGGAAGGTCTGCGCCTCGATCAGTTCGGCTGGGGGAATGCGCTGCAGCAGCGCGTTGGCGGTGGTGAGGATCACGGCGCGATGCGGCTTCTTCGCCAGCGCGATCATGGCGGAGAGCGCATCGAGCCGCCGCGCGGCCGCATCCGCTCCCGGCGAGACGCGGTCGTAGGGTAGACAGTCCCAGGCCGGCAGTTCCAGCACCGGCAGGCCGGGCGCCGCAAAGGCGAGCGCCTCGATGATCGCCGGCAGCCGCTGGCCATCGCGCGCCACGAACAGCACCGGCTTGTCGGGAGCGATCTCCTGCGCCGTCTGCACCAATGCAAAGGCTTCATAGCCGTCGGCGACGCCGTCGACGATGAACTGGCCGGCCCGGCCCTTTGGCAGACCGATGATAGGAATGAGGCTCATGCTTGATACGTTCAAAATGTCATCGTTCGGCGCGACGCCAGGATCTTCTGCAGCACCGCGCAATCGATATCGGGCGGAACCGGGCGCTCGCCGGTGATCAACGGAAGGAATTCGGTATCGGGGATTTCGAGGAGCTTTTCATATTGGGCGATTTCGTCGCCGGTCAAGGCGCCGATCTCGGCATCGGCGAAGGTACCCAGGATGAGATCCATCTCGCGCATGCCGCGATGCCAGGAGCGGAACAGGAGCTTGCGGCGGCGGGCATCCAGCCCCTCGCTTGATCGCTGTGTACCGGTCATGGCGCCGCATCCCTGTTCGAAGCGGCGCATATAGCGTGGATAGAGATCGGTGTCAGCCTTGCAAGGCAAAGTAAGACAGCCGACAATCAATTTGAAATGACTGCATTCCTTCATGCCCCCCTCGGTCCTGCCGGACATCTCCCCTACGAGGGGGGAGATCAGCCTGCACGTCCGTTTTCGCCAACCTTCAACGTTACGGAATGGGTGAGGCGCCGAAGCTGGCAATCTCCCCCCTTGTGGGGGAGATGTCCGGCAGGACAGAGGGGGGCGCGAAGGAACTCGGCCTTTCCGGATACGCAACAGGCGCTGCGCTGATGCGTCCCTCCGTCCTCGACCCATTATTCGTTCCGATAACCTCGCTTGCCGGCGTTGGTCCGAAAGTGGGAACGCTGATCGAGCGGGTCGTGCCGGCCGATCTCGGCGACCGCGCCGCGCGCGCCGCCGATCTTCTGTTCGTACTGCCCAACACGGTGATCGACCGGCGCAACCGGCCCGGCATCGCGCTCTCCGCCGAGGGCCAGATCGTCACGCTCGAGGTGCGCGTCGACCGCCATCAGCCGCCGCCGCGCGGCAACAGGTCGGTGCCCTACCGGGTCTACGCTCACGACGACACCGGCGAGATCGCGCTGACCTTTTTTCATGCCCATGCCGCCTATCTGCAGAAGATGCTGCCGGAAGGCGAACGGGTCGTCATCTCCGGCCGCATGGAATGGTTCAACGGCCGGCCGAGCATGGTTCATCCCGACCATATCGCGCCGATTGACGAGGCCGAGGGCCTGCCGTTGGTCGAGCCGGTCTATCCGCTGACGGCAGGCTTGTCGGCTAAGGTGCTGCGCCGAGCCATCGGGCAGGCGCTCAGCCGTCTGCCCGACTTGCCGGAATGGCTGGATGACGCTTTCATGCGCCGCCACACCTTTCCGTCCTTCGGCGACGCGCTCGCCCGCATTCATTCTCCCGCCGACCCGATCGACGTTGCCGTCGAAGGCCCGGCCTGGCGGCGCCTCGCCTATGACGAATTGCTGGCCGGCCAGGTCTCGCTGGCGCTGGTTCGGGCAAAGATCCGTCGTCTGTCGGGCCGCCCGCTCACTGGCGACGGCCGCATTGTCGAGAAACTGCGCTCGGCCCTGCCCTACAAGCTCACCCCTAGCCAGGAATTCGCGCTCGGCGAGATCAATGCCGATCTCGCCGATCCCGAGCGCATGCTGCGCCTGCTGCAGGGCGACGTCGGCTCCGGCAAGACTGTGGTCGCGCTGCTTGCCATGGGCCGCGCGGTGGAGGCTGGCGGCCAGGCCGCGTTGATGGCGCCGACCGAAATCCTGGCGCGCCAACACCTGGCAACCATCGCACCATTGGCAGAGCAAGCCGGCCTGCGCACCGCTATCCTCACCGGGCGCGAAAAGGGCCATGAGCGCACAGAGACGCTGGAAGGCCTCGCCAGCGGTGCGATCGACATCGTCGTCGGCACGCATGCGCTGTTCCAGGAATCCGTGACCTTCCACGACCTCGTCCTTGCCGTGGTCGACGAGCAGCACCGCTTCGGCGTCCACCAGCGGCTGGCGATCACCGCCAAGGGCGACGCGCCCGACATGCTGGTGATGACGGCGACGCCGATCCCGCGCACGCTGGTGCTCACCGCCTTCGGCGACATGGACGTTTCGAAACTGACCGAAAAACCGGCCGGCCGGCAGCCGATCCGCACCGTCACCTTGCCCCTGGAGCGGCTGGATGAGCTGGTCGCACGGATGCGCGATGCCGTCGCCGAAGGTCAGAAGATCTACTGGATCTGCCCGCTGGTCGAGGAATCCGAAGAGATCAAGCTGATGTCGGCGGAAGACCGCTTCGCTTCACTCAAGCCGCTCTTCGGCGACCAGATCGGCCTGGTTCACGGGCGCATGAAGGGGGCCGAGAAGGACGAGGCGATGCGCGCCTTCAAGCAGGGCGAAACACGCATATTGATCGCCACCACCGTCATCGAGGTCGGCGTCGATGTGCCGGACGCCACGATCATCGTCATCGAACACGCCGAGCGCTTCGGCCTTGCCCAGTTGCACCAGTTGCGCGGCCGGGTCGGGCGCGGCGACAAGCCCTCCTCCTGCGTGCTGCTCTACAAAGACCCGCTCGGCGAGACGGCGAAGCGCCGTCTGTCGGTTATGCGCGAGACTGAGGACGGTTTCCGGATCGCCGAGGAGGACCTCAAGCTGCGCGGCGAAGGCGAGCTTCTTGGGACCCGGCAATCCGGCACGCCTGGCTTCCAGGTCGCACGCATCGAGTTCCATGCCGACCTGCTCGAAGGCGCGCGCGACGACGCAAGGCTGATCCTGTCGCGCGATCCGGAACTGCAGTCCGAACGCGGACAGGCGCTTAGGCTGTTGCTTTACCTGTTCGGGCGCGATGAGGCGGTGCGGCTGCTGCGCGCCGGCTGAGCCGTGCCGAGCGCCGGATTGGCGAGCGCCCCCTCGATCGGCTCGCCGTTCAGCGTCACCAGCTTGGCCTTGACCTCCGGCGCCACCATGCCGGCCGAAACGATCAGCTTGGCCCCATCCTCGATCGTCATGTCGAGCAGCACGATCTCGGATTTATGCACATACATCAGGAAGCCGGTGGTCGGGTTCGGCGTGCACGGCATGAATACCGCAATCAGCGGATCGCCTTCCTGATCGAGCTTCTGGTTGATCTCGGTTTCCTTCTCGCTGGCGACGAAAACCAGCGACCAGACGCCTTTTCGCGGATACTCGACCAACCCGACCTGGCGGAACATGTCGCCCTTGTTCGACAGCACCGTCTCGAAAATCTGTTTCAGCGAGCGATAGATGCCGCGCACCAGAGGCATGCGGCCGAGCAGCCGCTCGCCGGAATTGACGATGGCACGGCCGACGATGTTTGCCGTCAGGAAGCCAATCAGCGTGATCAGCACCAGCGCCACGATCAGCCCGAAGCCCGGAACCGGAAACGGCAGATAGGTATCGGGGTTATAGCGCGCCGGGATGTAGGGCTTCACCCAGGAATCGACCCAGCCGATGAGTGACCAGGCGATATAGGCGGTGATCGCCAGCGGCGCGCAGACGATGAAGCCCGTCAGGAAATAGTTCCTGAGCCGGGTCATGCCAGAAGTCTTCAGGGCGTCGGACATGGGTTCACCGCAGCGCAGGTTGCGGTTGAACATTAGTGAACCGCAAGCCGCTTTGGAACTGCGAAGTTTTTAAAGAATCCGCGCTATGCGGCGGCTTCGAGCGGCACGATCTTCTCGAGTTCCGCCGCGATCTTCATCGCTTCGGTCTCCAGCTCATAGGCCTTCTGGAAGTTCATCCAAAACTCAGGTGTGGTGTTGAAGAACCTCGCAAGGCGAAGCGCCGTGTCAGGCGTCAGGCCTACCTCTTCCTTGACGATACGCTCGATACGCGTACGCGGAAGATTGAGCTTTTTTGCGAGCGCGCCAGCACTCATGCCGAGAGGAACAAGATATTCCTCGCGGACGAATTCTCCAGGATGGATGGGGCGTGCGAACTTGAGCATAGCTCAGTATCCTCAAAGGGTTAGGGCGAGTGCCCGCTCATGGTAATCAACGATCTCCACATCGCCTTCCCGGCGGCGACCGCTTCAACTGTCTTGCCTTTGAATGAAGTGCAAGGCCCTGTATCATTAATTGATACAGCTCGGCGTATCGTTATGTAGACCTATTCCACCGTCACCGATTTGGCCAGATTGCGCGGCTGGTCGACGTCCGTGCCCATGAACACGGCGGTGAAATAGGCCAGCATCTGGATCGGCAGCGCGTAGATGATCGGCGAAATGATCTCCGGCACATCGGGCAGGATGATCGTCTCCATCGTCTTGATACCCGCCTGCGCGGCGCCCTTGGCGTCGGTGATGAGGATGATCTTGCCGCCGCGCGCCGCCACTTCCTGCATGTTCGACACGGTCTTCTCGAAGATGCGGTCATGCGGCGCGATCACGATCACCGGCATGTTCTCGTCGATCAGCGCGATCGGGCCGTGCTTCAGTTCGCCGGCCGCGTAGCCCTCGGCGTGAATGTAGGAGATTTCCTTGAGCTTCAGCGCCCCTTCCATGGCCAAAGGGAAATTGGTGTCGCGGCCGAGATAGAGCACATCCTTGTAGCGCGAGAGTTCGCGCGAGATGCGTTCGATCTGCTCGTCGAGCTTCAGCACCTGGGTGGCGAAGCGCGGCGCCTCGGAAAGCTCGCGCACCAGCCGCTTTTCCTCATCGCGCGAGATCGCTCCGCGCGCAACGCCAGCCCGCACCGCCAGCGACGCCAGCACCGACAGCTGACAGGTGAAGGCCTTGGTCGAGGCGACGCCGATCTCCGGCCCGGCGAGCGTCGGCAGCACGACATCGGATTCGCGCGCCATGGTCGATTCGCGCACGTTGACGACCGCGCCGATCTTCATGCCGGCCTTGCGGCAATAACGCAGCGAGGCGAGCGTGTCGGCGGTCTCGCCCGATTGCGAGATGAAGAAGGCCGCGTCATTGGCCGACAGCGGCATCTCGCGGTAGCGGAACTCCGAGGCGACGTCGATGTCGACCGGCAGCCGCGCATAGCGTTCGAACCAGTATTTGCTGATCAACCCGGCGAGATAGGCCGTGCCGCAAGCCGAGAGCGCCAGCCGGCCGATCTTGGCGAAGTCGAACGGCAGGTCGAGCGGCTTCGACACGCCGGAGACGAAATCCACGTAATGCGCCAGCGTGTGCGAGATCACTTCCGGCTGCTCGTGGATTTCCTTTTCCATGAAATGCCGGCGGTTGCCCTTGTCGACCATGAAGCTGGTCGACAGCGACTGCTGGCGCTTGCGGTCGACCTTGTTGCCGTCGATGTCGTAGATGGTCACGCTGTTGCGGCGCACTTCGGCCCAGTCGCCGTCTTCCAGATAGGTGACGGCGTTGGTGAAGGGTGCCAGCGCAATGGCGTCGGAACCAAGGAACATCTCGCCGTCGCCATGGCCGACGGCCAAAGGCGGACCGTTTCGGGCGCCAACGATCAGATCCTCGTCGCCCTTGAACATGATCGCCAGCGCGAAGGCGCCTGACAGCCGCTTCAGCGCCTTGTGCGCGGCCTCGACCGGCTTCAGCCCTTTCGCAAGCTCCCGCGCAATCAGATGCGCAACGACCTCGGTGTCAGTCTGCGACGAGAAGCTGTAGCCGTCGCGAACCAATTCATCGCGCAATTCGGCGAAATTCTCGATGATGCCATTGTGGACGATGGCAACGCCGTCGGAAAAATGCGGGTGCGCGTTGGTCTCGTTCGGCACGCCATGCGTCGCCCAGCGTGTATGGCCGATGCCGATCGTGCCGTCGAGCGGGTCTTCCTTCAGCCGGCGTTCGAGGTTGACCAGCTTGCCCTCGGCCCGGCGGCGGCCGAGCTCGCCGTTTTCGATGGTGGCGACGCCCGCCGAATCATAGCCGCGATATTCGAGCCGCTTCAGCGCATCGACGATGAGCGGCGCGACCTGCTGCTGGCCGACAATTGCAACGATACCGCACATACCCTGACCCCGATTCCCAGCGCAAACCCAGCGCTATCTAAGGATTGCCGGCTTGCCGCGAAAGTCACTTTGCGTTTCGTTCCGTATCAGCCGGAACGGTCTTTGATGCATGCAACATGACACGCCGCACTTGCAACCCGGTTACTGCAATCGCTCGGCTTGTCAACGCCTCTGGAATGCGAACGTTTATCTTTGCGGTTGCAATTGTTGTTCGGCCGTACTCCATCTGCAAACCACGACGGATTGCATTCCGGCGACAGGTCGCGACCCGATCCGACAAACTGAAGAGGTATCCGAGATGGAACAATATTATCCGGTGGCGATTGTCACGCTTTTGTGCGGCTTGGCCATATTCGGCATGGCGCTGACCGTCGCCCGAACGCACTCCACGACCGGGATCCTTGCGCCGACAATGACAGGTGACCCTTTGCTCGAACGCGCCGTTCGCGCGCATTTGAACACAATCGAATGGCTGCCGATTTTCCTGCCGGCCATGTGGTTGTTCGCCGTCTATTGGAGCCCGAACTGGGCCGCCGGTTTCGGCCTTGTCTGGCTGATTGGCCGCATCGCCTATTTTGTCGGATATCTGGCCGCCCCGCTGAAGCGGTTTCCTGGATTCTTCATCCAGTCGTTCGCCGCCTTGACGCTGCTGCTCGGCGCGCTCGGCAGAATAGTCTATCTTTGGCTGTTTTAGCGTAAGCCGGGAAAATGCGTAGAGTTTTCCGTCGGGAATTGCGCAAAAACAAATACTTAGAGCGCATCAGCGATCCTGGCAAAAGCTGAACGCTCTAAGACCTATCCGACCTATTCCGCCGCCTTCTTCTTCGCCGCCGCGACCGACGCAAACCGCTCCCGCAGCTCCTTGCCTTTGCCGGGCAGCGTCTTCTGGCGGGCGCGGCCGAAGGCCAGCGCATCGTCCGGCACGCTTTCGGTGATCACGCTCCCGGAGGCGATATAGCTGCGGCTGCCGATCGTGACCGGCGCCACCAGCGAGGAATTCGAGCCGATAAAGGCGCCCTCGCCAATGTCGGTGAAGAATTTGGAGTAGCCGTCATAGTTGCAGGTGATGGTGCCGGCGCCGATATTGGCCCCCGCACCGACGCGCGCATCGCCGACATAGGTCAGGTGGTTCACCTTGGCGCCCTCCTCGACAGTCGCCTGCTTGACCTCGCAGAAATTGCCGACCTTAGCCTTCTTTCTCAGATCCGCACCCGGCCGCAGCCGCGCGAACGGCCCGACCTCGCAGTTCTCCCCGATCGTAGTGCCCGTCATATGGCTGAAGGCATGGATGGTGGCGCCAGCGGCAATCTTGACGCCCAGGCCAAACCAGACATTCGGTTCGACAATGGTATCGGCGCCGATCTCGGTGTCGTGCGAGAAATAGACGGTTTCCGGCGCAATCAGCGTCACACCGCCGAGCATCGCTTCGCGCCGCCGGCGTGCCTGCCAGATGGCTTCCGCCTCGGCAAGCTCGGCCCGGTTGTTGATGCCGAGCGCGCTCTCGAAACCGGTTTCCGTGGCAACGACCGTCAGGCCCGTCGCGCTGGCGATCTCGACAATGTCGGTGAGATAGTACTCGCCCTTGGCATTCCGGTTGCCGACCCGATCGAGCAGCGCGAGCGCATGCCTGCCCGCCACCGCCATCATGCCCGCATTGCAAAAGCCGATCGTCCTCTCGGCCGCGGAGCAATCCTTCTCCTCACGGATGGCGACGAGCCGGCCGCCTTCTTCGATCAGCCGGCCGTAGCCGGTCGGATTGGGCGGACGAAAACCGATGACCGCTATCGCCGCGCCGTCCGCCAGCTTTTGCCGGGCGGCTGCCAGCGCTGCCGCGTCGATCAGCGGCGTGTCGCCGAACATGACGAGGATATCGTCGTAACCTTTTGATATCGCTTCTCGCGCGGCAAGCACTGCATGTGCCGTCCCCAGCCGCTCCTCCTGCACGAAGGTCTCGGCCTTCGGCGCAAATTTCTGCGCGGCCTTGCGCATCTCCTCGGCGCCATGCCCGATCACCAGCGCCAGGCCCGTTGCGCCCGCCGCCTCCGCGGCCTTGACGACATGCGCCACCATCGGCAGGCCGGCGATGGAATGCAGCACCTTGGGCATCGCGCTTTTCATGCGCGTGCCCTCGCCGGCGGCAAGGATGACGGACAGGCAGGATCTCTGGCTCATAAAAGGGCAACCGTACGAAAAGCGTTTGAATCAGCATGCTAGCAACGCTGCTCATGCTGCACCAATGCGGTTAAATTCCGGTGAGACGGCGGAGCCTCTCTAAGCGAACGTCTGGTGTGATACCAGATACAAAAGCACCGCCACAGTGGCGTCAGCCGGTTACACAGGGCAGGAAATATCTGCGGTCTTCTGGGAGTGCTGTGTCGGCACTTCCGGATATTGCGTCGGCGTGTCGTCGGTTGGCTGTTGGTGCGGCGACCGGAATGCTCCACGCCTCGCAAGCGGGATAGCGAAATCTCGTGAAGGCAAGGTCAAGCCGCGTTTTCCGCGCCATAAGCGGCGACGGGCGGAGACTGGGAGAGATGGATACCATGCGCGTGGCGCGTCTGGAAGTTGGCAGGACATGGACGCGGGGCGGCCCGCATGCAGGCGCTTGGCCGAACGGTGCATTGACCACGCAGCGCCACCTCGCAGCCATCCTGGCGTGCGACGTCGTCGGCTATTCGCGCCTTATTGAGCGTGACGAACGCGGCACGCTCGAGCGGCTGAAGATCTACCGCAAGGACCTTCTCGAACCGCTGGTCTCCGAGCACCGGGGTCGCATCGTCAAGCTCACCGGCGACGGCATGCTTTGCGAGTTCGCGAGCGTCGTCAACGCGGTGACCTCGGCGATGGCGATCCAGCAGGCCCTGGCAGAACACGAGGAGCAGACGCCCGAGGAAGAGCGGATTCGCCTGCGCATCGGCGTCAATCTCGGCGACGTGGTCTGCGAGGAGGACGGCGACCTCTACGGCGACGGGGTCAACATCGCGGCCCGCCTCGAAAGCATCGCCGATCCCGGCGCCGTGGTCGTCTCGGGCACTGCCTACGACCACCTTCAGGGCAAGCTCGACTGCGGCTTCACGCCGCTCGGCGACGTGCGCCTCAAGAACATCGAACGGCCTGTGCGCGCCTACCGCGTCGAGACCGACGCCGGCGCCTCGGCGGCTGCACCGCCTCCCCTGCCCGAGAAACCCTCGATCGCGGTTCTGCCTTTCACCAACATGAGCGGCGACCCCGACCAGGAATACTTCGCGGACGGGCTGGTGGAGGACATCATCACGGGATTGAGCCGGGTGAACTCCTTCTTCGTGATCGCCCGCAACTCGTCCTTCACCTACAAGGGCCGGGCGGTAGACCTGCGCCAGGTCGGGCGCGAGCTGGGCGTCCGCTACGTGCTCGAAGGCAGCATCCGCAGAGCAGGATCGCGGGTGCGCATCAGTGGGCAGTTGGTGGATGCGATCAGCGGACACCATGTCTGGACCGGCCGCTTCGAGGGCGAGGTGAGCGACATTTTCGACCTGCAGGACAAGGTGACGGAGAGCGTCGTCGGCGCTGTCGAGCCGAGCATCCGGCTGGAGGAGATCAAGCAGGCGCGCATGAAGCCGACCGACTACATCAGCGCCTACGACCTCTATCTTCGCGCGCTGCCGCGCTTCTACAGCATGACGCGCGAGGGCTTTGCCGACGTGCGCCGGCTCACCAACGAGGCGCTCAGCATCGACCCCGGTTTCAACCTGGCGAAGGCACTCGGCGCCTATATCCGCAGCCTGTCCGTGAGCCAGTGCTGGCACGAGCCCGACGATACCCGAGTCGCCGCGCGCATGGCGCGCGAGGTGCTGGCGGAAGCGCGCGACGATCCCACGAGCCTACGCTTCGCGGCGCAGGTGATCGCCTACAGCGCGAAGGAATACGAAATGGCGCTGGGCACGATCGAAAGATCCCTGCTGCTCAACCCCAATTCGGCGCAGGGCCACACGGGCTGCGGCTGGGTGAACGCACATGCCAGCCGCCCGCTCGTCGCGATCAAGCACTTTCACCGGGCCATGCGGCTGAGCCCGGTCGACCCGGAGAAGGGAATCGCGCTCTCCGGCATCGGGATGAGCTATCTGATGCTCGAGCGCTACAAGGAAGCGCTGGCGTGGGGAGAACGCGCTCTGCACGAGATGCCGAATTATGGCTCCTCGCACCGGGTGGTCATCATGGCGCTGGTCAAACTCAACCGGCTGGAAGAGGCGCAGGCGGCGGCGCAGCGGCTGATGGAGGCGTTCCCGACCTACACGCTCACCCTACAGAGACAGATCAACCCGTGGCTGGACAAGGTTTTCGCCGAGCGTTACGTCGAGGCGCTGGGCATTGCCGGCGTGCCGGAGTGATCGTCGTGCCGGAGTGATCGTCGCGGTTGCAGATATGCGCGCTCCTGGGCGTCGCGTCCGGCCACGCGACGTCCCTTATGGCAAAATCACCCCAGCCGTCCCAGCGCCGGAAAATTTTCCAGCAGCCAGTAGGACGCGCTCTGCACGCCGCCGGTGAGGAAGAACACGCCGGCCACGACCAGCAGCGCGCCGATCGCCTTCTCGACGCGACCGAGATGGACGCGGAATTTTCCCAGGAATCGCATGAAGGCGCCGGAAAACAGCGCCGCGATCAGGAAGGGGACACCGAGCCCGAGCGAATAGGCCGCGAGCAGCAGCGCGCCTTCTCCCACCGTCTCGCGTCCGCCGGCCAGCGTCAGGATCGGCCCAAGCACTGGGCCGATGCAGGGCGTCCAGCCAAAGGCGAACGCCAAGCCCATCACATAGGCCGCAACCAGGTTGGCCGGCTTGCCTTGCGACTGGAACCGCGCCTCGCGCGACAGGAGCGGAATGCGCAGGACGCCGAGGAAATTCAGCCCCATGACGATGATCAGCGCGCCCGCCACCATCGCCAGCGGTTCCTGCCAGACGCGCAGCAGCCTGCCGATGGTGGAGGCGCCTGCGCCGAGCGCAACGAAGACGGTGGAGAAGCCGAGCACGAAGGCAAGCGAAGCGTAGAGCAGCGCGCTGCGCGCGCCTTCCCGCGCCGTCACGCCTTGATTGCCGCGGAAATCGTCGACCGAAACGCCGGCCATATAGCAGAGATAGGGCGGCACCAGGGGCAGCACGCAGGGCGACAGGAACGACACCGCCCCTGCCCCGACCGCGCTGACATAGCCGATGTCCAATGCCATTTCATGGCCCCACTGTGCTGGCGCCGATATAGCGACGCCGGCCGCCTCCTGCCAATCACCATTGTGTGGCATGTGGTCGCCTTGTCGCGGAAGAAACGGCCTCCTCGATGCGTTGACGACAGGCGCGCGATCGCCGCGTGCTTGTTCACAGGGAGATTTGTCATGAAATCGATTGCACTCGGGTTTGCAGCCCTCTTGCTCGGCTCTACCGCGTCCCATGCCGCGGAGGCGTGGAAGGAAGCCGAGGTCGGCGGCAAGAAGATCTATACCGATGCCATGGGCATGACGCTCTACACCTACGACAAGGACGAGAAGGGCAAGTCCAACTGCTACGACAAATGCGCCAAGAACTGGCCGCCGCTGAAGGCGGAGGCCGGCGCCAAGGCTGACGGCGAGTGGTCGGTGGTCGAGCGCACCGACGGCACCACGATGTGGGCCTATGAGGGGAAGCCCGTCTACACTTTCGTCAAGGACAAGAAGGCCGGCGACATGACTGGCGAAGGCGCCGGCGGTGTCTGGCACATGGTCGAGGCCGACTGAGTTTCATCGGCCGGCTGCCGGCATCGTCTTTCGCCGGCAGCCGGAACTGGCTTTCGACAGCGCTGCATCGAAGGCATCGGCAAGGCTCGGTGGAGCGGTCGGGTCATCGGTGTTTCTTTGACGGCTGCGAGGCAGGAACCGCCGCATCTCCAAAAATGTGATCTTCGCCATACACTCTAAGAGTGTAAGGCCGGCAATGGCCCGGCAAATTGGCTCCTTCCCCTTGACCGATCGCAAAAGCGCGGCCATGTGAGCGACGAAAAGGTGGGATTTCGTCGTGCGTTGCGGAGTTCTTCCGCCGCCTCACAGCTGATATGAGACCTCATGGACGTCGTCGTCGTCGAATCGCCGGCCAAGGCAAAGACAATCAATAAATATCTCGGCAGGAACTATAAGGTCCTGGCCTCGTTCGGCCATGTCCGCGACTTGCCGGCCAAGGACGGCTCGGTGCGCCCGGACGAGGACTTCGCCATGTCCTGGTCAGTCGACACCGCCTCCGGCAAGCGGCTTGCGGACATCGCCAAGGCTGTCAAGGACGCCGACGGGCTGATCCTCGCCACCGACCCGGACCGCGAGGGCGAGGCGATCTCCTGGCATGTTCTGGAAGTGCTCAAACAGAAGCGCGCGCTGAAGGACAAGCCGGTCAGCCGTGTCGTTTTCAACGCCATCACCAAGGCTTCGGTGATGGAGGCGATGGCGCATCCGCGCCAGATCGATGCGCCGCTGGTCGACGCCTATCTCGCCCGCCGCGCGCTCGATTATCTCGTCGGCTTCACGCTTTCGCCGGTGCTGTGGCGCAAGCTGCCTGGCGCTCGCTCTGCCGGCCGCGTGCAGTCGGTGGCCCTGCGCCTGGTCTGCGACCGCGAATCCGAGATCGAACGCTTCATCCGCGAGGAATACTGGCAAATCGCCGCCATCCTCGGCACGCCGCGCAACGACAGCTTCGAGGCCCGGCTGACCGCCTATGCCGGCAAGAAGCTGCAAAAGCTCGACATCGCCAACAAGGCGCAGGCCGACGACATCAAGGCGATGCTGGAGGGCGCTGTCTTCAAGGCGATGTCGGTCGAAGCCAAGCCGACCAAGCGCAATCCCGGCCCGCCCTTCACCACCTCGACGCTGCAGCAGGCCGCTTCGTCGCGGCTGGGCTTCTCGGCCAACCGGACCATGCAGGTCGCGCAGAAGCTTTACGAAGGCATGGATGTCGGCGGCGAGACCGCCGGTCTCATCACCTATATGCGAACCGACGGCGTGCAGATGGCGCCGGAGGCGATTGCTGCGGCGCGTGATGCTATCGCCAGCGAGTTCGGCGCGAAATACCTGCCCGAAAACCCGCGCTATTATTCGGCCAAGGCGAAGAACGCCCAGGAAGCGCACGAGGCGATCCGCCCGACCGATTTCAAGCGCACGCCGGCTTCCGTCCGGCAATATCTCGATGCCGACCAGGCGCGGCTTTATGAACTGATCTGGAAGCGCGCCATCGCCAGCCAGATGCAGCCGGCCGAGATCGAGCGCACCACGGTCGAGATCGAGGCGGTCAACAGCGCCCGCACCGCCGAGCTTCGCGCGGTCGGCTCGGTCGTGCGCTTCGATGGCTTCATCGCCGCCTATACCGACCAGAAGGACGAGGACGAGGAGGACGAGGAGAGCCGCCGCCTGCCCGAGATCCGCGCCGGCGAACAGCTTGCCCGGCAATCGATCAACGCCACCCAGCACACGACCGAGCCGCCGCCGCGCTATTCCGAGGCGTCGCTGATCAAGAAGCTGGAAGAGCTCGGCATCGGCCGGCCGTCTACCTACACGGCGATCCTGAAGACGCTGGAGGACCGCGACTATGTCGCCATCGATCGGCGCAAGCTGGTGCCGCAGGCCAAGGGGCGCTTGCTCTCCGCCTTCCTCGAAAGCTTCTTCGAGCGCTATGTCGAATATGACTTCACCGCCTCGCTCGAGGAAAAGCTCGACGAGATCTCCGACGGCAAGCTCGCCTGGAAGGACGTTCTGCGCGACTTCTGGAAGGAATTTTCCGGCGCGGTCGACGACATCAAGGAACTGCGCGTCACCGACGTGCTCGACGCTCTCAACGACGAACTGGCGCCGCTGGTGTTCCCGGAGCGTGAAGACGGCTCCAACCCGCGCATCTGCCCGAAATGCGGCTCAGGCAACCTGTCGCTGAAGCTCGGCAAGTTCGGCGCCTTCGTCGGTTGCTCGAACTATCCCGAATGCTCCTACACCCGCCAGCTCGGCGACGCCGCCAACCCGAACGGCGAGAACGGCAACGGCGAGGACGGCGTCAAGCTGCTCGGCAAGGATCCGTACACTGCCGAAGAGATCACGCTGCGCAGTGGCCGTTTCGGCCCCTATATCCAGCGCGGCGAAGGCAAGGACGCCAAGCGCTCCAGCCTCCCCAAGGGCTGGACGGCCGAGTCGATCGATCATGAGAAGGCGCTCGCCCTGCTGGCATTGCCGCGCGATGTCGGCAAGCATCCGGAAACCGGCAAGATGATCTCGGCCGGCCTCGGCCGCTACGGCCCCTTCGTGCTGCATGATGGCACCTATGCCAATCTGGAAAGCATCGAGGACGTGTTCTCGATCGGTTTGAACCGCGCCGTCTCGGTGATCGCCGAGAAGCAGCAGAAGGGCAAGGCAGGCCGCAACGGCGCGACACCCGCGGCGTTGAAGGAATTGGGCGACCATCCCGACGGCGGCGGCAAGATCGTCGTGCGCGACGGGCGTTACGGTCCCTATGTCAATTACGGCAAGGTCAATGCGACGCTGCCGAAGGGCAAGGACCCGCAATCGGTAACCATGGAAGAGGCGCTCGCATTGATCGCCGACAAGGAAGCCAAGGGCGGAGGCGGCAAGAAGCCCTTCCGCAAGGCAGCGAAGAAAGGATAGCGGGCGTGGCGCGCAGGATCTCCGGAAGAAGCCACGGCGATCCGCGCAGCGCCGACACGAGGGCGAAGGTCGTCAAGGACGACTACCGGCCCTCCCGCGACGAAGTCCTGCGCTACATCGCCGAGAACCCCGATCGTTCCGGAAAACGCGACATCGCCAAGGCTTTCGCGCTGCGCGGCGAGGACCGCATCTGGCTGAAAGACCTTTTGCGCGACCTGCAGGACGAAGGGCTGCTGACAAAGGGCCGCAAGCGTCTCACTCGCGCGGGCGCGCTGCCCCATGTCGCTGTGCTCGACATTGTCGGCCGCGATGACGACGGCGTGCTGCTGGCCAATCCGAGCGAATATTCCGGCGCCGGCTCGCCGCCGGTCATCGCCATCCGCATCTCGCGCGGCGCAAACGGCCCTGTGCCCGGCATCGGCGACCGCGTGCTGGCCAAGACCTTCCCGACTGAGGATCCCACAGGCCCAGCCTACACCGGGCGCGTGATGAAGATCTTCGAGAAGCGCAGCGACGCTGTGCTCGGTGTCTTCCGCGTGCTGAAGGACGGTACTTTCCGCATCGAGCCGGTGGAAAGGCGTCAGCCTGAACTGGTGGTCGAGAAGGAATTCCAGAACGGCGCCAAGAATGGCGACCTTGTCGAGGTCGAGCCGGCTCGCGCGTCGCGATACGGCCTCCCGCGCGCCAAGGTGCTGGCGGTGCTGGGTTCGCTCACCAGCGAGAAGGCGGTCTCGATGATCGCCATCCATGCTCACGACATCCCGCACATCTTTCCTGCCGACGTCATCGCGGAAGCCGACGCGGTCAAGCCGGCGACACTTGCCGGGCGCGAGGACTGGCGCGACCTGCCGCTGATCACCATCGACCCGGCCGACGCCAAGGACCATGACGACGCGGTCTTCGCCACGCCCGACAGCGATGAGAAGAATGTCGGCGGGGTTATCGTCACGGTGGCGATCGCGGACGTCGCCGCTTATGTCCGCTACGGCACGGCGCTCGATCGCGAGGCGCTGAAGCGCGGCAATTCGGTCTATTTTCCTGACCGCGTCGTGCCGATGCTGCCGGAGCGCATCTCGAATGACCTCTGTTCGCTGCGGGAAGGTGAGGATCGGCCGGCAATCGCCGTGCGCATGACCTTTTCCGCAGAAGGCCGCAAGCTCAGGCACTCCTTCCACCGCGTCATGATGAAGTCGGCCGCCAAGCTCGCCTATCCGCAGGCGCAGGCCGCGATCGACGGCGCGCCCGATGCCAAGACAAAGCCGATCCTCGACGCCGTGCTGAAGCCGCTGTGGGACGCCTATGCCGTGCTGAAGCGCGGCCGCGATGCCCGTCAGCCGCTGGAACTCGACCTGCCGGAACGCAAGATCCTGCTCAAGGAGGACGGCACGGTCGACCGCGTCGTCGTTCCGGAGCGCCTCGATGCCCACAAGCTGATCGAGGAGTTCATGATCCAGGCCAATGTCGCGGCCGCCGAGACGCTTGAAGGCAAGAAGGAGCCTCTGGTCTATCGCATCCACGACTCGCCGTCGCTCGCCAAGCAGGAATCGCTGCGCGAGTTCCTGCACACCCTCGGCTTGTCGCTGGCGCGCGGCGCGCAGATGCGGCCGGGACAGTTCAACGGCATACTCGAGCGTGTGCGCGGCGCCGACAACGAGGCGCTGGTCAACGAGGTGGTGCTGCGCTCGCAAAGCCAGGCCGAATATTCGCCGAAGAACATCGGCCATTTCGGCCTTAACCTGAAGCGCTATGCGCATTTCACCTCGCCGATCCGCCGCTATGCCGACTTGATCGTGCATCGTGGACTGATTGCCGCGCTCGGCCTCGGCCCGGGCGGCCTGACGCAGGCCGAAGCCGATCGGCTGGAGGAAGTCGGCGCGCTGATCTCCGCGACGGAACGCCGCGCCCTGGCAGCCGAGCGCGACACAGTAGACCGGCTGATCGCCGCTTATCTCGCCGAGCGCATCAACGATACCTTCGACGCGCGCATCTCGGGCGTCACCAAGGCGGGACTTTTTGTCCAATTGCCGCAGTATGGCGCAGATGGTTTCATTCCGGTGTCAAGTCTGAACGGCGATTACTATATCTACGACGAAACCGCTCGATCGCTGTTCGGAGAACGCACCGGCAAAGGGTATCAGCTTGCCGACCGCGTCGAGGTTCGGCTGCGTGAGGTCGCGCCCATGGCCGGCGCGATGCGTTTCGAGATGCTGACCGACCCGAAGCCTTTGCCGGGCTCGCGTCGGTCGTTTCACAAGGCCAAGGGCCGCGCCCGCGCGTCGCAATCGCGTTTCGGGCCGCGCGGCAGGAGAAGATGATGGAGCAACAGGTTTTTGGCGGCGAACATCATTCGGGCCGCGTCGCGCGTCCGCTGTGGGCGGCGATGAAGCGCGGCATGCTCGGCCGCTGCCCGCATTGCGGCAAAGGCAAACTGTTTCGCGGCTTCGCCAAGACCCTGGACGTATGCGAGGTCTGCGGCGAGGAGCTTCACCATCACCGTGCCGACGACCTGCCCGCCTATCTGGTGATCGTCATCGTCGGCCACATCGTGGTCGGCGGCTTCATGGGCGTCGAGGCAACCTCGACGCTCACCATGTGGCAACACGTCCTGATCTGGGTGCCGATGACCATCCTCCTTGCGGTTGCGCTCCTGCAACCGGTCAAAGGCGCCGTCATCGGTCTGCAATGGGCGCTCTATATGCACGGATTCGGCGGCGAAAAGGATGAGTTCGAGCCACATTCGCGCGCCTGAAGAAAAGGACCGGCCGCAGGCTGGTGCAAAGGCCGGGATGCGCAAGTCACTTTCCCATTCGAGAAGTTTCCGCTAGGTCGGGCGCATGGAAGGACTGACCATGGCGGATGTCGACAAGCTCGACAAGGGCTTGGCCGTACGCAGCGGCCCGGCGCTTCGTCCCCGCGACGCCGCGACCCTCATCCTGCTCGACCGCAAGGGCAACGACGTGCGGGTCCTGATGGGGCGGCGCCATGCCGGTCACGCCTTCATGCCCGGAAAATTCGTCTTTCCCGGTGGCCGCACAGATCCCGCCGACAGCCGCATTCCTATCGCCGCCGCACTCCACCATCAGGATGAGGCCAAGCTCGCGACCGGTCCGGGCCGCACAAGCGCTGCGCGGGCGCGGGCCATCGCCCTGTCGGCGATCCGCGAGACCTATGAGGAAGCCGGCCTGCTCATCGGTCGCAAGGGCCCGTTCGCGACGGCAAAGCGCGATTGGCAGGGCTTTGTCGAGCATGGCGTGATGCCGTCGCTCGATGGGCTGCGCGTCATAGCGCGCGCCATCACGCCCCCGAATCGGGTGCGCCGCTTCGACACGCGCTTCTTCAGCGCCTGGCGCAGCGACGTCGCCGTGGAACTGCCCGATGGCGGGCCGACCAACGAGTTGGAGGAACTGGTCTGGCTGCCGCTTGCCGAGGCCCGCAAGGCCGACATTCCCGACATTACCCGCATGATCCTGGAAGAACTGGATAAGCGGCTCGCCCGTGATCCATTGCTGGGCCCGGGCGGCGCCGTGCCCTTCTTCCGGCTGATCCGAAACCGCTTCGTCCGCGAAGTCCTTTAGAAGCAGAGCATTCATATCCCATGACGGTCGATACCCAGCAACAGGGCGACGAACGCGTACACTGGCTGCCGATGATCGCGGCCATCTCCTCGATCAGCGTCGTTGGCATCGCCATCGGCCTCGGCATGCCGCTGCTGAGCGTCATTCTGGAAACGCGCGGCCATTCGGCCTCGATGATCGGCCTCAACACGGCCATCGCCGGCCTCGCCTCGATCGCCGGTGCCCCGCTCGCCACGCCGCTTGCCATGCGGCTCGGCGTTGCCTGGACCATGCTTTTGATGATCGCCGCCGGCGCGCTCGCCTTTGTTGGCTTCCATTTCGCACCGGCCTTCTGGATGTGGTTTCCGCTGCGCGTGGTGCTGCACATTTCGCTGACAGTGCTCTTCATCCTGTCGGAATTCTGGATCAGCACCTCGGCGCCGCCGCATCGTCGCGGCCTGGTGCTCGGCATCTACGCCACGGTCCTTTCGCTCGGCTTCGCCGCCGGCCCCTGGCTGTTCGCCCATCTCGGTTCGAGCGGCTTCCTGCCCTTCGGCGTCACCATAGGACTGGTGACGCTCGCTGGCATTCCCGTGCTTGCGGCGCGCAACGAAAGCCCGGCCATTGTCGCCGATGGCGAAACCAGCCACTTCCTGCGTTATATCTGGCTGGTGCCGACCGCCACTTTCGCCGTGCTGGTGTTCGGCGCCGTCGAGACCGGCGGCTTTGCCCTGTTTCCGGTCTATGGCAGCCGCATCGGCTACTCGGAAGCCGACGCCGCGCTGTTGCTCACCATGATCGGGCTCGGCAACGTCCTTCTGCAGATCCCGATGGGCATGATCAGCGACCGGGTTCCCGATCGCCGCCATCTGCTTCTGGCCTGCGCCGCGGTCGGGCTCATCGGCACCGCCTTCATGCCTTACTTCGCGCAGGATTGGCACCTGATGGCCGCTCTGCTGTTCGTCTGGGGCGGCGTGGTCGCGGCCATGTACACGATCGGCCTCGCGCATCTGGGATCCCAGCTTTCCGGCCACGAACTCGCCTCCGCCAACGCCGCCTTCGTGCTCTGCTACGGCGTCGGCATGGTGCTCGGTCCCCAGGCGATCGGCATCGGCATGGATGCCTTCGGCCCGTCGGGCTTCGGCTGGTCGCTCGCGCTGTTCTTTGCCGCCTATATGCTGCTGATCTGCGTCAGGCTGCTGCGAAAGATTCTTTGACCTCCAATCCGCCGGCGCCGGCCGATCCTGACATCACCGTGTCAGCAGCACCCCTGCTATACCCTTGCTTCAACGCAGGAAGAGTGAGGAGAGATCGGATGATCGACAGCGGCTTTGAAACCAGGTCCCTCAGGATGGAACTGCTTCTGCTCGTCACCTTTCAGGCGCCTGCCGCCGATGTCGAGCGCATCATGGAGGCGGTGACGGCGATCACGCCGCTGCGCATGGGCAAGTATGACAGCAATGCCTATCAGAGCGCCCAAGGCATCGAGCGCTACCGGCCGCTCGATGGTGCCGCGGCCGGCGCCGAGACGGAACTGCGCCGCCGGCCGGGCACGGTCGAGGTCTCTTTCGAACTTCCCGACGACCAGGCGCTCGCCGCCCGCGTTGTAGAGGCGATATTCCAGGCTCACTCCTACCAGGAACCGGTGATCCGCATCCAGCCGCTGCTTGCCAGCCGCTCCAAGGGTCTCGACGACCGCGCCAATCCGAACCGCTGGTGGAACACGACGGGCGACTGGAAGAAGGCCGACTCGTTGGTCCGGCAGGAAGCCTGATCCCGCCGAGGCTGTCCTCGGGATGGGGTTGATAGCTGTCCTCGGGATGGGGTTGATAACAGAGGGGCTGCAGCGGTTGAGCCCGCCCAAAGGCGGCCCGGGCTTGACTTTCCGGGCGCGTTCTTTATGTGTCGCGCCAAGTTTCCCGCGTCCGGGTGTTTTCCCCGTGCTCCAGCGGCCAAAACTCCACGAACATTAACGGACGAACATCATGGCCAAAGCCGCAAACATCAAGATCAAGCTTCTGTCGACCGCCGACACCGGTTTCTTCTACGTGACCAGCAAGAACAGCCGCACCAAGACGGACAAGCTGTCGTTCCGCAAATACGATCCGATCGCCAAGAAGCACGTCGAATTCAAGGAAACCAAGATCAAGTAATCTGGTTCTCCTGATATGTCGAACGCCGCCCTCGAGGCGGCGTTTTTGTTTGGCGATCCCCCCACGCAACAACCATCGCGGGCGGCTGCGGCGGGACTCTGTCTGTCGTGAATAAAGGGGGCCGGTCGGCGGTTGGCAGCGGTACGAGGAGGCCACTATGTGCCAGCGCCGGCCGGCCGACCCCACGGACCCAGGAGATGCGGCGGACCTGAGCATCATGGGGTATTTTTCTGATCGAGCCGGGCAGTCTACCCTCGTGCCGGCTTCGTCTTCGTTCTATGTGCCCCCAGATTTGCGCAACAACGTATGAAAATCAACCATTTCTTAACCAAAGACCGGGAATCGCTTGGGTTAAGGTAAATTCGTAACCCTGTCGGGTTGACGCCGAATCGGCCTCGCGCGCTGAAGCCCATCGCGACGCCACGTGTTTAGACGACGCGCTTGAGGCTTTGCTCCTATCCATGTCGCCGCCCAAACCGCCGCGCACTTCTAGGCGACATGCGCTAAGCGGCCTTGGCAACGACCCGGTTGCGACCACCGCTCTTGGCCTCGTAGAGGGCGAGGTCGGCGCGCTTCATAAGCGCCGCCACGGTGTCGTTGCCTTTCAGCACCGACGACACCCCGACGCTTACCGTGACTCCGATCGTCTTGCCCTCGCTCCCGACGGCGAAGGGCACCTGTGCGATCTCGGCGCGGATGCGTTCGGCCACCTTCTCGGCAACCGCGCCATCGGTATCCGGCATGACCACGACGAACTCCTCGCCGCCGAAGCGGCAGGCCAGATCGATGCCGCGCACGTTCTTGCGCAGCCGCCTGGCGAACTCGCGCAGCACGTCGTCGCCGCCGTCGTGGCCATGCGTGTCGTTGATCGCCTTGAAGCGGTCGAGATCGGTGATCATCACCGATAGCGGCCGCCGCCTCGCCACCGCGCGGTCGAACAGCGTTTGCAGATGGCTGTCGAGATAGCGCCGGTTGTGCAGTCCGGTCAGCCCGTCGGTCACAGCCATCTCGATGGTCTGGGTGACGCTGGCGCGGAGCTGATCGTTGTAACGCTTGCGCCGCACTTGCGTGCGCAGGCGGGCTGTCAGTTCCTGCTGATCGATCGGCCGCGTCAGGTAGTCGTTGATGCCGAGCTCGAGGCCCCGGATGATACGTCCTTCCTCGCCCTGCTCGGCCAGGAGGATGATCGGCAGGAAACGGGTGCGGTCGAGCGAGCGCAGTTGCGAGCAAAGCCTGAGCGGGTCGAACTCGGCGAACGCCGTCGAGATCAGAACGCACTCGTAGGGCGTCTCGGCGGCTTGGAAGAAGCCGGCATTCGGATCAGTCGCGACATCGATCTCGGCGCTGCCGCGCAGCATCTTCTGGATGCGCTCGCTCGAGGATTTGCGTTCGTCGATGAGAAGCACTCTGGGCTCGGACGCTTCCGTCGCGAAGTTGCGGCTCAAAAGCTCCTCGATGCCGATATTGCGGGTGGTCGAGGCGCGCAGGCGCAGCTCGTCGGTCAGCGACTTCAGCCTGACCAGGCTCTTCACCCGTGTCATCAGCTGGAGATCATTGACCGGCTTGGTGAGGAAATCGTCGGCGCCGGCCTCCAGCCCGCGCACCCGGTCCGAGACCTGGTCCAGCGCGGTGATCATCACGACCGGGATGTGGGAGGTCGCCGGATCGCTCTTCAGCCGCCGGCAGACCTCGAACCCGTCCATGCCCGGCATCATCACGTCGAGCAGCACGACGTCGACCTTGCCGTTCTCGCAGGTTTCGATCGCTTCCGGGCCATTGCCGGCCGTCAGCACCTCGAAATATTCGGCGAGCAGCCGAACCTCCAGCAGCCGCACATTGGCGGGGATGTCATCGACGACAAGGATCCGCGCTGTCATGTTACAAGGCTCCGGATCGGCTCGCCATCAGGCATCGCCCAGGTATGATTTGATCGTCTCGATGAAGCGCGGCACCGAGATCGGCTTGGAGATGTAAGCCTCGCAGCCACCCTGGCGGATGCGCTCCTCGTCGCCCTTCATGGCGAAGGCCGTGACGGCGATCACCGGGATCGAGTGCAACTCGTCGTCTTCTTTCAGCCACTTCGTCACTTCCAGGCCCGACACTTCGGGCAGCTGGATGTCCATCAAGATCAGGTCCGGCCGGTGCTGGCGCGCGAGATCGAGCGCTTCCAGGCCGTTACGGGTGCGAACAGTCTCATAACCGCTGGCTTCGATGAGGTCCCGAAAGAGCTTCATGTTGAGCTCGTTGTCCTCGACGATCATGACCTTCTTAGCCATCAGTTTCCCGTTTCGGCTAGCCTCTCGCTGGGAGGCTGCCGCCATGCGTCCGAGCCGGATCGCACCCAAACCCGCATCGACTTTACGCCAATATCATTGACGAAACGCAAACCGGGGTTCTGCAAAAGGCGCCCGGATTTGACTTGCGGGTGCAGGTCGGAAGCGGCGCAGACTTGCCGCAAGCGACGCTTGCCATTACTGCGGAAAGAGACTCAATCCACACCACGTCAAAAGGTAACGATGACAAACGCAGCGTCAATGCGCGAGGAAGCCGAAACCCTTGCCATCCGGGCGCTCGGCTTCGTCGCTGCCGATCCGGAACTGCTGCCGCGCTTCCTGGCGATTACGGGCATAGAGGCGCATTCGATCCGCCAGGCGGCCGGGGAGCCGGGATTTCTCGCCGGCGTGCTGCAATTCATCCTTGCCCATGAGCCGACGCTGCTGCGGTTTGCCGAGGAGACCGGAACGCCACCGGCGGCCATCGGCAAGGCCTTGCGGGCGCTGCCGCTCGGCAATGAGGATCACGAGCGTTCGATATGAGCGACGATCCGGAAACAGCGCGCCAGATCGAGGAACTTGCCGCCGACGACCGTCCGCTGCTGGTGCTGGATGTCGACGACGTGGTGCTCGAATTCATCCGTCCATTTCCGCATTACCTGAAAAAGCGCGGCTTCGGGCTGACGCTCGCCTCCTTCCGCCTCAGCGGCAATATCGCCGAGACGGCATCCGGGCGGCTGATCGAGCAGGCGGAGGTGACGGCGCTTCTTGGGGATTTTTTCGACGCGCAGGCCGATTGGCAAAGCGTCACAGACGGCGCCGCGGAAGCGCTGGCATCGCTTGGCGGGCGTGCCGAAATCGTCTTGCTGACAGCCATGCCGCACAAGCATCGCGCCGTTCGCCGGGCGCATCTCGATGCGCTTGGCCTGAACTATCCGCTGCTGACCACGGAAATGGCGAAAGGGCCGGCCATCGCCAAGTTGCGCGGAGCCAAGGGCCGGCCCGTCGCCTTCGTCGACGATCAGCCGTCCAATCTGCTATCGGCGCGCAATTCGGTATCGGACGCCCACCTCTTTCACTTGATGGCCGACAATTCGCTGCGCGCCTTCCTGCCGCCGACGCCCGACGGCATCATCTCTGTCGAGGATTGGCGTGAGGCAGCCCCCAAGATTGCCGGCGCGCTCGGACTGTAGTCCAAGCGCTTACGGCTGCAGCTTCGCTCCGGCCCCGCCATCGTCGTTCTCGCCCGAGCCGTTATCCTCGCCGGAGCCGCTGTCCTGGTCAGCGCCATCATTCTGAACGACATCGGCCGGCTTCAACATCGCACCGTTGACCGTGACCGAGCCGTCGGCCTTGGCATTGATGACCCATTCCAGACGACCGTCAGGCAGCGTTTTGCCGAACCCTTTCACGGCCAGGGCAAAGGGAAAAGCCTGGGCCATTTCCTGGTCGCTCTTGGCTCCCTCTTTCAGGGCATCGACGATCTTGTCGTAACCGGCGACATCCACGGTCATGGTCGCATCCGGCTTTTTGCCGGGAAACGTCATCTCGCCTTCCATCGCGATCTCGATGCTGCCGTTCTTCAGCGTGCTGTGGCCGAGGACGAACTTCGGTTTCTTAGCCAGGAAATCTGCGGCCAATGCGTCGCCGAACTGATCCGACAGCGGCGGATTCTTGTTGAGATCAAAGGCTTCGATCGCCTTCTTCGCCATGCTGTCGAGATCGATATTGGCGCCGCCGAAATTGAGATCGACATCCGTCGGCAACAACGCCACGCTCCAACTGGGCAGCATCTGCTGCGGGATCGTCAGGCCGGTGGCCTTGATCGCGTAGTCGATCTTCCCGTCCTGCGCGACGCCGTCCATGCCGAACACGGTGCTGAACTGCGTCGCCCCGAATTTGCCTACAGGGCTCTCCACCTCGAAGTTCTTGAAGCCGTAGGTGCCGTCGATCCTTTCCCAGACGGGCAGCGCGGCCAACATGAGCGATTTGAGCTCCGCCTGGTTAGCCTTGAGCTTGGCTTCGTCCTCGTTGGCGACAGCAAAGGCAAGAAGGTCGAGCAAAGGCTTCGTCCGCACGCCCTTGCCAATCGCATCGACCGAAAGTTCGGGCGTTTTCAGGGTGACCGGAAAATTCATTCCGCTGCCGGGATCGTCGATCTTGATCGTCTCGACGAAGCTCGAGACCTTTTGCGTTGCCTTGAAGTCGACGCCGCCATTGGCCGACTTGGTGGCGGCAATCGTCGCGGTGCCGGCACCGGCGGTGACGTCCGCCTGCTGCTTGGCTTCACGAGACGTCATCGTCATGCCGGCCATCGAGCTGGTGCCGCTGGTGAACGCGGCCAGGTTCGGATCGTAGACGGCGGTGCCCTTGCCGTCCTTGACCGAGACTTGCATGCTTTGCGGGCCTTCGGGTCCGTTGAATTCGAACGACATGGTTTGGGAGAAATCCGAGGTGACGTCCCAGGATCCATCGCTGCGCGGCTTCACCATCAAAGCATAGGGCGCGAGGTCGATCTTGAACGGCTTCTGTTCCGGCAGGGCGCTGACCAGGGCCTTGACGTCGACTGCGATCTTGTAGGCGTCGCCTTCGACCGAGACCTTGAGCACGCCCTTCTCGAAGGCCTGCTTGCCGAAATAGCGCGCCAGATTGTCGGAAAGCTGTTTGGCGCCCTGGCTGTCGACGGCCTGTGCAAGCGCCGGCGCGCTGAAAGCAAGAATGAAAACAAGTGGCAAAACACGCTTCACGTCAGTCTCCGTCGGTCTCGGAAGGCAAATCGTTTCGTCTTCTGGTGGAAAAGAAGCATTACAGCCGCAAGACGAATCCTCAAGCGGCTAAAGCACAAGCCGCATCAGCGGCCGCCCGGGCTTGCGCTCCAGCAGTCTCTCAAACCCGGCCTTCTCGAACACCCGCGATGAGCCGACGAACAGTCCGATCGAGCGCGAATCGCGCGACAGGTCGATCGGGCAGGCTTCGAGCAGCCTGGCGCCGTTCTCGCGCGCGAATGCGATGCCGCCTTCGACAAGGCCATGGCTGATGCCCCTGCCCCGCGCCTTGACGCGGATGAAGAAGCACGAAATCGCCCAGACGCCCGGATCATCAGCATCGGCGGGATCGACCGGCGCGGAGCCCCTGCCCTGATTGTTCCATTCGGGCACGTCGGCACGCGGACCGATCTGCATCCAGCCGACCGCCTTGTCATCTTCGAAGGCGAGAAGCCCAGGCGGCGGGCCGGCTTCGATGCGCGCCTTGATGTGATCCTTGTTGCGCTCGCGGTCGCTGGCGCGGCGCTCTGCCGGCGTCAGGCGGAAATGCGTGCACCAGCAGCCGTAACAGGCGCCTTGCTTGCCGAATAGATCCTCGAAGTCGGGCCAGCGCTCGGGCGTCAACGGCACTATGGTCGTGCTCATGCGTTCTCCCCAGGCCGAGCTTGTTGCCGGCCCTGCACTGTCGTACCATTGCATTTGTTCTCTTTATGTTCGCAGCGATGGCGGCTCCTGTCAACAATCCCGATCACGGTTTTTGCCGCGACTGCCTGGCTCTCCAGCGCAGCGAAACACGCCGCTGCGAACGCTGCGGCAGCCCCCGCCTTGCCCGCCACCCGGAGCTCTACCGGCTGCACCTCGCGCATATCGATTGCGATGCTTTCTATGCCTCGATCGAAAAGCGCGACAACCCCGCGCTGAAAGACCGCCCGGTGATCGTCGGCGGCGGCAGGCGCGGCGTCGTCTCCACCGCCTGCTATATCGCTCGTATCCAGGGCGTGCGCTCGGCAATGCCGATGTTCAAGGCGCTGGAAGCCTGCCCTGAGGCCGTGGTCATCGCGCCCGACATGGAAAAATACGTCCGCGTCGGTCGCGAAGTGCGCGCGCTGATGCAGGCTTTGACGCCGCTGGTGGAGCCGCTGTCCATCGACGAGGCGTTTCTCGATCTCGCCGGCACCGAGCGGCTGCATGGCATGCCGCCGGCGCTTGTGCTGGCCCGCTTCGCTGTGACGGTCGAAAAGGAGCTCGGCATCACGGTTTCGGCCGGCCTCTCCTACAGCAAGTTCCTCGCCAAGATCGCATCGGATTTCCGCAAGCCGCGCGGCTATTCGGTGATCGGCGAGGTCGAGGCGCCGAGCTTCCTCGCGGCACAGCCGGTGACGCTGATCTGGGGCGTCGGCAAGGCGTTGGCTGCGACGCTGGAGCGCGACGGCATCCGCACCATCGCCCAGTTGCAGCGTATGGAGCGCGGCGAATTGATGCGTCGCTACGGCGTCATGGGCGACCGCCTCTACCAGCTTTCGCGTGGTGAGGACGACCGCCGCGTCGATCCCGACGGCGATGCCAAGAGCGTGTCGGCCGAAACCACTTTCGACGCCGATATTGGCTCGCTGGCCGAACTGGTCCCGGTGCTGCGCGGCCTTTCGGAAAAAGTCTCGGCGCGGCTGAAGAAGGCAGGCATTGCCGGGCGCACGGTGGTGCTCAAGCTCAAGACCCAGGATTTCAAGATCCGCACCCGCAACCGCCAGCTTGGCGATCCGACCCGACTCGCCGACCGCATTTTCCAGACCGGGCTCGACCTGTTGCGACGCGAGGCCGACGGCACCAAGTTCCGCCTGCTCGGCATCGGCGTCAGCGATCTCTCCGACGACGAAAAGGCCGATCCGCCCGATCTGGTCGACGTCCAGTCGCGCAAGCGCGCGATGGCCGAGTGTGCCATCGACGCCTTGCGCGACAAGTTCGGCAGGAAGGCCGTCGAGACCGGCTATACGTTCGGCAAGGGTCGCGGCGCCAATCCGCCTGAGCCGCTCGAGGAATGAATTCGGGAAGGGCGCCCGTCACGTACGCTTCAAATCGATACGGCTCGTCACCACCGTCTTGCCGGTTCTCGGATCGGCGTCGGTGACCGTCAGCCGCATGCCGTCGCCGCTGGTCTTCTCGACGGTCAGCCGCGCTGTGCGGTCGCCGTTCACCTCTTTGGCCCAGCGGATCGCCAGGCTGAGCGCGTTGCCTGAACGCTTGCCGTTCAGTTGCGCCGGTCCAGTGCGGGAGCCCACATAGACCCCGGTGTAGCCCTTGCCGTTGGATTTGAGGTCGGCGCTGATCGCCCGCGTCACCACGACGAGACCCCGGCAGTTGCCGTCCAGCGACAGCGACGTCGAAGTCGCGCCGGAATTGAAGGTGCAGGAGACATTCACCGTCGGCGCGTCGGCGGTGACCTTGACCGTGCCGCTGCCGGCAAAATTGCCCTGGAACGAACGCAGGAAATCAGCGTCGTCGGCATGGGCGTGCGCGGCGGCCAACAGGCTGCCGGCGAGGACGAACGGAAACATTGGTCTCATGGATGTTCTCCCCCGATGGAGCTTGTGAAGCGTGCTTGCTGCCCGCGCAAGCACCGAAAGACTCAAAACGTCAGCGATGGCGCCAGGTTCCGCCATCGACATGACCGTTTTGCAACGGGGTCGGATTGGGGCGAGGTTTTTGTTACCCTGCAGCGCTCAAGTCGAGACGGCTGCTTTGACCCAGTCCAGCCGCGCCGCTGGAACAAGCCCGTAATTGTAGAAATTGATGCCGTCCGCACCTGGCGTCCGTGCCGGCTTCACCTTGGCCGCGAGCACCTCGGGCCCCGGCATCTCAGGATAGAAGAGCCGGTAGCCGGTGCCGAGGAACTTTTCGGCGCCAAGCGCCGCGCGGCCGGCTGCCATCAGTTCGGCAACACCGTCTGCCTGCATGTCATAGGCGCACAGGATCGCCCCGTCGCAGACCTTGCCGAGCGCCGCCAGATCGCAGCCGCCGAGCCAGCCCTCCTTGAGGTCGATGATAACGACCTTGGTCGCCGGATGCGTGGCCTCGCGCAGTTCGGCGACCAGGCTGGTCACCGGCTCGAAGCGCCAGAGGAGATAAGCGTGGAGCTCGGGCCAGGGCCTGAACAGGTCGAGCCCGCCGGCCGGAAAGTCGGGGAAGCGCCGCTCCGGCACCGCGCGCTCGCAGGTCTCGGCGATCCATTGCCTGACGAGCTTGCGCGCCGCCTCGCCGTTGGCCCCAGCCTTCGCCGCGCGCTCCAGGCAGGACGGACAGAAGCACAGCGACAGCAGGAAATCCTCTTCCGGCGTCAGCCCGACACCGTCCTTCTCGTGATGATATTCATGCGCGAAGCCCATGAAGGACGGGCTTTCGAGCTCGATCCTGTTCGGCCTGTAGCTGTGCGAGATGTCCGCTACCAGCGCGCGGACATAGGCGCGCGCGTGCGGATGCGAGGGACAGAGATTGTAGTAGTTGGCATCGCCAAAGGCGTTGCGGGTGACGGCTTCAGGATGACGCATGCCAAGCCGTGTGTTGTGCAGGCAGACCGTCCAGCACGAGATCGCAGGCCCGCCCGCATCGCGCCGGCGCACGAGTGCGTCCAGCACGTCGCCGCCCTCACTGATCACGTCCGCCACCTTGGGCTGGATGGCAAGGTCGGCCCAGCGCGTGGCGGTCGGCTTGAAGTAGATCGTGCCGTCTTCCGGAAAATAGGCCTTTCGGCGCGGGCTGCGCGGCTGCAGGAACCGCCCGGCATGATAGGACGTCGCGAGGCTGATCATGTTCAGCCCAGCACGCTGCGCAATATCACGCTCGACCGTCTCCTGCCCGAGATCCTGGATGTCCCAGGGATAGGTCCACATCGAAAGCTGCATGCTCGTCCTCGGTTTGTTTGCGCCGCCCCGTGCCGTTCGTTGTCAGCCTTCGACCGGCTCGGCCACTTGCATGAGACAGTCGCCCGCTTCGCACATGGTGTGCAAGCGTCGCGAGAGCACGATCCCGCTTTCGGCGAAATGGAGCGCCTCCTCCGCAAGCTCCAGCCGTTCGAGGTCGTGATACCAGCCAGCCACCTGTCCGGCGCTGACGCTGTCGCCCAGCCGCACGGCCGGCTCGAACCAGCCGCGCCGCGTCGCATAGAGGCCCTGGCTGTGGCGCGACAGCGCAAGCAGCCGTGTCGGCGACGCCGTCTCGGCGTCCGGCGCAAGCACCGGCGCCTCGATCACGCCCAGCGCCATCATCAGGCGATCGAGCGCGCGAGCGGTCAGCGCCATCGAATCGACAGTGGCGGTGCCGCCGCCGCCGAATTCGCCGCTGACGCCGATCGCTCCGGCCCGGCGTGCTGCGCCCATCGAGGTCGGCGAAGCCTGGCCGTTGTCGGCGATGAAGCCGAACGGCATGCCGAGCCTGCGCATCAGGTCGACGCCGCGCTGGTGACGCTCAGGATCGGCGTTGCGCTCGACCAGCGCCGTCGGCAGGTGTTCCATCGACGTGCCGCCGGAATGGATGTCGAAGACGACCTCGTGGCAGGAAAACAACTCGGCCTCCAGGAAACTGGCGAGACGGCTGGTCGGCGTGCCGGACGGATCGCCCGGAAAAGCCCGGTTGAGATTGCCGCCGTCGAGTGGCGAGCAGCGCCTGGCAGCCATCACCGCCGGCGCATTTGCCATCGGCAGGATGGTGACGCGGCCCTTCATCCGCTGCGGCTCGAGCCTGCGGATCAGCTTTGCCAGCGACAGCTCGCCCTCATATTCGTCGCCATGGTTGCCGGCCATCAAAAGCAGCGACGGTCCCTCGCCGTTGCGGATCGTGCAGATCGGCACCTTGATCTGGAAATAGGGCGAGCGGTCGATCGAGAACGGGATGCTCAGATGGCCGAGCGTCTTGCCGTTGCGGTCAAAATCGAGCGTGTGGACGAGGCCGGTATGCATGGCTGCCCCTCACACCGCCGCAACCGCGGTCACCTCGATGCGCAGGTCCGGGTCGGCAAGACGCGCCTCGACGCAGGCCCGCGCCGGCAGGCGCTCGGGATCGACCCACGCGTCATAGATCCTGTTCATCGCATCGAAGTCGCCGATCTGCGGCAGGAAGATGTTGACCGCGACGAGCTTCGACTTGCTGCTGCCGGCCTCGTGAAGAAGCGCCTCGACCTTGGCCAGCACATCCTTCGTCTGGAGCTCGATGCCAGCCTTGCGGTCGTTGGCGACCTGGCCGGCTATATGCACCAAGCCGCCATAGACGACCGCCTGCGACATCCGGGAGCCGGACTGGAAGTATTTGATCATATCGGATCCTTTCAAAGGTTCTCTTCTTGGGGCCGGGTCAGCCGAAATAGGTTGGAAAGGCGTGAACTACGCGCCCGCTCTCATCCACGCCGAAGATGACGCGGTAGCGGTCGAGGCAGGTGCAGGGATGCGATATGCCAAACTCGATGACGTCGCCGACGACGAGGTCATCGCCGGGCTGCAGCTTCAGGAAGGCGTGCTGGTCGTTGAGCTTGGTGACTTGCGCTTTCTCCGGCAGGGCGGGCAGCGGCTTACCCGAGCGAAACACTGTCAGCGGCTTTGGAAAACCCTGGTCGAACGAAACGTCGCGCATGCCCATGCCGCAGATCGCCAGGCCCGGTTCGGGCCGGGACAGCACTTCGGCCCAGACGCGCAGCGCGGGGCGGAACGAATGGCGCGCCGAAATGATCGCGCCTTCGACATCAAAACCATTGCGGCCATCCACCGCCCCAAGCGACCGGTCATAGACGCCGTGATCATGGAAGAAGATGGCGCCGCTGCGCAGCACCAGCCTCGCTTTGGCATCCTTTGCGACGATAGGCGAAAGCAATGCGATCACCTTGTCGAAGAACACCGATCCGCCGGCTGTCACGATCAGCGGCGCTTCGCCGCCAACGCTAGCGCGGAGCCTGAGGAACATATCCCCGACCGAAGCCAGCAATCCGGATACCGCCTCGTCGCTCCGCACGGGATTGGGCTGGGCGGCAGCACCTTCGTAGGTCGCGACGCCGGCGATGCGCAGCCGTCCGTCGGTCGCCATGATCGCATCGGCGGTCGCCTCGGCCTCGGCAACGGTTCGCGCGCCTGCTCTCGCCGCCCCGAGCTCGATCAGCACGCGCAAGGGAGCAAGAGCTGCGCTAGCACGCCATGCCGCGGCAAGCGCGTTCACGGCTGCGACCGAGTCGGCGAAGACGTACAACTCGACCTGCGGCCAGGCACCGGCGAGCGCCGCCAGCCGGTTCGCGCCGCCCGTGCCGCCGACCTCGTTGGCGAGGATCAGCCTTGTCAGGCCAGCCTTCAACATCACCGTAGCCTGCCGGATATCCGCGACCGTCGTGCCCCACGCGCCGGCTTCGACCAGCGAGCGGGCAAGGTCGGGCGCCATCGGCGTCTTGCCGTGCGGCGCCACGCTGGCGCCGTGCTGGCGCGCATAGCGCAGGAAGAGGTCGCGATTCGAGGCGAAGGCTGCCTCGTCGAGGGTGAGCAGCGGCAGCGACATGCGGCCATCGGCCGGATGCCAGCCATGCTGTCCGACCAAGCCCGAGTCCAATCCGGACGTCCCTGGCGGGACGCCGCGGATGCGATCGTCGAGGAAAAAATTTTCACGCACGCCGAGCGGCGCAACCGGTGTGTTCGCGCTCATCTGATGCTAACCCTTCCGGCGCCGCCGAATGACTGCCGGCGAAAGATTGAGAGAAGAGCGTGGCCTACTCCGGACCGATCATCGACGCTCACCATCATCTGTGGGATCTCGGCCTCGGGCGGCATCCCTGGCTGGCCGACACCGCGAACGAGCGCGGCGGGCTCGGTGACCTTGGCGCGCTGCGCCGGAATTACCTTCCGCAGAATTATGCGCGCGACGCTGCCCGCCACAATGTCATTGCAACCGTCCATGTCGAGGCCGGCTGGGCGAGCGACGACAGCATCGGCGAGACGCGCTGGCTGGAAACGCTCGACAAGTCGCGTGGCGTGGCAGCGCGATATGTCGTGCATGTGCCGCTCGCCAGCGCGCAGGCACCAGCGCTGATCGAAGCGCAGGCCGCGTTTGATCGCGTCGTCGGCGTGCGAGACATATTGAGCTGGGATCCCGATCCTGCACGGCGTTTCGCGGTCCGCGACGGCATCATGGACGATCCGGCCTGGCGCGCCGGCCTCGCCCTGCTGGCCCGTCACGGCCTCTCCTTCGACCTGATGGTGTTCCCACGCCAGCTTGCCGATGCCGCGCGCCTCGCAGCGGCCTTTCCCGGCCAGCAATTCGTCCTCAATCATTGCGGCAGCCCGATCGATCGCGATGCCGAAGGCATGCGGAGGTGGCGCGACGGGCTTAGGATTCTCGCCGAGCGTGACAACGTCGCCATCAAGATTTCCGACCTCGTCGCCTACGATCATGACTGGACGCTCGACAGCCTGCGCCCCGTCGTCCTGCACTGCATCGACTGCTTTGGGACGACGCGCGCCATGTTCGGCTCCGACTTCCCGGTTGCCGGGATGCACGCCTCGTTCGACGAGGTGTATGACAGCTTCAAGGCCATTGTGGCGGACCTTTCCGCAGGCGAGCAGGCGGCGCTGTTCTTCGGCAATGCCAGGCGCATCTACCGGATGGGCGATTTCTCATCGGCGGGCTTGCTCCCGGCCTGAAAGCAGCAGCAGGCCGAGGATCAGCGAACCGAACAGGATGCTACGCCATCCGGGCGATGCATTGACGACGGTGATCAGCGCGGTGATCGTCACCAGCAGGATCGCGCCGGGAATGGTGCCGGCATAGGTGCCGAGCCCGCCGAGGATGGACGTGCCGCCAAGCACCACCGCGGCGATCGAGGCAAGCAGGTAGGGATCACCGATGCCGACATAGCCCTGCCCGTTCATGCCCAGCACCAGCACGCCGGCCAGCCCCGCCGTGAAGCCGCTGACCCCGTAGACAGCCAATGTCGTTGAGGTGATCGGCACGCCGGACAGCGAAGCCGCCAGCGGATTGGCGCCCATGGCGAAGACGCGCGCGCCGAAAGGCGTGGCGTGCATGACCGTCAGCACAAGCACGGAAACCGCGATCCACAGCAGGATGCCTGCCGGAATACCGGCCGGTCGCGCGTTGCCGAGCCAGTGGACCAGCGGGTTCTCCGCGGTCACGGCGCTGCCACCGGCGATGATGATCAACAGGCCCTGCAGGAAGGTGGCCATGGCGAGCGTCATGATCATCGGATGGACACGCAGCAGCGCCACACCCAAGCCGTTGACCATCCCGATCGCCGTCGTCAGCGCAAGCACCGCGAGCACCGAGGCCAGGCCGGTCGGATCGGCCTGCCATGACAGCAGCGGCAGGCTGATGGCGCTGACGGTGACGATTGCCGCGACCGAGAGGTCGATGCCGCCTGCGATCACCACAAAAGTCTGGCCGGCCGCGACCAGGCCGATGACGGCGCCGAGTTCGACCAGGTAGCGCAGATGGCCATAGGCGCCGAAGCCGCGCGAGACGAAGCTCGCCACGATCCAGACGCCCGCGACGATGGCGAGCGTGAGGAAGGGCCGGCTGCGGAGGATCGCCTTGGCACGTCGGCCGCCGACACTGTCGTTCAAGGCTGTCACGGCTGCACCTTGCGGAATTGCGGGATGGCGACGGCGCCGATGATGATCAGCCCTTGCGCGACATACTGCGCGACCGGCGTGAAGCCGAGGAAGAACATGACGCTGATCATCAGGCTGAGCAGCAGGCTGCCGGCGAGCGCGCCACGCATCGTGCCCTGCCCGCCGAGGAAGCCGATGCCGCCGAGCACCGCGGCGGCGATCGAGTTGAGGGTGAAGGCTGTGCCGATCACTGGATCGCCCGAGCCCGTCTGCGCGGCCACGAACAGGCCGGCGCCCGTCGACAGCAGCCCGCTGATTGCATAGGCGGCGACACGCGCGGCATCGACCGGCACGCCGGAGCGATAGGCGCCGACCGGGTTTTCGCCGGCGGCATAGAGGCTCAAGCCCAGTGGCGTGGCGAGGTAGAGCTTCCACAACAGCACGATCATCACGAGCAGCACGAACGCTGCCGGTGTGTCGCCGGCTAGCAGGTCGGACAGCCATGCCGGGATCGAGCCGCCCGGCCGAGGCAGGATCAGCAGCGCCGCGCCGCCTATGATGAAGGAGCCGGCAAGCGTCACCACGATCGCCGGCAGGCGAAGCCTGACCACGATGAAGCCCGTCGCGGCGCCGATGCCGAGCCCGGCCAGGGCCACCGCAGCAGCGCCGCCGGCGACACCGAGCGGCCCGGCCATGGTGGTCGCGGCGATGACCGCGCCGAGGCTGACGCTCGCGCCGATCGCCAGGCTGATGCCGCCGGTCAGCATCAGGATCGCCTGCGCCATCGCCACCAGCGCCAGGGGGAACCAGCTCTGGGTGAATTTGGCGAAGCCGGCGGCCGTGAAGAGACCCGGGAACAACACGCCATAGGCGATGAGAAACGCCAGCACGACCACGAACAGGCTGCGCACACCGATGTTGCGGCGCGCCTGCACCGGCCAGTAGAGCGCGCGGCTCGGTTTGGCGGAAGAAAGAGCGCTCATGCCGCAACCTTCTGCTTCTCGGCGCCCATCGCTGCCGAGACGATGGCTTCCTCGCTGAGCGCCGCGCGTGAAAGCGTGGTGACGATGCGACCTTCCCGCACCACCGCGACCCGGTCGCACAGATGCACCAGCTCAGGCGTATCGGAACTGAGCAGCACGACGGCCTTGCCGGCGGCGGCGAAGGCGCGAAGCATCAGATAGATCTCGCGCTTGGTCTCGACATCGACGCCGCGCGTCGGATCGTTAAGAAGCAATACCAGCGGATCGTGCGGCATCCATTTCGCCAGAGCGACCTTCTGCTGGTTGCCACCGGAGAGCGCTTGCGCCGGCCTTTGCAGATCGCCCTTGATGGCAAGCTGTGCGGCAAGGCTTCTTGCCTTCTCCCGCTCGGCCTTGCGGCTCCGCAGCTTCAACGCCGGCGGCCGCGCAAAGGCGGGCAGCATCATGTTGGTGATGATCGGATGGATGAGATGCAGGCCCTCGCGCTTGCGATCCGCCGGCACATAGGCGAGCCCCAGCGCATTGGCCTTGGGCACGCCGCCCGGCAGGCCCGAAGTCCCATTGACCGTTGCCGATGCTGTCCTGGCCGGTATGGCGCCGTAGAGCCCAAGCAGCAGGTCCTCTTGACCCTGCCCGACCAGGCCGCCAATGCCCAGCACTTCGCCGGTCCTGATCTCCAGATCGACATCGCGCATGAGCCCGGCGGACAACTTGCGAATGGTGATCGCCGTGGTCGGCGATGATGCTGGCTGCCACTTGGGAAAGAGATCGCCAGGGTCGCGCCCGACCATCAGCCGCACCAGTCCGGCCGCATCTGTGCCTTGCAGCGAGCGGTCCGCCGTGCAGGTACCGTCCTTGAGCACGGTGACGTGATGGCAGAGCGCCATCACCTCGTTCAGCCGGTGCGAGATGTAGAGAATGGCGACGCCTTCGCCACGCAGCCGTTCCAGCAGATCGGTGAGAATTTTCGTCTCCGTTGCCGATAGCGACGAGGTCGGCTCGTCCAGAATGAGAACGCGCGGTTTGCGATAGAGCGCCTTGGCGATCTCGACCATCTGCCGCCGGCCGAGCGAAAGGTTCCCGACCGGCGTCGACAGCGGCTCATGCAGCCCGACCAGGTCGCACGCCGCCTTCGCCCGGGCGGCAAGCTCTCGATAATCGACCAGGCCGAACCGTTTCGGATAGGCGCCCAGCCCGATGTTTTCGGCGATCGACAGGCTGGCCGTCAGGCTGAGTTCCTGCTGCACGACGGCAATGCCGGCCTGCCGCGCCAGCGCCGGTGTCATGCGCGCCACGGCGCGCCCGTCGACCTCGATCGCCCCGCCATCCGGGCGCAACGCGCCGGACAAAAGGTTGATCAGTGTCGACTTTCCTGCGCCGTTCTCGCCGAGCAGCGCATGCACGCGGCCCGGCTGGAGAGCAATGGAAACGTCGCGCAGGACGGGGTTGCCGAAGAAAGCCTTCGACACCCCCCGCGCGGCCAGGAGCGGAGCCGTGGTTGTCAATGCCGCAACCCTTCTGGCTTATTTCTGCGCCAGCAGCTTCTTGAACAACTCCTCATCGTAAGGCGAATAGATGTAGCCGTCAGCCGGGAAATCCTTGGCTCGGGCCAGGTATTCGTCGATGTTGGAATTGTCGATGACCGGCAGCGGGATCTTCACGAAGGCCGGCACGTCCTTGCCTTCGAGCGCCTGGACCGCGGTGTAGGTGGCGAAGGCGCCGAGCCAGTTCGGCTGCATGGTGGCCCAGCTCTTCAGGCCCTTCTCCTTCCACAGCTCGAGGAACTGGCGCGCGTTCTCGCCGGTGATCGGCACCTGGTCGCGGCCCTGCTTGTCGAGCGCCAGAACCGCGCCGGCCGACAGCGCGCCGCCGAGCGACAGGATGCCGTCGATCTCGGGGTTGGCGAAGAGCAGGCTGGTCACGGCTTCCTGGGCCGGCGCGACGTTGTAGGGGGTGTTGGTCTCGGCCAGCACCTTCACGTCGGGATGAGCCTTGAGCTCCGCATCGGCACCCTTGCGGCGATCGTCGCTGACCGAAACGCCGGCCGGTCCGTTGAGGATGAGGATCTTGCCCTTGCCGCCGATGGCGTCGATCAGGAACTTGGCAGCCTGATCACCCCACTGCGAGGAATCGGTGTTGACCTTGGCGGTCACCTGGTCGGTGTCGACGAGGCTGTCGAAATTGATGATGGCAATGCCCTTGGCGCAGGCATCCGCGATGACACGCGCCGGCGCTGTCGAGGACCCGGCGATCAGGATGATGGCGTCGACATTGGAATCGATCATCGACTGGATCTGCTGGATCTGCACGTTGGCATCGCCCTGGGCGTCGGTCACCACCAGCTTGTCGACCAGCCCCTGCTTCTTCAGCGCCTCGACCTCGGCTTCGATCGTGCCCTGCGTCTGCTTCATCCAGGTCGGCACGGAATAGATGTTGGCCCAGCCGATCGTGTACGGCGCCTTGCGATCGCCCTTGATGCACTTGGCGGCGGCATTGGCCTCCGAGCCGGCTCCAAAGGCCATGACGAGACCGAGGCAAAGGGCACTGGCGGATGCGAAAAGCGATGTTCTCATGATGACGGTTCCCCTTCTGTGGTTGTGTCCGGACATGCGGGGTCGGGACGACGAAACGCCCCGGTCGCCGCGCCGCGGAGACCGCTCGTTTCCCGTCTGGACTTCTCTGTCCGTCTTGTTAGTTTGTCCGATATTTCAGACAATGTGTCTGTATATCGGACAAGGCGGATGCTAGACTGAGCCTTGACATCTTTCAAGCGCCTTGAGACGAGGACCGAAAAAATGATCCTGGGCGACAGATATGACTGACGGTGCGACTGAACCGATCGGGGCGGGTGCCGGCGTACAGCCGCAGGGCGGCGAGCGGCGGCGCGGCATCGATCGCGTCATCATGCTGCTCGAAGCGCTGCTCAAGCATCGCTCGCCGATGCGGGTCGGCGACATCGCCAAGATGATCAACGCGCCGCGTTCGACGACATACGAGATAGTCAACAGCTTGCTCGACGCCGAGATGCTGGAGAATGTCGGTTCCGAGGGCTACGTCTATTTCGGCCGGGCGATGCATCTGTTCGGCTGGGCCTATTCGCATCACAATGCCCACTATCGCCGCATCCTCGAAACCCTCGATAGGATGGCGGCCGAGACAGGCGAGACCGTTCAACTCTGCGGCCTGCGCGGCAACAAATACGTCGTCCTTGATTGCCGCGACTCCCCCGGTCCGTTCCGCATCTCCAGCGACGTCGGCGTCGAGGTGCCGATCCCGTGGACGGCATCGGGGCGGCTGCTGGTCGGCCATATGAGCCCGCCGGATCTGAAGAGCTTCATCCCGGCCGAGGATTACAAGCTGCCCGACGGACGCATAATCGCTCCGCAGGATTTCTTCGCCGATGTCGACCAGGCGCGCATGCAGGGCTTCAGCGAGACCTCGGCGCTTGCCGACCGCTTCACCTGGTGCATGGCAGCCCCCATCTGCGACGGCCACGGCGCCATCAACAGGACGCTTTGTTTCGTGCTGCCGATCGACACGCCGGAACCGCGGCGCAATCAGTTGCTCGAATTGCTGCGCGAACGAGCGCGCGGGCTGTCGCTCGCCGGAGGTTAGAACAGAAACACTGCCCTCTGGCCCAGTGGAATGCCGTGGCTACCGGTTGCGGCGAAAGCCCCGGCTTGCCACATAGCGCCGATGGCACCCACTCCCTCGATCCCCAGGGCGGCGCTCTGGATGGCGCTCTCGATCGCCTCCTTCCTGGGCATGTCCATTGCCGGGCGCGAGACGACAGCCGAGTTGAACGTGTTCCAGGTCCTTGAGCTTCGCTCGGTGATCGGCTTCTTCATCCTGCTGCCGCTGGTGATGATGAATGGCGGCTTCGCGGCAATGCGCACGAAGCGCCCGCTTGCCCATGTGGCCCGCAATGTCATCCACTATACCGGCCAGGCAGCATGGCTCTATGCGCTGACGCTGATCCCGCTCGCGGTGCTGATCTCGATCGAATTCACGACGCCGATCTGGACTGCCATCCTGGCCGTCAGCTTTCTCGGCGAGCGGCTCTCAAAGCCAAGGTTGGCAGCGATCGTGCTCGGACTGGTCGGCGTGGTGATCATCGTGCGCCCCAGTGCCGGCTCCATGGATCCAGGCCATCTGGTGGTGCTGGGCGCCGCCGTTTGTTTCGGCATCTCGATGGTGCTGGTGAAATCGCTGACACGCACCGACAGCGTCGTGCGCATCATTTTCTGGATGCTGCTCATCCAGTCGGCAATCGGCCTCATCCCGGCGCTCTATGAATGGCGCAATCCGTCGCTTGCGCTCTGGCCATGGATCGTCGTCATCGCCTTCACCGGCATGTCATCGCATTTCTGCCTGGCCCGCGCGCTCGCCTATGCCGACGCCACCATCATTTCGCCGATGGATTTCCTGCGCGTGCCGCTGTCGGCGCTGGTCGGCTGGCTGCTTTACCACGAACAGATCGACGTCTTCACCGCCGGCGGCGCCATGCTGATCCTGTTGGGCAATCTGCTAAATCTGCAGCGCAAAACGCCGCGGGTGGCCGAAGCCGAAGCCGCGACTCCCTGAGCTAGACCAGTTCCACTTCCACCACGCCGGGAACCGCGCGCATGGCCGATGCGACCTGCGGCGAGATGCGATAGCGGTTGGGCAATTCGATCTCGACCTCGCCCTGTCCGGCCTCCTTGATGAGCACGAAACTCACCTGCCCTTCGCCCTTTACGGCGAGCTGGTTGGCAAGGGTGCTGATCGGCTGGGCGTCGCGCACGAAAATGCGCAGCGCCTTCTGGATGCGGCTGGCCTCGTCCTCCAGCGACTGCACCGTCTGGATGCGAAGATTGATGCCTTCCGGCCGGTCTTCCGCCGAGACCGTGATCACAACCGAGCGGCCTGGCTCCAGCATGTCGCGATATTGCGCCAGTCCTTCCGAGAACAGCACGGCTTCATACTGTCCGGTCGTATCTGAAAACTGCACGACACCCATCTTGTTGCCGGTGCGGGTCTTGCGCTCCTGCTTGGTGGTGACGGTGCCGGCAAGCCGGCCGGCGGCGGCGCCGCGTTTCACCGCCGCCGAAAACTCCGCCCAGTTCTGCACCCGCATCTTCTGCAGCGCCGCCTTGTATTCGTCGAGCGGATGCGCCGACAGGTAGAAGCCGACCACCTGGAATTCGCGGTGCAGCTTGTCTGCGGCCAGCCAGGGATCGGTGGCCGGGAGGTTGAGCGCCTGCGACTGCGCACCGAGCGAGGCACCAAAGATATCCGCCTGGCCGGAGATGGCATTCTGCTGCGCTAGAGACGCCAGCCCCATCATGCGCTCCACGCCGGCCATCATGGCGGCGCGGTCATGTCCGAAGCAATCCAGCGCACCGGCCATGATCAGGCTCTCGAAAACGCGTTTGCCGACGATCTTCGGATCGACCCGTTCGCAGAAGTCGGCAAGGCTCTTGAACGGCCTTTCGCCGCGCGTCTGCACGATGTGCTCGACCGCCGCATCGCCGACGCCCTTCAGCGCCGCCAGCGAATAGAAGATCTTGTTCTCGCCGACCTCGAAGGGGCGGAAGCTGGTCATCACCGAAGGCGCAACCACTTCGATGCCGAGGCGCATCGCATCCTGCCTGAAATCGGCAAGCTTGTCGGTGTTGCCCATATCGAGCGTCATCGACGCCGCCAGGAATTCGACCGGATAATGCGCCTTCAGGTAGGCGGTCTGATAGGAGACGACCGCATAGGCGGCAGCGTGCGACTTGTTGAAGCCGTAATCGGCAAACTTCGCCAGAAGGTCGAAGATGAAGTCGGCCTGCGCCTTGCCGACGCCGCGTTCGACCGCACCCGTGACGAAGCGCTCGCGCTGCTTGTCCATCTCGGCGCGGATCTTCTTGCCCATGGCGCGGCGCAGCAGGTCGGCTTCGCCCAGCGAATAGCCGGAAAGCTCCTGCGCGATCTGCATCACCTGTTCCTGGTAAACGATGACGCCTTGGGTCTCCTTCACCAGATGGTCGATCTTGGGATGGATCGAGGCCATCTCCTCCTCGCCATGCTTTCTGGCATTGTAGGTCGGGATGTTCTCCATCGGGCCGGGTCGGTAGAGCGCGACCAGTGCGATGATGTCCTCGATGCAGTCCGGCCGCATGCCGATCAGCGCCTTGCGCATGCCCGCACTTTCAACCTGGAACACGCCGACCACCTCGCCGCGCGACAGCATGGCGTAAGTGTCCTTGTCGTCGAGCGGTATCGTCGCGAGATCGATGTCGACGCCGCGCCGGCGGATGAGCTTCACGGCCGTTTCCAGCACCGTCAGCGTCTTCAGGCCGAGGAAGTCGAACTTCACCAGCCCCGCCTGCTCGACATATTTCATGTTGAACTGGGTTACCGGCATGTCCGAACGCGGATCGCGATACATCGGCACCAGTTCCGACAGCGGCCGATCGCCGATGACGATGCCGGCGGCGTGCGTCGAGGCATGACGGTAGAGGCCCTCGAGCTTTTGCGCCGTTTCGAGCAGCGTCTGCACGATCGGCTCTTTCTCGGCCTCCTCGGCGAAGCGAGGCTCGTTGGCGATGGCATCGGCCAGCTTGACGGGATTGGCCGGGTTCTGCGGCACCATTTTGGAAAGCTTGTCGACCTGGCCGTAAGGCATCTGCAGCACGCGGCCGACATCGCGCAGCACGGCGCGAGCCTGCAGCGTACCGAAGGTGATGATCTGGCCGACCTGGTCGCGGCCGTATTTCTGCTGAACGTAGCGGATCACCTCCTCGCGCCGGTCCTGGCAGAAGTCGATGTCGAAGTCGGGCATCGACACGCGGTCGGGGTTGAGGAAGCGCTCGAACAGCAGTGAAAAGCGCAGCGGATCGATATCGGTGATGGTCGTCGAATAGGCGACCAGCGATCCGGCGCCGGAGCCACGGCCCGGCCCGACCGGGATGCCCTGCGATTTCGCCCATTTGATGAAGTCGGCAACGATCAGGAAGTAACCCGGGAACTTCATCTTCTCGATGATGCCGAGCTCGAACTCGAGCCGCTCGCGATATTGCTCCACCGTGTAGCCCGGGGTTGGCCCATGCGCCGCAAGCCGTGCCTCCAGCCCTTCGCGAGCCTGGCGGGCGAGTTCAGCCGCCTCGGCCTTTTCCGCCGCGTCCTTGTCCGCGGCATCGGCGCCGGTGAAGCGCGGCAGGATCGGGCTGCGGTTCTTCGGATAATAGGAGCAGCGCATCGCGATCTCGACCGTGTTGTCGATCGCCTCCGGCAGGTCCGAGAAAAGCCGCGCCATCTCGGCCTGCTCGCGCAGGAAATTGTCCGGCGAAAGCCGCCGGCGGTTGTCGGCGGCGACCACCGAGCCCTCGGCGATGGCGATCAGCGCGTCATGCGCCTCATAGTCCTCGCGCTTGGAGAAGAAGGCTTCGTTGGTCGCGACCAGCGGCAGCTCATGGCTGTAGGCGAGGTCGACCGTCGACTTCTCGACGGCACGGTCGTAGCCCTGAACGCGCTCGAGCTCGACATAGAGCCGGTCGCCGAAAAGCGCCTTGAGGGCAAGGAGCCGCTGCTCGGCGAGATCGCGGCGATCCGCCTTCAGCGCGCTGCCGATCGGGCCGCGCGGACCGCCGGTCAGGCAGATCAAGCCGTCGCACAAGCCTTCCAGCATCGCGCTGGTCAGATGCACCGGCTCGCCGGGGGGCGTCTCCAGATAGACCCGGCTGATCAGCCGGACAAGATTGGCATAGCCGGCTTCGGTCGCGGCGATCAGCACGATCGGCGACATCTCGGGACCGTGACGGCGGCGATCGCGCTGCGCCTCGACAGCCTCGCCGGAAAAGGCGAGATCGATCTGGCAGCCGATGATCGGCTGGATGCCGTCCTTGACCGCCTTCTGCGCGAATTCCAGCGCACCGAACAGATTGTTGGTGTCGGTGACCGCGATCGCCGGCGCTTCGTTCTTGACCGCGTGGCCGACGATGGCGCCGAGCTGCAGCGCGCCTTCCAGCAGCGAATAGGCCGAATGCACCCGCAAATGGATGAAGGTGCGCGCCGGCAGCTCCGGTCGGCTCGCCCTTTCCATGGCTTCCTGCTTCAGCGGATCGCGTGTCGTTCCTGCGTCTGCCAATCGACTTAGGCCCTTGCTTGTCTTCGAGAATCTCGGCTCGGCCCTAATCTAGTCGCCCGGCGGCCCATGTGCCAGCGAAACAGGCCCGTCTTCCCCCGAAACCCGTCGCTACCGCATTGTGAAGCGCTTCATGGTCGCCGCGCAGTGAGTCCGGCATGTTGAGTGAAGGTGGCGCCGGAGCGAGGGTGGGGGCTGGGTGGGGAACCTGCCCTCGCAGCATCAGGCGAACTCCATGATCACGGCGTCCACCGCCAGGCTGTCACCGGGCTTGGCGTTGAGCTTTGAGACGGTGAGATCGCGCTCGGCGCGCAGCACGTTTTCCATTTTCATCGCCTCGACCACGGCCAGCGTCTCGCCCGCCTTGACCTCCTGTCCTTCGGCAACGGCGATCGACACAACGAGGCCGGGCATCGGGCAGAGCAGCATTTTCGAGGTATCGGGCGCCAGCTTCTCGGGCATCAGCTGTTCGAGTTCTGCAATGCGCGGCAGCATGGCGCGCGCCGTCACCGACATGCCCTTCCAGGCGATGCGAAGGCCGTTCGGCACCGGCCGGATCTGCGCCGCGAGTCTGTTGCCGCCGACGCTGCCCTGCCAGATCGCGTCACCTGGGCGCCAGTCCGAGGCGACGGTGATGGGCTTGCCGCCGTCGATCGACAAATCGACCTCCATGGGTATCGAGATCATGCCGTCGACGACGCAGGCCCGAAGATAGTCGGCGCCGAGCTTCACCACCCAGTCGCGCTTGAGGTGGCCGGAATGCGGCGCCAGCCGTCCGCCGAGACGATCGAGCCGGTCGCGCCGCAGCAGCTCGATCGCGGTGGCGATCGCGGCAAACACCCCCCTTTCCTCGCCATCCGGTGCGACCTGGGTGAAACCGTGCGGATACTCCTCGGCGATGAAGCCGGTCGAGAGCCGCCCTTCCCGCCAGCGCCGGTGCTGCATCAGCGCCGCCAGGAAGGGAATATTGTGCTCGATGCCGTCGACGATGAAGCTGTCCAGCGCCTCCGACATGGCGTCGATCGCCTCGAGCCTCGTCGGCGCCCAGGTGCACAGCTTGGCCACCATGGGGTCATAGAACATCGAGATTTCCGAGCCTTCGGTGACGCCGGTGTCGTTGCGGATCACGACATTGCCGAACGTCCCCTCTTGCGGCGGGCGGTAACGCGTCAGCCGGCCGATCGAGGGCAGGAAATTGCGATATGGATCCTCGGCATAGAGACGACTCTCGACGGCCCAGCCGTTGAGCGTGACGTCGTTTTGCTTGATCCCAAGCTTCTCGCCGGCGGCAACGCGGATCATCTGCTCGACCAGGTCGATGCCGGTGACGAGCTCCGTCACCGGATGCTCGACCTGCAATCGCGTATTCATCTCGAGGAAATAGAAGTTCTTGTCCTTGTCGACGATGAACTCGACCGTGCCGGCGCTCTGGTAGTCGACGGCCTTGGCCAGCGCCACGGCCTGCTCGCCCATCGCCTTGCGCGTCCTGGGGTCGAGAAATGACGACGGCGCCTCCTCGACCACCTTCTGGTTGCGCCGCTGGATCGAACATTCGCGCTCGCCGAGATAGAGCGCATTGCCATGCGCGTCTGCCAGCACCTGGATCTCGATGTGGCGCGGGTCGACGACGAACTTCTCCAGGAAGACCCGGTCGTCGCCGAACGAGCTTTTTGCCTCCGACCGCGCCCGCTCGAAGCCGTCGCGCACTTCCGCCTTGCTCCAGGCGATGCGCATGCCCTTGCCGCCGCCGCCGGCCGAGGCCTTGATCATGACGGGATAGCCGATCTCGCCGGCGATCTTCTCGGCATGGTCCGCATTTTCGATGACTCCCAGCCAGCCGGGCACGGTCGACACCTTGGCCTGGCTGGCGAATTTCTTCGATTCGATCTTGTCGCCCATGGCACGAATGGCCTTGGGCTTCGGACCGATGAAGACGATGCCCTGGTCTTCCAGCGCTTCGCAAAAGGAGGCGCGCTCGGAGAGAAATCCGTAGCCGGGATGCACCGCCTGAGCGCCGGTTTCCTTGCAGGCGGCAATGATCTTCTCAGGCAGGAGATAGCTCTGCGCGGCAGGCGATGAGCCAATATGCACGGCCTCGTCGGCCATCTCGACATGAACGGCGTCGCGATCGGCGTCCGAAAAGACCGCGACGGTGGCAATCCCCATCTTGCGCGCCGTCTTGATCACGCGACAAGCGATCTCGCCGCGATTGGCGATCAGGATCTTCTTGAACATTCGGATGTCGTCCTCCGGCGAAGTCTTCCAAGTTCTATGGGCTATTCCGGGGCGTCTCAAGGGTCTGGAGATTTTGCCCTTTGCGGTTGAAGCCGCAGGATTGCAGAAGCGCCGAAAAACGTCGCAAGAAACATTGCCCTTACCCCCGAACCCGCTAATGTGGTAGCGGGCGTATGATTGATGGCAGGCTGTTACTCGCTTCGCCGGGCGGGCTTGGCAGCCTGTCGTAACCTGAAACTTTAAGATTGCCTTGGGAGGAAAAGCCTCATGAAAACGCGTGCTGCAGTAGCTGTCGCCGCCGGAAAGCCGCTGGAGATCATGGAGGTCGACCTCGAAGGTCCGCGCGAGGGCGAGGTGCTGGTAGAGGTCAAGGCGACCGGCATCTGCCACACCGACGAGTTCACGCTGTCGGGTGCCGACCCGGAAGGCCTGTTTCCGGCGATCCTGGGCCATGAAGGCGCCGGCATCGTCGTCGACGTCGGCAAGGGCGTCACCTCGCTCAAGAAGGGCGACCACGTCATTCCGCTCTACACGCCGGAATGCCGGCAGTGCCCGTCCTGCCTGTCGCGCAAGACCAACCTGTGCACGGCGATCCGCGCCACGCAGGGACAGGGCTTGATGCCGGACGGCACCTCGCGCTTCTCGGTCGGCGGCGAAAAACTGTTCCACTACATGGGCTGCTCGACCTTCTCCAACTTCACCGTGCTGCCAGAGATCGCGCTGGCCAAGGTCAATGCGGACGCCCCCTTCGACAAGATCTGCTACATCGGCTGCGGCGTCACCACCGGCATCGGCGCGGTGATCAACACCGCCAAGGTCGAGCAGGGCGCTACCGCGGTGGTGTTCGGGCTTGGCGGCATCGGCCTCAACGTCATCCAGGGCCTCAAGCTTGCCGGCGCCGACATGATCATCGGCGTCGACGTCAACAACGACAAGAAGCCCTGGGGCGAGAAATTCGGCATGACGCATTTCGTCAACCCTAAGGAGATCGACGGCGACATCGTCCCTTACCTGGTCAACATGACCAAGCGCGGCGCCGACCAGATCGGCGGCGCCGACTACACCTTCGACTGCACCGGCAACACCAAGGTGATGCGCCAGGCGCTCGAAGCCTCGCATCGCGGTTGGGGCAAGTCGATCATCATCGGCGTCGCCGGCGCCGGCCAGGAGATTTCGACGCGGCCGTTCCAGTTGGTGACCGGCCGCAGTTGGATGGGCACCGCCTTCGGCGGCGCGCGCGGCCGCACCGACGTGCCGAAGATCGTCGACTGGTACATGGAAGGCAAGATCCAGATCGACCCGATGATCACCCATACGCTGAAGCTCGAAGACATCAACAAGGGCTTCGACCTCATGCATGAGGGCAAGTCGATCCGGAGTGTCGTGGTTTACTGAGGAAAGCCAGCGGCCGCCGGCGACCACGCCCGCGGCCTGGCAAACATGGGAGGAAATACGAATGGCGGAAAAACTGCATCCGAAAATCGACAATGGCCTGCCGAAGGAAAGCGCGAGCTTTGCCGGCGGCACGTTGGTCTGCGCCTGCACCAGCAATCCGGTGAAGGTGAAGGTCAAGGGCCAGATCGCCCACAACCACGCCTGCGGCTGCACCAAATGCTGGAAGCCTGAGGGTGCTGTGTTCTCGGTCGTGGCCGTTGCCGGCACCGGCGACGTCACCGTCACCGAGAATGGCGACAAGCTGAAGGTGGTCGACCCGGCAGCGCTCATCCAGCGCCACGCCTGCACCAATTGCGGCGTTCACATGTACGGACCGGTAGAGCGCGACCATCCGTTCAAGGGGCTGTCCTTCATTCATCCCGAGCGTTTCGAGGAGGATGGCTGGTCGCCACCGGGCTTTGCCGCCTTCGTGTCGTCGATCATCGAATCCGGCGTCGACCCGAGCCGGATGGACAGCATTCGCTCCCAGCTGAAGTCGATCGGGTTGGAACCCTATGACTGCCTCAATCCCGGCCTGATGGATTATATCGCCACCTGGACCGCGAAGAAGTCCGGCGCCCTGGCGGGCTGACAATTCCAGGGTTTCATGCAAGGGGCCGGCTATTGCTGGCCCCTTGTTGCGTTGGAGAGACGATTGCCTGCACCCTCCATCTACGTCGACGCCGATGCCTGTCCGGTCAAGGCCGAGGTCGAGAAGGTGGCGGAGCGCCATGGCGTCCTGGTCACCTACGTTTCCAATGGCGGCCTGCGCCCTTCCCGCGATCCGATGATCCGCAATGTCGTCGTCTCAAAGGGCGCGGATGCCGCGGACGACTGGATTGTGGAAAATACCAAGTCCAACGACATCGTCGTGACGGCCGATATCCCGCTTGCGGCACGCACGGTTGCGCTCGGCGCGCATGTGCTGGGACCCACCGGCCGTCTCTTCACGCCCGAAACCATTGGAATGGCGGTGGCCATGCGCGATCTCAAGCAGCATCTGCGCGAGACCGGCGAGAGCCGCGGCTTCAACGCCGCCTTCACGCCGCAGGACCGCTCGCGCTTTCTTGGCGAGCTTGACCGCATCTTGCGGTGGGCCCTGAAATCCGCCACACCGGGCTGAACGCTTTCGCAAGGCTGGCCATGGTTGACGACACCTCCGTCAAACCACCGCTGTACCGGCACATGCAGTTCGCCGTCGCCGCGATCGTCGGAGCCGTGGCGCTAGCGACTGCGCTGCTGCTGCGTGCGCCGCTCGCCTACTCGATCGGCGCCAACGCCTTCTTCGTCGCCTATATCGGCCTCGTGCTCGCCCTGATGCCGAGGCTTACCGGCCGCTACCTCAGCAAGAACGCGCGCGCCACCGACCTTCCGGTGTTGCTGATTTTTGCGGTCACCCTGTTCGTCGTAGGCATCGCCCTTGGCTCCCTGTTTCAGCTTATCAACCAGAAGGGCAGCGCGCATCCGGTCGAACTGACGTTCGCGCTGCTGTCGATCCCGCTTGGCTGGTTCACCATCCACGCCATGGCGGCGCTGCATTACGCGCATGTTTATTGGATGAACGGCGATGACGTCGACGGGAAAGGCAAGAAGAAGGATCCGGTCGGCGGCCTCGATTTTCCGGGCGGCAAACGGCCGGAAGGGTCCGACTTCCTCTATTTCGCGACTGTCATCGGCATGACCGCGCAAACCGCCGATACGGGTATCACGACTTCGCATATGCGCCGTGTCGTGCTTGTCCACTCGATCCTGTCGTTCTTCTTCAACACGGTGATCGTCGCCGCCGCGGTCAACCTCGCCGTCACTCTCGGCTCACCGTAATAAATCCGTGATGGCGTGAAACATCACCTTGTCCCGCAACGTATTGGGGGAAGACAATGAGTTGATGCCGCGACGGAGCACGCGGCCGGAGGACAATGATGGGATCGGTTGCCAGGAGCCAACCCACCGCGGAAGCGGAAGCCTCGCCGAAACAGGCGACGCTGATCTACCGGCAGTCGCGCTGGACGCGGCTCACCCACTGGCTGTGGGCTTTCTCGCTGTTTTTCATGCTGCTTTCCGGCCTGCAGATCTTCAACGCCCGCCCGCAGCTCTATGTCGGCAAGGAATCGGGCTTCGAGTACAACAACACGATCCTCAAGATCGGCGCCGAGAACACCGACAGCGGACCGCGCGGCTTCACCGAGATCCTCGGCCATCGCTTCGATACGACCGGGGTGCTTGGCTGGTCGGGGCCTCCCGGCCAGGAGACGCCGCGCGCCTTCCCCGCTTGGGCGACGATCCCCTCCTACTACGACCTCGGCACCGCCCGCGTCGTGCATTTCTTCTTCGCCTGGCTGCTCTCCGCCACTTTGCTCGTCTGGCTGGTCGCCGGCCTGGTCAACGGCCATATCCGGCGCGATCTCGCGCCGCGCCTGGAGGATCTGCGCAGGCTGCCGCGCGACATCGTCGACCACGCGAAGCTGAAGTTCCATCACACGCGCGAATACAACACGCTGCAGAAAATGGCTTATGGCGGTGTGCTCTTCGTGCTTTTGCCGCTGATGATCATCACCGGTCTTGCCATGTCGCCGAGCATGAATTCGGTTCTGCCGTGGCTCAATGAAGTTCTGGGCGGCAGACAGACGGCGCGCACCATCCATTTCACCGTCATGGTACTGCTCGTCCTCTTCTTCATCATCCACATGCTGATGATCCTCGCCGCCGGTCCGATCAACGAGCTGCGCTCGATCATCACCGGCTGGTACCGAACCGATCCGCCCGCCGAGCACGGCGAAGCGTCCGAGAGGAGCGCCTGACATGGCGAAATTCCAGATCGACCCCAAGTTCCAGATGAGCCGGAGGAAGTTCCTGACCTCTGCCAGCCTCGGCTTGTCGGGAATCGCGCTATCCGGCTGCGATGCCTTCGACAGCGGACTTGGCGTAGGTGGCGGCCTGCGCAGCTTCCTCGAAAACGCCAACGGCCTGACCTGGCGCGCGCAGCGGCTGCTTGCCGGCCGTGATGCGCTGGCACCGGAATTCACCGAGGCCGACATCCGCCAGCCGCAGCGTCCGAACGGCATTACCGCACCCGACGACGACGCCTACAAGAACCTGCTCACGAAGAATTTCTCCGACTGGCGTCTGGAGGTTACCGGCCTTGTCGAGAAACCGCTGTCGCTCACCCGCGAGCAGTTGCAGAACATGCCGAGCCGCACTCAGATCACGCGCCACGATTGCGTCGAAGGCTGGAGCTGCATCGCCAAATGGACCGGCACGCCGCTGTCGCTCGTGCTCGACCAGGCCATCGTGAAGCCTCAGGCACGCTACGTCATGTTCCACTGCCTGGACACGATTGACCGCAGCCTCTCCGGCGACATCAAATACTACGGCTCCATCGACCTGGTCGACGCCCGCCATCCGCAAACGATTCTGGCCTATGGCCTCAACGGCAAGCCGCTGCCGGTCGAGAACGGCGCGCCGCTGCGCGTGCGGGTCGAGCGCCAGCTCGGCTACAAGATGCCGAAATACCTCTACAAGATCGAATTGATCGACGGCTTTGCCAACATCGGCGGCGGCCGCGGCGGCTATTGGGAAGACAATGGCTACGACTGGTATGGTGGGATTTGAATCGACAGAAAATGCGAACGACGGCCAAACTCGAACCAAAAGTCTTCCCACCAAACAATGGGTTCGCGTTTGATCAGCATGTGGTATCGTAGAGTCGATGAAAAAGCCCTCCCGACCAAATCGCTCCGCAAAAAGCGGACAGTATGTCCTTACGAGTGACCGAGGCGCCAAAATCAGCGCTGTCGAAGGTATGAAACTGAGCTCTCGGATGGGGCATATCCTTGAGCAAAGCGCGCGGCGGGGGCTGAGCGGGGATGAGCGACGCAAGCTTATCAAGGAACAGGCGCACAAGAAGTAAGCGCGTTGTGATTTATGCCGCTGAGGACGACCCTCTATGCTACCCCGGGACAACAGTCCTGCGGAACATCCTCGATATTCACGACCAAGCCAAGCTTGATGAATTCGAGCTCGCGCTTTTCCTAACCCGCGCCGACGAAGCATTTCCATCTGGAGATCTGGATTATTCGCATTATCGGGCTCTGCATCGCCACCTGTTTCAAGATGTCTATGCGTGGGCCGGCGAGCCGCGCACCATTCGCATCGGCAAGGACGGTAACTGGTTTTGCTATCCCGAGTATATCGAGACCGAAATGCGGCGTGTTTTCGCGGAACTCTCGGCGGCCAGCCACTATGTTGGTGCGAAGCCGGAGATTTTTGCTGCCGGCGTGGCGCACGTTCTTGCCGAGATCAACGCAATCCATCCGTTCCGGGAGGGTAACGGTCGTACTCAATTGGCGTTTCTAGCAATACTAACTGACAACGCCGGATATGAGTTCGACGACGATAAGCTGGAGCGTGACCGAGTCATGAAAGCGATGATCGATAGTTTTTCCGGCGACGAAGCCCCTCTGACTCAATTGATCCAAGATATCATCGCTTGAAGGACTCCGATCGACGTCTCATTGGCGGTCAAGACCCTAGGCGACTTTGTCGAGCAGCGGCTTCAAAGCCGGATGGATTTCCGGCGAAGCATGCTTGATCAACGTCAGCAGCGCGCGTTCGTTCTCCCGCAGCGGCCGCTTGTCGCCGCCGACGCGGTCGGCGAGCCATTTGGCCTCGCCGGCGTCGATCGTTTCGGCGCGGCGCGCGAGCGCCTCCGCAGCCCTGTTCTTGGCTTCCCAGTCCGCCTCGACGTCAGCGGGCGAATGGTAGGCCTCCATGATGCCGGCGAGCCCGCCCGACACCATGCGGCTGAAGAAGCTGCCGATCTCCGGTTCCGCGTGCTGGAGAAAGCTCTCGTGGCGCAGAGCCGCCTCGCGCGTCGGCGGCTCGTAGCCGGCCGAACACATCACATAGTTGGCGATCGCCTTGACGAAGAGAGCGTTCCAGGACGGGTCGTTGTTGGCCGCCGCGGTCTTGTCGTTGATTTTGAACAGGATCTCGGCTTCGGCCCTGGTGATGGCGATGTTGCCGTCGCCGCCATAGGCATAAAGGATGCGGCGCAGCAGGTCGACCTCTGCCTTGGCGATCAGCCCCGGAACCAACTGGCCGCCCAACATCAGCGGCCCCTTGCCGTCGATCACGGCATGGGCGACCTGCTCCAGCGCATAGGCCGCCAGCAGGCTGGGCGAGGTTTTGGCTTCCTCCAGCACATGCACCAGAAGTTCGAGTTCGGTGCGGCTGTCGACCATGCCGTCGCGCGAGATGGTGCGAACCAGCCAGTCGGCATTTTCCTGCGAGATATAGCCCTCCGGCTTTTCCTGGCGGACGATGTAGTCGGTCACCGCCTCAACGAAGAAGGGCGCCCATTCCGGACATTTGTCGCGCGCCGTCTGTTCGAGCGCGAACAATGCCTCGGCCTCGCCCCGCGTAACAACGCCGTCGGCGAATACTTCGCGCCGCAGCATCGTCACGTCCTCGGCCGTGATTCGGTTCTTGGAGATCAGCCCCGCCACAGGAGCGCTCATGATCAATTCGCCCATTTGTCGTCCCTGCCCATCGCCGCCGTCGGCAGACCCAAAGCGTTATTGCATCCTGCTCTATCAGAAGTGTCTTGAGAAACCGGCAAACGGCGTGGTGATCGTGCCCACTGGAGTGGTGTAGCTGACGGCATTGGTCGCCGTGCTCTCCGGCATGGGCCGGAATTGATCAGCGCGCCACTGCCGGCAGGCTGATGAGCGGATCATCGCTCATTTGGCTGATGGTCTCAAGAGTCATGTAGCGCGCCCGCTGCACGGCCCATTCATCATTCTGTTCAAGCAGCAACGCGCCGACGAGACGGACAATGGCATCGTCATTGGGGAAGATGCCGACGACCTCGGTGCGCCGCTTGATCTCGCCGTTGAGACGCTCGATCGGATTCGTCGAGTGGAGCTTGGTGCGATGTTCCTTGGGGAAGGTCATGTAGGCCAGCACGTCGGGCTCGGCCTCGTCCATGATTGTCGCCAGCTTCGGCACCTTCGGCCGGATCTGGTCGGCGACGGCACGCCATTGGGCGCTGGCAGCCTCGGGCGTCTCCTGGGCGAAGGCGGTCGCGATGAAGGCCGAGACGACCCTGCGGCCGCTCTTGCCGGCGTGCGCCAGCACGTTTCGCATGAAGTGGACCCGGCAGCGCTGCCATGTGGCGCTGAGCACCTTGGTGACGGCGGCCTTGAGGCCCTCATGAGCATCGGAGACGACAAGCTTGACGCCGCGCAGGCCGCGACGGGTCAGCTTGCGCAGGAACTCGGTCCAGATCGGCTCGGCCTCGGAGGTGCCGACCTCCATGCCCAGCACCTCGCGGCGGCCGTCCGCGTTGACGCCGACGGCGATGATGACGGCGACCGAGACGATGCGGCCACCGCGGCGCACCTTCAGGTAGGTGGCGTCGATCCACAGGTATGGCCAATCGCCCTCGATCGGCCGCTCGAGAAAGGCCTTCACCTTGCCGTCGATCTCCTCGCAGAGCCGGCTCACCTGGCTTTTGGAGACGCCGCTCGCGCCCATCGCCTTGACCAGGTCGTCGACCGAGCGCGTCGAGATGCCCTGCACGTAGGCCTCCTGGATGACCGCGGTGAGCGCCTTCTCGGCCATGCGTCGCGGCTCCAGGAAGCTGGGGAAGTAGGAGCCCTTCCTCAGCTTTGGGATGCGCAGCTCGACCGTGCCGGCCCGCGTCTCCCAGTCCCTGTCGCGATAGCCGTTGCGCTGGACAAGCCGCAGCGGGTTCTTCTCGCCATGGGCCGCGCCGGTCGCCGCGCCCACTTCCAGCTCCATCAGCCGCTCAGCGGCAAAGCCGATCATCTCGCGCAAGATATCGGCGTCGGGGGTCTTCTCCACGAGCGTGCGCAGGTCCATCATGTCGTCGGTCATCGGTGCTTCCTTCGAATCAGGTTGTGTCAGCAACCCAACCCTACCGAAGAACATCGATGACCACCGCTACGCCGCTCGCTCGCTACGGCGCTGTTGAGGGCGCGCTCGCGAGCGGCTTCGCTACCGCCGAGCTACACCACTCAGCGGGGCACGACCGGCGTGGTTAGCGAAGACTTGTCGGCCAATGCACCTCGCCCAAGAGCACCCTTCGGGGCTCGACCAGCGGTCTGCAGCAGTTTTGCGGGAACGAGATGCGTCAGACGAAGGTCGATGTGCAATGGATGTCGCAGGGAGGTGACAAGGTGTCGTTGACGGGCTATGGATGGCGCGTCGGGGGCTCGGAACTCTGAGTCCCACCTGTTTGCGGGAGAGAACAGCGAAAGCTGTCGCCGAAGGGGAAATCGCCCGAAATCTCTCAGGCAAAAGAACCGTGGACGGGAAAAACACTCTGGAAAGTCGGGGCTCGCGCCCCGCGCCGAAGGTGTAAGCGCTGCCGACAGAGTTACGGGGCGCGAGTCTCTCAGGCTTCAGACAGAGGGGCACGGACTAGGCCGCCATTTGGCGGTCGATTGCGTGTGACTCTGGAGAAGACATGACGGTCGACGACACCAAACACCTGCCGCTTGAGGATTTGCACAGCGCCGCCGGCGCGCGTTTCGGTGCGTTTGCCGGCTGGTCTATGCCGCTCACCTACCCGGCCGGCGTGATGAAGGAACACCTGCACACGCGCGAGCATGCCGGCTTGTTCGACATCTCGCACATGAAGCTGTTCGAGGTCAGCGGTCCGGGCGCCGCGGCGCTCCTCGAGCGCGCCTACCCGCTCGATGCCGGCGCGCTGGACATCTCCCAATCCAAATACACCTTCTTTCTCAACGAGGCCGCCGGCATCATCGACGACCTCATCGTCACCCGGCTCGGCGACGATCGCTTCATGATCGTCGCCAACGCCGGCAACGCGGTCGAGGACGAGAAACACCTGCGCGAGCTCGCCGCGGATTTCGACGCCAGGGTCGAACCGCTCGACCGTGTCTTCCTCGCGATCCAGGGGCCCGATGCGTGGGCAGCCCTTTCGCGGGCCGGCATCGAGACGGGCTCCCTGCTTTTCATGCATGGCGTCGAGCCGCGGCCGAACTGGTTCATGAGCCGCTCCGGCTACACGGGCGAGGACGGTTTCGAGATCGGCCTGCCGGAAGCGGATGCCCGCGACCTCGTCGCCAAATTGCTGCAGGACGAGCGCGTGCAATGGATCGGCCTCGCCGCCCGCGACAGCCTGCGGCTCGAGGCCGGGCTCTGCCTGCATGGGCAGGACCTTACCCCCGAGATCGACCCGGCCAGCGCCGGATTGATGTGGGCGATCCCCAGGGAAGTGCGTGCTGCAGGCTCCTTCATTGGCGCCGACGCGCTACGGTCGATTCTCGAGCGCGGCGCGGCGCAAAAACGCGTCGGCCTCAAGCCGGACGGCCGCCAGCCGGTGCGGGCTGGCGCGGCGCTTGTCGACGCCGACGGCAATCGGGCCGGCCATGTCACCTCGGGCGGCTTTGGCCCCTCGACCGGCCATCCGGTCGCCATGGGCTACGTCGAAACATCACTCGCAAAGCCCGGCACAAAGCTCTTCGCCGACGTCCGCGGGACCAAGATCCCGATCGACGTCACGTCCCTGCCCTTCACGCCACATCGCTACCGCAAAGGATAAGTCCCGATGGCAAAGACCTATTTCACTGAAGATCACGAATGGCTGCGCGTCGAAGCCGGCGTCGCCACCGTCGGCATCACCGATTACGCGCAGGAGCAGCTCGGCGACCTCGTCTTCGTCGAACTGCCGGAAATCGGTCGCAAGCTCGCCAAGGGCGACACCGCGGTCGTCGTCGAATCCGTCAAGGCCGCCTCGGATGTCTATGCCCCGGCCGATGGCGAGATCACCGAGGCCAACACCTCGCTGTCGGCCGATCCTTCGCTGGTCAATTCCGCGGCGACGGGCGACGGCTGGCTCTGGAAGATGAAGCTTTCGAACGAGAGCCAACTTGACGGCCTCATGGACGAAGCCGCCTACAAAGCCCATATCGGCTGATAGCAGGACAGTTACGATGACCGCAGCACCAATCCCCTTCTCGGCCCGCCATATCGGCCCCGGCCTCAACGATGTCCGGGCGATGCTCGCCTCCCTCGGCGTTCCCTCCGTCGAGACGCTGATCAGCCAGGCCGTGCCGAGATCGATTCGCCTCGATGAGCCGTTGGATCTGCCCGCCCCCGCCAGCGAGGCGGAAGCGCTGGCCGAATTGTCGGCGATCATGGCGAAGAACACGGTGCTGAAAAGCTTCATCGGCGCCGGCTATCACGGCGTGCACGTGCCGCCCGTCATCCAACGCAACTTGTTCGAGAATCCGGCCTGGTACACGGCCTATACGCCCTACCAGGCCGAGATCAGCCAGGGCCGGCTGGAAATGCTGTTCAATTTCCAGACCTTGGTCGCAGAACTCACCGGCCTGCCGGTGGCGTCCGCCTCGCTGCTCGACGAGGCGACCGCGGTCGCCGAGGCCGTCGGCATCGCGCTGCGCCATCACCGCGACAAGCGCACCAAGGTTGCGCTCGCCGGCACCCCGCATCCGCAGACGCTGGATGTCGTTCGCACCCGCGCCGAGCCGCTCGGCACCGAGGTGGACGGCGAGAGCATCGACGACAACACCGCCGCCCTGCTCGTTTCCTGGCCGGACACGTTCGGTGTCTATGGCGACCACAAGACGGCGATCGAGAAGGCCCGCGCCACCGGCGCGCTGGTCATCTTCATCGCCGATCCGCTTGCGCTCACCCTGACAGACGCGCCGGCGAAGCTCGGTGCCGACATCGCCGTCGGCCCGATGCAGCGCTTCGGCGTGCCGATGGGTTTTGGCGGTCCGCACGCCGCCTATTGCGCCGTCTCCGACAGGTTGACCCGCCTGATGCCCGGCCGCCTCGTTGGCCAGTCGACCGACAGCGAGGGACGTCCAGGGTATCGGCTAGCGCTGCAGACGCGCGAGCAGCACATCCGCCGCGACAAGGCGACCTCCAACATCTGCACGGCACAGGCGCTGCTCGCCAACATGGCCACCGCCTATGCGATCTGGCACGGCCCCGCGGGCCTGCAGGCGATTGCCGAGCGCGTCCACGGGCTCGCCAGCCGCCTCGCGGCCGGCCTGAGGGCTGCGGGCGTTTCGGTGCTTGGCGCAAACCGCTTCGACACGGTGACGGTCGAAGTCAAGGGAAAGGCCGGCTCGATCGCCGCCGCCGCCGAAAAGGGCGGCCGCCTGCTGCGTCTCATCGACACCGACCACGTCGGGATCAGCTTTGACGAGACCTCGACCGAGGCAGACCTCGAGGCGATCGCCGCCCTGTTTGGCGCCAATGCAGCGGACGCTGCCGATGGCACCATGCCCGGAAAGCCGCGCGGCAGCGAGTTCCTGACGCAGCCCGTCTTCCACGAAAACCGCTCCGAAACCGAGATGATGCGTTTCCTGCGCCGGCTCGCCGACAAGGATCTGGCGCTCGACCGCGCCATGATCCCGCTCGGCTCCTGCACGATGAAGCTCAACGCCGCGGCCGAGATGATGCCGGTGAGTTGGCCAAGCGTCGCCAACTTGCATCCCTTCGCGCCGGCCAGCCATTCGGCGGGGTACCGCGCCATGGCCGCCGAACTGGAAGGCTGGCTGTCGGAGATCACCGGTTTCGACGCGGTCAGCCTGCAGCCCAATGCCGGCAGCCAGGGCGAATATGCCGGGCTGCTTGCCATCCGCGCCTATCACCGCTCGCGCGGCCAAGGCCATCGCACAGTCTGCCTGATTCCGTCTTCCGCGCACGGCACCAATCCGGCGAGCGCGGCGATGGCCGGAATGAGCGTCGTCGTCGTGCGCTGCACGGACGACGGCAACATCGACATGGACGACATGAGAGCCAAGGCCAACGAGCATTCGAAGAACCTCGCGGCGCTGATGTTCACTTATCCCTCGACGCACGGCGTCTACGAGGAAGGCGCGCGCCACCTGTGCGCCCTCATCCACGAGCATGGTGGCCAGGTCTATTTCGACGGCGCCAACCTCAATGCCTTGGTCGGCCTCGCGCGTCCTGCCGACATCGGCGCCGACGTCTGCCACATGAACCTGCACAAGACCTTCTGCATCCCGCATGGCGGCGGCGGCCCTGGCGTCGGCCCGATCGGCGTCAGGGCACATCTCAAGCCCTATCTGCCGGGCCATGTCACCGAAGGCTCCGCACACGCAGTTGCGGCGGCACCGTTCGGCAGCGCCTCCATCCTGCCGATCACCTGGATGTACATCCGCATGATGGGCGGTTCCGGCCTGAAGCAGGCGACCGAGACGGCGATCGTGTCGGCCAACTACGTGGCGACGCGGCTGGCGCCGCACTTCCCGCTGCTCTACAAGGGCAGGAGCGATCGCATTGCCCATGAGTGCATCCTCGATACCCGCGTGCTGAAGGACAGCGCCGGCATCAGCGTCGACGATATCGCCAAGCGCCTGATCGACTACGGTTTCCACGCACCCACCATGTCGTTCCCGGTGGCCGGCACGCTGATGGTCGAGCCGACCGAATCGGAGCCCAAGCGCGAGCTCGACCGCTTCTGCGAGGCTATGATTGCGATCGCCGGTGAGGCGGCGAAGGTGGCGAAGGGCGAGTGGCCGCTGGCCGACAATCCGCTGGTCAACGCTCCGCACACCGCCGCCGAGGCGCTCGCCGCCACCTGGACCCATCCCTATTCGCGCCTGGAAGCCGCCTATCCCGCCGGCGACGCCGACCTGGCCGCGAAATACTGGCCTCCGGTGTCGCGCATCGACAATGTCGCCGGCGATCGCAACCTCGTTTGTTCCTGCCCGCCATTGTCGGAATATCTCGGCGCGGCCGAGTAAGCGCGTTCAGGCCGAACGCAGGGCCGGCCCGGTATCGGGCTGGCCCGGCTCAGCCTCGGTGGCGATGACGACGCGGTTGCGCCCGCCGCGCTTGGCGGCATAGAGCGCGGCGTCGGCCTCGGCCAGCACCTCGTCCAGCGGCCGACCAGCCACCGCGCCAAAACCCATGCCGCCGCTGACGCTGCTGCGCAGCGGACCGCGATGTGTGGCGACGACCTCCGTGCCGAAGGCGACGCCGATCCGGCTTGCCATGTCGTGGGCCTTTTCAGGGGTCATGCGCGACATCACCACTGCGAATTCCTCACCGCCCAGACGGAAGGCGTCGACGCCCGTTCTGCCGTATTTCCTGATCACAGCCGCGAAGCGACACAGAACCTGGTCGCCGACTGGATGGCCGTAGACGTCGTTCGTGGTCTTGAAATGATCGAGGTCGAACATGGCGATGGCCATGAAGGGACCGAAGCTCCGCTCGCCGTAGAGCTCGTTCAGCGCGCGCCGGTTCATCAGGCCGGTCAACGGATCGGTCAGCGTCTCGGCCTTGAGCTCGATCTGCGCCTGCAGGTGATGCAACGAAAGCGTCAGCGCTCCGAGGCCGGTCATGCACGCGACCGCGACGACGGAGTTCAATTGCTCCGCCCAGTTGTCGGGCGCGGCGCCAAGGACCCATTGTCCTTGGACGAGCAACACCAGCCCGCAAAGCGCGAAGGAAATGCCGCAGACCCCGCTCAGGAAGGAGACGACCAGCAGGATCCGGCGGTCCTGGTCGCCTCTCGACCAGAACATGATTCCGATCGCCGCGAGCAACGCCGTCACCGCCGCATAGGTGATCTGGAAGCCGACGCCGTCGAAGCCGAAAAACGTGACGATCGCACAGGCGCCCATCGCCACGAGCGCCGGGATGACGGCGCGACGAAAGCCACGATAGCCGAGATACTGCATGGCCGACAGGCAGAGGATCAGGAACCCCAGCGTGAGCAGCGCGAGCACGGCCTGGCAGAGCCATGGGCCGGCATCCCTGGTATAGCGCCAGAACAGGACGACATGGACAACCAGGATGAGCATGCCGCACGCGACTGTCAGAACGAAACGCGCCCGCGGCGTGGTGAACCAGATCGCAAGCATGGTAACGCTGAGGCATGTGCCCGACAGCGCCGCCGCGAGCAGAAGCGAACTGAAATCCAACATCGGTGAAGAACTGCCTTTTGCGGGTCGTCGCCCCCTGTATTGTAAGTCGCCAGCGGCGCGCGCAAACCGTTTTCAGCGAGCGCTTCGGCCCCACCTCGATAAAGGGTTTACAAACGGTCGACGTGGTGGCCGAAATGCCCGCGCGGCTGAACTGTCCTGGGACAATCTCCAGGAAGGCGCATACCGACCCTGCGTCTGGAAGTGACCGCAAAGCAGATTTCTGAGGCGGTCGGTTGCATCGAACACTGAGCCCGCGCGGGTGATCAGCTCTTGTCGAGCAGCGCCAGATTGGCGTTGACGACGGTCTGGTCGGCCATGCCGGCGCGGGCCTCGAGCAGCAGCGCCCTGGCCTTCTTCTTGTTGCCGCGCAGGAGCTGCGAATAGCCCATGTTGTTGACGATCTGCGGCTTGCGCCCGGCAACCCTCAGCAACTGGGCATAGGCGCGGTCGGCGAAATCGAAACGGCCGAGTTCGTCATAGGAGGCTGCGAGGCCCATCCAGGCTTCCGCATTGTCAGCCCTGAGTTCCACCGCCTTGCGGAAATGCTGTTCGGCAAGGCCGAAATTCGCCTCGCGGAACTGCGCCTTGCCCTCAGCGAGATCGGTGGCGCTAACGTCCTTTGCCTTCGGCTGGATGGCGGTGGTTTTGGTGGTATCGACGTTGTTGTCGGTCGTGCAGCCGGTGACCAGGAGAACCGCAGCCAGCGCGGCCGCTGCCGTGGATAGTCTGTGACGCATGCCCTGCCCCATCGCCCGATTTGCCGGGTCGTTCTTCACCAATGACCATAAAGGACAGCGATTAAACTTCGGTGCCGAAATGCGCCTAAAATTCGGTTGCGGGCAAAGGATGCGTTAACCAGCGCCGCCGGGCGCGCCTTGGCTCGGCTCAGGTCGGCTTTAGCTGAATACTCAATGCGCCGCCGTCAGCTTCACGATGATCGGGATGATGGCGACCATCAGCACCACCGGCAGGATGCAGACCGTTACCGGCACCGACATCTTGGCCGGCAGGGCATGCGCCTTCTCCTCGGCGAGCGACATACGCTTGTGACGCATCTCGTCGGAGAAGACGCGCAGCGCGCCCGACAGGCTGGTGCCGAGTTCCTTGGACTGCTGCAGCAGCGTCGCGAAAGATCGGACCTCATCGAGGCTGAGGCGGTCCGCCAGCGCTTTCAGCGCGTCGTCGAGGCTGCGGCCGGCCCTGAGTTCCAGCGACACCAGCTGCAGGTTCTGGCTGAGCGACGGATAGGTCTTGCCGAGCTCTTTCGAAACGCGCTCGATGCCGGCCTCCATGCTCATGCCGGCATCCGAACAGACGATCATCAGGTCCATGAAGTCGGGGAAGCCGTTGCGGTATTCGCGCATCTTCTCCCGCACCTTCTGCGTCAGCACCAGTCCGGGCAGGAAATAGCCGCCCGCGCCCGACAGGATGACGAGGGTCCAGCGGCTGGTCATGCTGGACTCGGCGCTGGCCGCCCAGTGGTTGACCACGAACGCACCAAGTGCCGCGCCGACCAGGGCGGCAAAACGGATCAGGAAGAACATGCCGACGGCGCGCGGATCCATGTAGCCGGCTTGGATGAGCTTCAGCCGCAGCCGGGCGACGTTCTCCGGATCGCTCTTGGCATAGAACTCCTGCGCCCGCTTCACCGCCTTCTCGCGCACGGCGCTGGAATTCTTCCTGGTCGTCGGCTCGACCTCGACCGGCTGGCTCGCCTCGACCTTCAGCCGTCGCTTGACTTCGCCCCGGTCGCCCTTGGCAACGACGAGCGGCCAGGCCATCGCGCCGCCGCCCAGGACCAGCAAGAGCACCGCCACCGGCATCAGCGATGTCGGCGCGAGCGAAGCCAGGAAGCGGATCGCGTCTTCCATCATCTCAGAACCGGAAATTCGACATCTTGAACATGGCCGCGTTACCCAGCATCAGCCAGAACACCGAACCGCCCAGCATGTACCAGGTCTTCGGCACACCCCAGACATCCCGGTAGAATTGCGGCATCAGCACCATGATGGCGGTGAACAGCAGCGCCGGCACGGCGGTCAGGATGTAGGCCGACATGCGGCCCTCGGTCGAAATGGCGCGCACCTTGCGGCGCAGCTTGCCGCGCTCGCGGATTGTCGACGACAGCCCGTCGAGGATTTCGCGCAGGTTGCCGCCCGAACTGTTCTGGATGGATACGGCGGTGACGAACAGCGGCAGGTCCTCATGGCCGACCCGGTCGAACAGATTGTTGAGCGCCGAAACCAGGTCGGAGCCATAGGTGACCTCGTCGGCGACGACGCCGAACTCGGTGCCGATCGGATCGCCCATTTCGCGCGCCACCATGGCAATCGCCACCGGCACCGGATGGCCGGCTTTCAGGCCGCGCGTGATCAGTTCCAGCGCCTCCGGCAACTGCATGCCGAACCTCTTGTGACGGCGCTTGCGCAGCGTTCGCATCGCCATCACCGGCAACACGGGCACTAGCACCAGGAGCAGGACAAGTCCGAACAGCAGGGGCAAGCCCTTCCAGACGGCGAGGAGCGCGAGCGCGAACGCTATTCCCGAGGTGATCGTAAGGAATTTGGGCAGCGGCATGATCATGCCGGACTGCATGCGCAAGGCGCGAAACCGATCGACGGAAAGCACGAAGCTGCCGCCTTCGACGCCTCGTTCCTTGCGCAACTGGATCAGCACCTGTTCCTGGCTGATCTTGTTTTCCTGCAGCTTCATGCGGCGGTTGATGGCCTTGCGCTTGTCGCTGCGGCCGGCATAGAGCAGGTAGCAGCCTTCGGCGATCATGATGCCGGTAAGGGCCGCCGCGGCGTAGACGACATAGACCGGGCTGAATCCGTCGAACACCGGCTACTCCTGTGGCCGGCCGGGCTCGAAATATCTGCCCGGGAATTCGATGCCCATGTTGCGCAGGTCCTCGAGGAAGCGCGGGCGGATGCCTGTCGCTTCGAAATGGCCGATGATCTTGCCGTCGGCCTCCATGCCGGTGCGCACGAAGCGGAAGATCTCCTGCATCTGGATCACGTCGCCTTCCATGCCCGTCACCTCTGCGACGCTGGTCACCTTGCGCTTGCCGTCGGAGAGGCGCGTCAGCTGGACGATGATGTCGAGGGCGCTGGCGATCTGGCTGCGGATCGACTGCACCGTCATCGGCATGCCGGTCATGCCGAGCATCTGCTCCAGTCGCGAGATCGCATCGCGCGGCGTGTTGGCGTGGATCGTCGCCATCGAGCCTTCATGGCCGGTGTTCATCGCCTGCAGCATGTCGAATGCTTCCTCGCCGCGGCATTCGCCGAGGATGACCCTGTCGGGGCGCATGCGCAGCGCGTTCTTGACCAGGTCGCGCTGCTTCAGCTCGCCGTGGCCTTCGATATTGGCGGGTCGTGTCTCCATGCGCGCGACATGCGGCTGCTGCAATTGCAGCTCGGCGGCGTCCTCGATGGTGATCAGGCGCTCGTCCTCGGGAATGAACGCCGACAGCGCATTGAGCATCGTCGTCTTGCCGGTGCCGGTGCCGCCGGAGATGATGGTCGTCTTGCGGGCATGCACGGCCGCCGCCAGCACCTCGGCCATGTTCTGGGTGATGGCGCCGAATTCGACCAGCTTGTGCAGGCCGAGCTTGTTCTTGGAGAATTTGCGGATCGACACCAAAGGTCCGTCGACGCCCACGGGTCGGATAGCCGCGTTGAAGCGCGAGCCGTCGAGCATGCGCGCGTCGACCATCGGCTGCGATTCATCGACTCGCCGGCCGACCGCCGCAACGATTTTGTTTATGATTCGAAGCAGATGCGCCTCGTCCTTGAACGGGATATTCACCTGCTGCAGCTTGCCGCGCCGCTCGACGAAACAGTTCTGGTGGCCGTTGATCAGGATATCGTTGATCTCGGGGTCCTTGAGCAGCGGCTCCAGCGGACCGAGGCCGACCATTTCGTCGACGATGTCGTCGACCAGTGCTTCGAGCTCGGCGGTGTTGATCGCCATCCGCTCCTGGCGCGTCTTTTCGGAGACGAAATCGTGCACCTGGCGGCGCATCTCCTCTTTCGGCAGCCGCTCCAGCGCGACGAGGTTGATCTCCTCGAGCAGCATGCGGTGGATGCGCACGCGCGCGTCGAGCACCTTGTTGGCGCTTTTTGCCGGGGCTGCTTCCGGTTTTGGCGCCGCAGGCTTGCGGGTCGTCGGAATGACCACGGCGTGATGCGTGACGGGCATCGGTTCCGGCGGCCGCTGCGGGCGCGCGTCACGGTTCTGCAGGGTGGAAAAGCGGCTGCTCATCCTGCCTTCCTCTTCAGCAGGCCCCTGCCGAGATCGAACAGCGATTTCGACCTGGTGGTCGTCGCGACGGCCTCTTCGGGCAGGATGATCTTCTTCAAGTCGTTGACGACATTGGCATTGGGATCGATGTCGTGCAGCGGCACGCCACGGTCGACAGCCTCGCGCACCAGCCGGTAGTTGTTGGAGATGCCGCCGACGAAATGCTCGCCCAGGATCTCCTCGACGTCCGCCTGCTTGATGCCGCTGTCGAACATCTTCTGCTCGAAGCGGTTGACGATGACATTGGGCTTCACTTCCTTGCCGGCGGTCTCGTAGATCGCCTGGATGAGGCGCTGCGTGTGGCGCAGGCACGGCACGGTCATCTCGGCAACGATGTAGAGCTTGTTCGAACCGAGCAGCACCGTCTCCGTCCACGGGAACCAGGTGCGCGGCATGTCGATGACGACATTGTCGAAATACGCCGAGACCAGGTCGAGCATGCGCACCACGACATCGGTCTTGAACGAGCGCATTTCAGAGGGGCGCGTGGGTGCTGCCAGCACGCAAAGCCCGCTCGCGTGCTTGGAGAGCATCACGTCGAGCAGCTGCCGGTCGAGGCGCTCCGGCTGGTTCTCGATTTCGGTGATGTCGAAGCGCGGCTCCAGATCGAGATATTCCGCGCAGGCGCCCTGCTGGAAGTTGAGGTCGACCACGCAGGTCGAGGCGCCGCGCGTTACCGAATGGTGCAGCTGGAACGCCGTCTGCAGGGCCAGCGTCGTGGTGCCGACGCCGCCGGCGGCAGGCATGAAGGTATAGATCTGCGACTCGGTGTTTTCCTCCCGACCCGGCCCCTGCAGCGCCCGGATGACCGAGCGCACCAGATCGGCCGTGGTGATCGGCTTGACGAGGAAATCGGCGACCTTGAGCTGCACCAGGATGCGCACCGCGGCCGCGTTGAACTCCTGGGTGACGACCACCACCGGGACCCGGCCTTCGAGCCGCCGCATGATGCGCTGCAGCGACTCGATCTCCTCGAGCTTGGCCGCATCCATGTCGACGATGACGGCGCCGAAATCGGTCTCCTGGACCTCGCCGCGAAGCTCGTTGACGCTCTTGTCCACCGTGAGAAGCTCGATGACTTCTGAGGCAGCGAAGGCCGTGCGCGTGTCCTGCAGGAACGCCCTGTCGGTCGACGCGAGTAGGATCTTCTTGGTCTTGGTGCCCGATGCCATGGTCGTCAGCCCATCAATTGGATGTCGTCGATGCCGACGCCTGAGCGCTCTGTGCGCCGGCCGCCTGGGCGGCGGAACTCGTCGTGGAACTGCTGCGCTGCGCCGGCACCAGTAGCCTGGTGTTCTGAACGCCGTTCTGCCAGGGATCCACCATCTGCAAGACGGTGTTGGACGCCTGCGCGTTGCCGGCCGCCGGCGTCACCCCCTCGGTTCGCACATAGTCGTCGCTGGTGCAGCCGACGAGAAGGCCGATGGACAGGAGCGCAATGGAAACGAGCGGGCGCATCAATCAATCCTTCGGCAGGTCGAGGAAATGACCGGACGTGGTGGCCGCCACCGGGCGCGCAGCACTGCCGTCGGCGAATGCCATCGGCTTGTTGGCGTCCGAAGCCTTCACCTCTTCGGTGTTGTTGAGGAAATAGTCGGCGTTGCTGGGAGGCTGGGTGCCGTCGGTCGGCTCGACCATCTTCTTCGAGGGGTCGACCGGCTTTACCAGATAAGGCGTGACGATGATCACCAGGTCGGTCTCGCGCCGCTGGTAGGATTTGGAGGAGAACAGCGGACCCAGGACCGGCAGCTTGCCGAGGCCCGGCAGGCGTGAGGTGGTGATGTCGTTTTGCGACTGCAGCAGACCCGCGATCATGAAGCTCTGGCCGTTCTTCAGGTCGATCGAGGTCTTGGCGCGGCGCACGATGAAGGCCGGAATGGAAATGCCGCTGCTGACCTCGATGGAGGCGGAGGGATCGATCGAGGACACTTCCGGTGCGATGTCCAGGCTGACCAGCCCGTCCTTCAGAACGGTCGGCGTGAAGTCCAGGCCGACGCCGTATTTCTTGTAGGTGACGCTGATCTTGCCGTTGTCCTCGGAGACCGGGATCGGGAATTCGCCGCCGGCAAGGAAGCTCGCGGTCTGGCCGGAGCGGGCGATCAGGTTCGGCTCGGCCAGCCGTCGGGCCAGGCCGCGCTCCTCAAGCGCCTTGATGGCGATGTCGATCGACACGCCGTTGGACAGCAGCCGGCCGATGATCTCGCCGGTGCCGGCCGTCGGCACAGTGCCGGGATCGATGACGACATCGCGGCCGCCGAGGCCGACGGCGAAGTTGGCGCCGTATTTGGCGCCCAGATCCTGCCCGGCCTGGCGATTGATCTCGACGAAGCGGACATTGAGCTGCACCTGCTGCGAAGACGAGATGTTGACCGAGTTGATCACCTCTTCATTGCCGGAGAAGCGCGAGGCGATCTTGCTGGCCTTGTCGGCCGCGACCGCATCTTCGGCCTGCCCCGACAGCACCACCCGTCCATTGGCGGACCCGACCTTGATGTTGGCGTCAGGCACGCTGGCGCGGATCGTGTTGGCCAACTGCTCGGTATCCAGCGTCACCTCGATGTCGATGGTGCCGACGAGCTGCTTGTTCTGGTCGAATAGCGCGATGCCAGTGGTGCCGAGATTGTTGCCCAGCACATAGAAGGACTTGTCGGTCAGCGGGTTGACGTTGGCGATCTCCGGATCGCCGATGACGATCTGGTAGAAGGCCGCGCTGGTCATGATCGTCTTCGGCTTGCCCTTGGCCACCTTGATGGAGGCGTTCTTGGTCGCCGAGACGTAGACGACGTCGTTGTTTGCCTCGGCCGGCGCGCCGAATGCAAGCATTCCGGCGGCCGCCAGGAAGGCCCCCGCTGTCATTGCGCGCAGAAGGCGCAGCCCTCTCGTCGTCCGCTTTCCATTCAACACAGGCATTGTCCCGTCCCCGGCCGGTCCCCACCGGCTATTGTTCTTGTTCCTTGGAAGGAACCTCGTATTCCTCGGCTTGCCTGGCAGGAACCTTGTATTCCTCGGCCTTCGTGCCGCGCGTGACGATGATCGTGCGGAACGTCGGCTTCTCCGGCTCCTTCACCACGGCATCGATCACGGAACCGGCCGCAGTCTGCGCCTTGGCCGCCACCGAGCCGCCGAAGGAGGAGATGGTGGTGATCTCGCTGTTGCTGGCGCTCGCGTCGGCGGCGGATCGCAAGGACAGCGACAATGAGCCGACGGTGCGCGCCAGCGCCACCTTTTGCGCCCCTTCATTGGTCACTTCGATGGTCACCGAATTGGCGACCTTCGGCTCGGTCTTGCGCTCGTCAGCGCCCTGCCCGACCGAAAGCACCTTGGCGTCGGAGACGACGATCTCGGAGGTGACCGTGGATCCGGCCGCCCCCTGTGCATTCTTGGCCACTTCCTGGATTTCCCCGGCATCGCGGGTCAGCACGACATCGACCCGGTCGCCAGGCGTGATGAAGCCGCCGACGCCTGCGATTTCGTCCGTGCGGATGGTGACGGCCCGCATCCCTGGCGAGAGCATGTTGGAAAGCGTCGCGCGCCCATTCGGCCCTGACAGTTTGGCGAGCAGCACCGGCTCGTTGACTTCCATCGGCGACAGAACCACGCGGCTGCCATCGGCTAGCAGCTTGTCGATGGTGGGAAAGGCGCCCTGCGGCAGGGAATCCTGCGGCCACGGGATCTCGGTGAGCTGGGATCGGCCGAGTTCCATGCCGTAGCGCAGCGGCGCGCTCGCCACCACGATGGTCTTGAATTCGACCTTGGGTTCCTGTGGCGATGGCACGGAGACCACCCTGACCTCGGACTGGGCTTTTGCCTGGCTTTTGACCCAGAAGTCCGCGGCAAAGATCGAGATCGCGCCGAACACGGCGGCGATACCGATCATGGTTATGGCCCTGCCCCTCACAATGAAACCCCTGACGCCCCGTGGTCTTTTGCTTGTTGCACTTCACGTTAGGCATCATTGTTAAAGAATCAGGAATCCGACGGTGTGCGGAGCGCCCTATTTCCGGCGGCTTGGTTATCGAATGGTTTTAGAATAAGAGAGACTTTGAACCCTGAACGGAACAGGAACTCGTTCGCCCGCCAAAAGCGTGGCAGTATCGAGCAGTGATTCGCAGTACCGGACTTAATGGCCAGCATGGACGACACCAGCGATCTTTTCGGCAATCGTGAGAAGCAGCCGCAGCAGGTGCGGGCGCCGTCGCGCCCGGCCGATCCGCTGGTGCAGGCCGCCAAGCGTTCGAGCGCCGCCCGCGACAGCAGCGACAGCTACAGCGCCGCCGATATCGAGGTGCTGGAGGGCTTGGAGCCCGTCCGCCGGCGGCCCGGCATGTATATCGGCGGCACTGACGACAAGGCGATGCACCACCTGTTCGCCGAAGTCATTGACAATTCGATGGACGAGGCGGTTGCCGGCCACGCCACCTTCATCGACGTCGAGCTGTCGGCCGACGGCTTCCTGACAGTCACCGACAATGGCCGCGGCATCCCGGTCGATCCGCACCCGAAATTCAAGAAGCCGGCGCTCGAAGTCATCATGACGACGCTGCATTCGGGCGGCAAGTTCGACTCCAAGGTCTATGAGACCTCCGGCGGCCTGCACGGCGTCGGCGTCTCCGTGGTCAACGCGCTGTCGGATCACCTCGAGGTTGAGGTCGCGCGCGGCCGTCAGCTCTATCGCCAGCGCTTCTCGCGCGGCATTCCGGTGAGCGGGCTGGAGCAGCTCGGCGAGGTGCACAACCGGCGCGGCACCAGGATCCGCTTCCATCCCGACGAGCAGATCTTCGGCAGGGGCGCCGCCTTCGAGCCGGCGCGCCTTTACCGCATGACGCGCTCGAAAGCCTATCTGTTCGGCGGCGTCGAGATCCGCTGGACCTGCGACCCGTCGCTGATCAAGGAAAAGGATCAGACGCCGGCCAAGGCAGAGTTCCATTTTCCCGGCGGCCTGAAGGACTATCTCAAGGCGACGCTGGGCGACGAGTTCCAGGTCACGCGTGAGGTTTTCGCCGGAAAAAGCGACAAGCAGGGCGGCCACGGCTCGCTGGAATGGGCGGTGACCTGGTTCGGCGGCGACGGCTTCCTCAACTCATACTGCAACACCATCCCGACCGCCGAAGGCGGCACGCACGAGGCCGGCTTCCGCAATGTGCTGACGCGCGGCCTGCGCGCCTATGCCGACCTCATCGGCAACAAGCGCGCCTCGATCATCACGTCGGAAGACGTCATGATCTCGGCGGCCGGCATGCTGTCGGTGTTCATCCGCGAGCCGGAGTTCGTCGGCCAGACCAAGGACAGGCTGGCGACGATCGAAGCGATGCGCATCGTCGAGACCGCGATCCGCGACCCGTTCGACCATTGGCTGGCCGACAATCCGCAGGAAGGCTCCAAGCTTCTGGAGTGGGTGATCGCTCGCGCCGACGAGCGCGTGCGCCGTCGCCAGGAAAAGGAAGTTTCGCGCAAGACCGCTGTGCGCAAGCTGCGCCTGCCGGGCAAGCTCGCCGACTGCACCCAGAATGCCGCCGCCGGTGCCGAACTGTTCATCGTCGAAGGCGACTCGGCCGGCGGTTCCGCCAAGCAGGCACGCGACCGCGCCAGCCAGGCAGTGCTGCCGCTGCGCGGCAAGATCCTCAATGTCGCCAGCGCCGGCAACGACAAGCTTGCCGCCAACCAGCAGATCTCGGATCTGATCCAGGCGCTCGGCTGCGGCACGCGTTCGAAGTATCGCGACGAAGACCTGCGCTACGACCGCGTCATCATCATGACCGACGCCGACGTCGACGGCGCGCACATAGCCTCGCTCCTGATCACCTTCTTCTTTCAGGAAATGCCGAATCTCGTTCGCGGCGGCCATCTCTACATGGCGGTGCCGCCGCTCTATTCGATCCGGCAGGGCGGCAAGGTCGCCTATGCGCGCGACGATGCGCACAAGGACGAACTGCTGCGCAGCGAATTTACCGGGCGCGGCAAGGTGGAGATCGGCCGCTTCAAGGGCCTGGGCGAGATGATGGCCTCGCAGCTCAAGGAAACAACCATGGACCCGAGAAAGCGCACGCTGCTCAGGGTCGATGTGATCGATGCCGAGGACGCGACCAAGGACGCCGTCGACGCGCTGATGGGCACCAAGCCCGAGGCGCGCTTCCGCTTCATCCAGGAACGCGCCGAGTTCGCCGAGACGGACGTGCTGGATATCTGAGCGCCGACCGGTCCATAACAGGCTCCGCGACGGAGACTTGGACGTGACCTGGACGCGGCTGAAAGAGCTTGCCAAGACACCGCTCAACGGACTGACGCAGCCCACGCGCTCGGACTGGATCTTTGCCCTGCGCACGGTTTCGGCAGGGCTGATCGCGCTGCTTGCCGCCTACGCCCTCAAGCTCGACCATCCGCAATGGGCGATGATGACGGTGTTCATCGTCGCGCAGCCCGTAGCCGGCATGGTGCTGGCGAAAGGCTTCTATAGGCTGCTCGGCACGCTGGCCGGCGGCCTTGCCGCCGTCGGCATCACGTTGCTGTTCGGCACCAATCCCTGGCTGCTGGTGACGATGCTGGCGCTTTGGATCGGCGTCTGCACGCTCGTCTCGTCCCTGCTGCGCAATCCGGAGGCCTATGGCGCCGCCCTTGCCGGCTATACGGCCATGATCATCAGCTTGCCGGCCTTTGGGCAGCCGCATCTCGTCGTCGATCTCGCCGTCGCCCGCTGCGCCGAAATCGTGCTGGGCATCGTCTGCGCCGGCGTCACCAGCCGTCTGATTCTGCCGAAGCTGGCGGCCGACGCCATCATATCCAGGCTGAAGCGCAGCATCCTCGATCTTGCCGAGTATGCGGGAGGCGCGTTTTCGGGCGGCGTTCCAGCAACCCTCGCCGCCCTGCAGCGCAAGCTGATCACCGATGCCCAGACGCTCGCCGAGATGCGCACCTATGCGCGGCTGGAGGCGCCAAGCTTCGCCACGCGCGCCCATCCGGTGCGGCGCACCATCGGCCAGCTTCTGTGGGCACTCTCCGCGGCCCGCGCGCTGCATACACATGCCGCGCCGAAGAACGCCGCGCTCATCCCTGTGCGCAGCGAGTTGAAGGCCTTGGTCGGCGAACTGGCGGCGACGGACGCGCTCGACGACACCGCCCGTTGGGTGGCGCGGCTCGATGCGATCGCGGCCAAGGCGCTGGAGACGCCCACCACGCCTGCCGATCCCGGCGAAGACAGGGTCGGCACCATCACCCGCCTCACCATCGCCGCCGATTTCGCCCAGGCGCTAAGCCAGGTGATGCGTGGGCTGGACGCGCTTCGCTCTCCCGTCGCCAAGCCTTCCCGCGGGCGGCGGCAGCCGGCGCTGGTGGTGCACCGTGACTATCACGCCGCCTGGCGCAATGCCGTGCGCGCCGCCCTCGCCACGCTTCTGGTGACTGCCTTTTGGCTGACGACCAAATGGTCGGAAGCCGCCGGCACCGTCATTCTCGTTGCCGTCGTCTCGAGCCTGTTCGCGTCGCGTCCCGATCCGGTCCAGTCGGCCTGGGGCTTCTTCACCGGAACGGTGCTGGCGTTGCCCTTTGCCTTTCTCGTCGGTCAGATCGCCCTGCCGGCGCTGCCCGGCTTTGGTTGGTTCGCGCTCTTCGTGGTGCCGATCATGGTGCCGGCCGCGCTCGGCATGGCCACTCCGCGCCATGTCGGCGTCGCCACCGCCTTCGCCATCAACTTCCTCGCCTTCCTCAGCCCACATCAGTCGATGACGTACAACCCCGGCCCGTTCCTCGCCGGATCGGCCTCGATCCTGGTCGGCATCCTGATTGCCATCGGCGTCTTCATCGCCGTGCTGCCGGCCGACCCTTGGGGCACCGTGGAGCGCATCTTGCAGGCGATGCGCGAGGACCTGGCGCGCCTTTGCCTGCATGAGCGCATTCCCCGGCGTTCGGCCTTCGAAAGCCTTGCCTACGATCGGATCAACCAGTTGATGCCACAACTGCAGCGAACCGGCCGAAAAGGCGATCCGATTTTGGGCGGCAGCATCGCAGCCGTCACCATCGGGCTGGAAGTGCTGCGGCTGCGCCAAGCGCAAGCGAACGCCGCGGTGCCGCACGAAACGGTCGAATCCATCGGCACCTTCCTGCGCGGTCTGGCGCGCGAACTGCTGTTCAGGCGGCAAGGCGAGCCGCAGACTGCGATCATAGCCGTGGCAAGGCAGTACGCGGCCGGCATCGCCGATCGCAGCGACCGGCCCGAAATGCTGCAGGCCGCGGCCTCGCTGCGCATTATCGCCGCGGCGATGGAGGACTATCCGGACTTCTTCGCCAAACCAATCCCGGGAAAAACGTGAAACGGTTAGCCTCGGCGCCTTCGGCGTAGCCCCCCGTCCTGAATTGCGTCAACAAAGTGACAGGGCCGAGCCTGACGGCTACGCCGCCGCTATGGCGAGGGCATGGCCGCGCGCGTTCTCGCGCAGCGCGTCGAGGTGGATCGACTTCACCAACCCGACCAGATCGCCCTCGGCCGATTGCCCGCCGAGTTCCTTCAGCATCAGCCAACTCACTTCCTGCACACCGGCGACGCGCTTGCCATTGGCGACCTCGCGCCAGACCTTCAGCGCGCGCAGGATGATGCCATGCGTGGCGGCGGCGAGGCCGGCGCTGCGGAACAGCGCTTGCAGCGCCACGTCATGCCCACCCGCCAGCAGCGCTCTCACCCGCTGCTCGGATTGCTGGGCCAGCGCCACCAGCGCCGAGCCGAAGAAATCCACCTTGCCATGGGCGATGGTGCGGATGATGAAGCTTGCGGTGAGATCGCCGCGCAGCCGCAGATGCTCGATGAGCGCGCCATGTTCCTCCGCGCGCGTACCCTCGATCAGGGTCACGGATGCCTTCACGCAAGCGTCGCGCGTCACCCGGTCGGCGCGCGCCGCGCCCATCAACGCTAGAACCAGCGGCGAACCCTTGAGCGTCTCGCCGAGCTTGACCAGCAGCATGTGCCGGCAGTCGGCGGGGAGCCGCGCATCGGCAATCATCGCCTCGCGCACCAGCGGCAGGTGGCCATGCCGTTCGGCCATGCGGCGAAAGCTCAGCGAGGCGATGTCGGCACCGCTGTTGGCGATCAGCGCGGCGCAGGCCTCCGGCTCGCCGATCTCGGCGATCGCGGCAGCGAGCGGCATCGAGACGACCGGGCGGTTGGCGATCAGCTTCTGCGTCGCCTTCCGGCCGCAGGCGACGCGATCGATGAGGTCGGCATCTGTAAGCAAGGGCGAGCGGGCAAGGACGAGCGCGGCCACTTCCGGCTGGTCGGAAGCCAGCGCGCTGATCACCTGCAGCGGCGCATGATGGCTCATCGACAAGGCTTCGGCGAGGGCCTGGCGAACCTTCGACGAGGCATCGTCGAGCAGCAGCGTCAGCGCCGCCTCGGCCGCACACCGGTCCTCGAACGGCAGGTCGGAATTGATGTAGGCGCGGGCTAGCGCGCTTGCGGCGGCAGCGCGCTCCGAGACCCTAGCCGTATCGATCCACCTCAGAAAATGCGAAACAACCATGCGGTCTTCTTGCGCCCCTTGCCGGAAGTCCCCGACCCCAATGGAAACGGTATGCCGGAAATGGTTTACGAACCGTTCACGATGTTTATTAACTGGCTTGCGGGGGCGACGGGCAGCGCTTATCCAACGCTGACCAGCGGAGGAAACGACATGGCCGGGCTTTACCTCGAGGAGTTCGTCGTCGGTCACACGTTCCGGCACACCCTGCGCAAGACCGTCACCGAGAGCGACAATATGCTGTTTTCGGTGATGACGCTGAACCCGCAGCCGCTGCACATCGATTTCGACTTTGCCGCGAAAAGCGAATGGGGCAAACCCCTGGTCAATTCGCTGTTCACGCTCGGCCTCATGATCGGCATTTCGGTGAACGACATCACTGTCGGCACCACGGTTGCCAATCTCGGCATGAAGGAAACGGTGTTTCCGCACCCTGTCTTCCATGGCGACACCATCCGCGTCGAGACCACGGTTGTCTCGACGCGCGAATCCAAATCGAAGCCGGACCGCGGCATCGTCGAATTCGAGCACCGCGCCTATAACCAGGATGATGTTCTCGTCGCCAAATGCACAAGGCAAGCGATGATGCTGAAGAAGGCCGCCTGATGCGCTCGCTGCTTTTCGTGCCTGGGGATTCGGAACGCAAGCTGGAAAAAGCATTCGGATCCGCCGCCGACGTGGTCATCGTCGACCTCGAGGATTCCGTCGCCTTCGCCAACAAGACAGCGGCCCGCGCGGTTGCAGCAAGTTTCATCTCCGGCCAAAGACGGCAGACAAGCTCAGCCATTTATGTGCGGGTCAACGACCTGTCGACCGGCCTGACCGACGACGATCTTTCGGAGCTGGTTCCGGTGAGGCCCGACGGCATCATGCTGCCGAAGTCGAACAGTGGTCAGGATGTCCAGCAGCTCGCGGCAAAGCTCAGGGTGCATGAAGCCGAACACGGTCTGCCCGACGGAGGGATAAGAATCCTGCCGATCATCACCGAAAGCGCCGCCGGTGTGCTTGCGGCGGCGAGCTATGCCGGAGCAAGCGCGCGCCTGTCCGGGCTGACCTGGGGCGCCGAGGACCTGTCGGCGGCAATTGGCGCACGCGCGGCACGCGACGAGAACGGGCACTACACTGACGTTTTCCGGCTGGCGCGCGCCATGACCATCCTGGCGGCGGGAGCGGCGGAAATCGTCGCTGTCGACACGATCTTTCCCGATTTCCGTGACATGGCTGCGTTGGAGGCCGAATGCCGCGAGGCCGAACGCGACGGCTTTACCGGCAAGATGGCGATCCACCCCGCGCAAGTGCCGGTCATCAATGCCGTCTTCACCCCCTCGGCCGAGGCGATCGAGCGTTCGCGGGCGATCGTCGACGCCTTTGCGGCGGCCGGGAATCCCGGTGTGATCGGCATCGACGGCAAGATGTATGATCGGCCGCATCTTCGTTTGGCCGAACGGCTGCTGGCTCGCGCCAGGGCCGCGGGCATGTCTGCGTGAATCCAACTCCGCTACCAGCTCATCGGGATCACCCGGTAGCGAACATTCGCCGCGTAGTCGTCGTAGCCGCGCAGGCCGGTGCGCAGCGTCTTTTCTTCGATCGGGATGCGAATTGCGAGCAGCGCAATGAAGACAAGCATCGTGCCGTGCCCGGGCGGCTAATCCTTTCCCCAGCGCGGCCGGCGCATCGAAAATATCTCGTTGACGCTGGCATAGTCCATATAGCCGAGGCGGGCGACATTGCCGGCCCTGACGATGTCGAACTGGCCGTCTTTGAGATAGGCATCGTCGATGTGAACGCCAATGACCTCGCCGGCAACGACGATGGCGCTGGTCTGCGAACCGTCCAGCGCCTTTGGCCGCAGGATTTCCGTCACCCGGCATTCCAACGCGGCCGGCGCCTCCGCCACGCGCGGCGGCGCAACCAGGCGCGATGGCGCCATGGCGAGATCGGCGTAGCCGAACTCGCTGACGCCGCGCGGCGCATCGACCGCCGTGCGGTTCATCTTTTGCGCCAGCTCGCGGCTGACGAGATTGGCGACGAACTCGCCCGTCTCTTCGGCGAAAGTGGCGCTGTCCTTCGCGCCTTCCGATGAGAACCATACGATGAAGGGGCGTGTCGAAAAGGCATTGAAGAAGGAATAGGGCGCGAGATTGATCTCACCCGCCCTATTCAACGTCGAGATCCATCCGATGGGGCGCGGCGCGACGATCGCCTTCGACGGATCGTGCGGCAGGCCATGCCCCTTCGAAGGCTCGTAGAACATCTATCCGACCCAGGGCCCGCAATAGTCGGCGTAGAGCCTCGCCGGATCTGGCCGGGGCCGTTCCGGCGCGGGGCCCTGGTAGGAGCCGATATGAACGAAACCGACGACGCGCTCCTGCGGCGACAAACCGAGGATCGCCCTGCCCTCGGCAACGTCGGAATACCAGTTGCTGATCATGTTGGTGCCATAGCCTAGCGCATTGGCCGCGATCATCAGATTCATAGCCGCCATTCCGCCCGACAGGAACATCTCCCATTGCGGGATCTTAGGATTCTCCCGCGGCACCGAGACCACGCCGATCACCAGCGGCGCGCGCGAGAAACGCGCCAGTTCCTGATTGCGGCGGCCTTCGGTCAGTGGCCCTTCCCGCTGCTCGGCAAGTGTCGCGAGCTTCCTGCCGATCTCGTTCCGCGCCTCGCCGCGATAGAGGATGAAGCGCCAGGGCTCGAGCCTGCCATGGTCCGGCACCCGCGAAGCGGCGGCGATCATTGTAGCGATCTCCGCATCGCTCGGCGCCGGCTCCTTGAGGTCCGGTATCGGCGCGGAATTGCGGCTCAGCAGGAAGTCGATGATGGGCGACGCCATGGGCGGAAGTCTCCTGAATTCAATTTTGAGCTGAAGCGCGCCATCGGGAGGTCGGGCGGCTCGGGCATTGACGCAGTATGCGCCGGACAAAAGAGCCGTTGGTGGGAGCCCCGAACTCTTAAGCCTTGAAATTGCCACCGCCTTAAGCTTCAACGCAAGGCATGTTTGAGGGGACTCTGCGCCTTTTCGTGATCGGGCTCATCGCCGCGCTGTTCGCGGTGCCGTTTTCCTTCGCGCTGGCACAGAACGCCAATGAAGTCGACAAGCTCAAACTGCCGGGAATTTCGAGCTATGCGACGCCGAAGAGCGAGGGATCGCTGGCCCGCGGCAGCGGCGGTGCCATCACCCTCTCTGCCCAGTTGACCGACAAGGGCGCCGATATCGGCCGCGGCGTGGTCTGGCGGGTGTTCAGGCCCGAAGCTGCCGGCGACGGCAAGCTGCCGATGGTGGCATCCGCCCATGGCGGCACGGCGGTGTTCCAGCTCGACCCCGGCAGCTATCTGGTGCATGCCTCCTACGGGCGTGCCGGCGCCACCAAGCGCATCACGGTCGGCAAGGAGCCCAAGCGTGAGAACGTCGTGCTCGACGCCGGCGGCCTCGAGCTCGACGCCGTGACCTCAGGCGGCGCGCATATCGCACCGAAGAAGCTGCGCTTTGCGATCTATGAAGGTCAGGCCAAGCCCAATGGCGACCGAGCGCTGATCATTCCCGATGTCGAGCCGAACACGGTGGTGCGGCTGAACGCCGGCACTTACCACGTCGTCTCTACCTATGGCGCGGTGAACGCCGTGATCCGCTCGGACATCCGCGTCGAGGCCGGCAAGCTGACGCAAGCCACCGTCGAGCACCGCGCGGCTGAAATGACGATGAAGCTGGTGCGCGAGGCCGGCGGCGAAGCGATTGCCGATACGTCCTGGTCGCTGCTCAACGAATCCGGCGACCCGATCAAGGAAGCCGTCGGCGCCTTCGCCTCGATGGTGCTGGCCGAGGGCCAATACACCATCATCGCCAAGAACCGCGACCGCATCTACCAGAAGGATTTTGCCGTCGTGGCCGGCCAGAACCAGGAAATCGAGGTTTTGGCCAATGAATCCTCCGCCATCGATCCGGAGGAAGGCGCGGACTAGAGCAATCCCAGGAAAAGTGTGAAACGGTTTTCCGTCCGGAATTGCGTCAGAACAAGGCCACCGAGCGGTCTGCCGTTTCCCTGAAACGGTGAACCGCTCCAGCCCCGCCGGGCGCAAATGGCGGTGGCGCATGCCACCGCCATCCGAGCAGAAGTCTTGGGAATTCAGGCGGCGCGGCGCCTGCGGTCCGGAGAGATCGCCTCGTCTGCCAGCGATTTCACTGCGTCAGCGAGCTTGAGCGATTCCTGGTCGCGGGAGCCGAGCCGGCGCATGTTGACCGTCTCTTCTTCCGCCTCGCGCTTGCCGCAGACGAGGATGACCGGAACCTTGGCCAGGCTGTGCTCGCGCACCTTGTAGTTGATCTTCTCGTTTCGCAAGTCGACCTCGGCCAACAGGCCTGCGGCCTTCAGCCGGTCGACGACCTTCCTCGCATAATCGTCGGCATCGGAGGTGATTGTCGCCACCACCACCTGCAGCGGTGCGAACCAGAGCGGGAAATGGCCGGAGTAGTTCTCGATCAGGATGCCGAGGAATCGCTCCATCGAGCCGCACACCGCGCGATGCACCATCACCGGCTGCTTCTTCTCCGAATCCGAGCCGATGTAGAAGGCGCCGAAACGCTCCGGCAGGTTGAAGTCGACCTGCGTCGTGCCGCACTGCCATTCGCGGCCGATGGCGTCCTTCAGCACATATTCGAATTTCGGGCCGTAGAAGGCGCCCTCGCCCGGGTTGATCGAGGTCTTGATGCGGTTGCCGGAGCGCGTGCGGATCGTCTCCAGCACGTTGCTCATGATCGCCTCGGCATGGTCCCAGGCCTCATCGGTGCCGACGCGCTTGTCCGGCCGCGTCGACAGCTTCACGCTGACTTCGTCGAAGCCGAAATCGGCATAGGTCGACAAGATCAGGTCGTTGATGCGCAGGCACTCCGCCGCAAGCTGCTCCTCGGTGCAGAAGATATGCGCGTCGTCCTGGGTGAAGCCGCGCACGCGCATCAACCCATGCAACGCACCCGACGGTTCGTACCGGTGTACATTGCCGAACTCGGCAAGCTTTACGGGCAGTTCGCGATAAGACTTCAACCCATGCTTGAAGATCTGCACATGGCCGGGGCAGTTCATCGGCTTCAGCGCGAAGACGCGGTCGTCGTCAGTGTCGTCGCCGGCGACGGTGACCTTGAACATCGCGTCGCGATACCAGCCCCAGTGGCCTGAGGTTTCCCACAGGCTCTTGTCCAGCACCTGCGGCGCATTCACCTCCTCATAGCCGTGCTCGTCGAGGCGGCGGCGCATGTAGTTGACCAGGTTCTGGAATATCCTCCAGCCCTTGGCGTGCCAGAAGACGACGCCCGGTCCCTCTTCCTGGAAATGAAACAGGTCCATCTCGCGGCCAAGCTTCCGGTGATCGCGCTTTTCGGCCTCCTCGAGCAGCGTCTGGTAGGCATCGAGCTGCGCCTGGTCGGCAAAGGCCGTGCCATAGATGCGCGTCAGCATCGGATTGTTGGAATCGCCGCGCCAGTACGCTCCCGCCACCTTCATTAGCTTGAAGGCGTTGCCGATCTGTCCGGTCGAGGCCATGTGCGGTCCGCGACACAGGTCGAACCAGTCGCCCTGCGCGTAAATCTTCAGGTCCTGGTCTTCCGGGATGGCGTCGATCAGCTCGATCTTGTAGCGCTCGCCCTTGTCGGCGAAGACCTTCTTCGCCTTCTCGCGCGACCAGACCTCCTTGGTGAAGGGTTTGTTGCGCTGGATGATCTCGCGCATCTTTTTCTCGATCGCCGGGAAATCGTCCGGCGTGAACGGCTCGTTGCGCGCGAAATCGTAGTAGAATCCATTCTCGATGACCGGTCCGATGGTCACCTGCGTTCCCGGCCACAATTCCTGCACGGCCTCGGCCAGCACATGGGCTGCGTCGTGGCGGATGAGTTCCAGCGCACGGGGATCGTCGCGGGTGATGATCTCGACCTTGCCGGACTTGCCGAGCGGATCGGAAAGATCGCGAAGCGTGCCGTCGATGGCATAGGCCACGGCCTTCTTGGCCAGCGACTTGGAGATCGACTCGGCGAGACCGGCGCCGGTCATCGCCGCGTCATACTCACGCATGGAACCATCGGGAAATGTCAGGGAAACGGAATTCAGCATCAGAGTTCTCCTATCCAGTCCCGCAAACGAGCGCGGGTGGTGAATTGCATGTCGCGCGAATGTGCTGAGCCATGCAGGGCCGGAGGTTCCGGCGGCGCAGTCTTTTATGGGCAGATTCCGGCGCCGTAAAGTCGCGAGCCGGCTCTATTTGATGAGAGCGGGCAAATCCTTCAGGAAAGCGGCCCGGGTAGCGGGGCCCTTCGGCATATTGCCGCGCGTGGCATCGGCGACCAGCCGGGCGAAGACGATCCGGCGGCCGTCCTTCTCGGCCCAACCGATGAACCAGCCGAGCGACCGCTTGCTGCTGCCAATCCTCGTGGTGCCGGTTTTGCCCTGGACGGTCCAGTCGCCGGCGTTGAAGCTTGGGATGATCGCCCTGGCCAACTCTTGGGCCTTGGCGGACGCCGGCATCTTGCCGGCGAGCAGGCTGCGCAGAAACGCCGCCTGCTCCACCGGCGAAATTTCGAGCGAGGAATCCACCCAGGAATTGGTCAGGCCGTCATTCTTGCCGGCGCTGCCGGAGACATCCGCATTGCCGTAGCCGAACTTCGACACATAGCCGGCGAAGCGATCGGCGCCGAGCCGGCGCGTGATCTCGCGGGAGTACCAGATGATGGAATCGCGTTCCCAGATGATCGGGTCGACCGTTTTCTGGTCCCGTTTCACGGCGTTGAACTCGGCCTTGTAGTCCCAGCTCGGCGTATGCTCGTCGCTGAGGATTCCGGAATCGTAGCCCATCAAGGCCAGAGGCACCTTGAAGGTGGACGCCGGGCTGGCGCGCTGGTCGCAGATCCCGTCCTGGTACAGCGTCGCCCCGCTTTCAGCATCCTGGATCAGCGTGCAGTGAATGTCCGCAAGAGGTGCGGACTGCGCCCGCATCGGCAGACCCAGCATCCAGGCCAACAGGAAGAGAACGACAGCAAAAATAAAGGGATAGCGGTCCATCTGGCGCATGCGAATCTCACTCCTGGCTGGGATTACCCAGCGCGGCTTAGCGAGGCGCCTTGTCTCGATTTTGTCTCAAATTCGCAGTGTTTGTGCAGATCGATGTTAAGCCTAACAGAGCGTAAAAACGCCCCAGCGAAAGGTCCCCAGCTAAGCGTCCCTTTCGCCGCGCTTCTTGCCGATCTGCCAGTAGCGCCATGGCATGAACCAGACATAGCGTTGGGCAAGCGTCTCCGGCACCCGGTCGATGCCATGGGATCCGAATGGTCCGCAGCGCGAGACCCGAAATAGGGCCATCCAGCCGCCGGCCCATAGACCATGGCGGGCGATCGCCTCATGCGCGTATTCGGAACAGGTCGGCAGATGCCGGCAGCTGTTGCCGACAAAACCGGAGAGCGTCAGCTGGTAAAGGCGCACGAGCGACGTGCCGAGGACGCGGCCCGGCGTCTTGCGCCAGGGCCCCGGCCAGTTGCGTCCGCGCTGGATGGGCCGGGCGCCATGCGCATGTCCATGGTGGTCAGCCAACCGCTTTGCTCCGCAGCGCGTTTCGCTGCGCGATAGATGTGGGCTTCGGGCCGGGAACGCAAAGCTCTTTTGCCCTTATGGCCTGGAGCTGCCGATCGACTCCTACTTTGGCTGCGCGCTGGACAACGTATCTCGGGAATCGAACGTGACGACCATTTCGCGCCAGACTTCATAGCTATCGGCATAAACCGCCAATCCGGTGAAGGGTGCGCATCGGACAATTGATCGAACCGCGCTATCATTGAATCTCTTGTCCTGCAGGGCTTTCGCAGGATTGAGTACTCTTGGCGATCCCGCTAGCGAACCATCCCGATTCAAACTGATTTGGACACGCGTGACCACAGGCCCGCCGTCGGCCGGGAGAGCCCAGCAGCCAGCCAGCTTGTTAGAAAGGTAGACGCCAGCTTTCTGCATCGCAGCGCTCTCTGCACTTATCGCAGAGCTGTTCAGTACTACCGAAACAGTAAGGCCCAAGGCTGCCATCAACCAACGCAAGCGCTTTCTCCGTGATGGTTAGCTCAAAAGCCGAGTGAAATATCAAGCCGCCTGTCCGGCGCGCTTCTTCTCGATCTGGCCGATCGCGTCGACCACCGCGTCGAAGGTCAGCATGGTCGAGGCGTGGCGCGCTTTGTAGTCGCGCACCGGCTCCAGATATTTCAAGTCGGCGAAACGGCCTTCCGGCGGCGCGCCGTTCTCCTTCAGCATCTTCAACATCGTCTCGCGCACCGCGCGCAGCTCATCGGCGTTAGCGCCGACAACGTTGCGGGCCATGATCGAGGACGAAGCCTGGCCGAGCGCGCAAGCTTTCACGTCATGAGCGAAGTCGGTCACGACATCGCCATCCATTTTCAAGTCGACGGTGACGGTCGAGCCGCACAATTTGGAGTGCGCCCTCGCGGTCGCATCGGGGTGGTCGAGCCGGCCGATGCGCGCGATATTTCCAGCAAAACCAAGAATTTTCGTGTTGTAGACTTCGTCGATCATATTTTTCCGGTCCGTCGCCGCCGAGCGAACAGGCTTTGCCGTTCTTGCGTCTTCCTTTCGCTGGGCACGACCATATATAATGCTGGCAGCCGGGCATCGACAAGGCAACCATAGGCCGCCGTCCTTGCTCACTCTGTTCACGCCGCTTACGGGCTGGAAACGGGCGAGTTTCTAACACCCGAAAGGTCGTGGTCCGTTCAACTCGTTCCTCCTGAGAGGGGAACTACGGGAGACGCCTTTATGGATGCCGTCATCAAGAAACTCATGCCTGCTTCGTCCTACATGGAAAAGCCGGTCACCGATCGCCCAAGCGAGGCCGAGGTCGAGGTCGCTGTGCGCACGTTGCTGCGCTGGACCGGCGACAATCCGGACCGCGAAGGCCTGGTCGATACCCCTAAGCGCGTCACCAAGGCGTTTCGTGAGATGTTCAACGGCTACGACATGTGCCCGGCCGAGGAACTCGGCCGCACTTTCGAGGAGGTGGCCGGCTATGACGATCTCGTCATCGTCAGGGATATAAAGTTCCACTCGCACTGCGAGCACCACATGGTGCCGATCATCGGCAAGGCGCATGTCGGCTATCTCCCGGATGGCAAGGTCGTCGGCCTCTCCAAGATCGCGCGCGTCGTCGACATCTTCGCCCATCGCCTGCAGACCCAGGAAGCAATGACGGCGCAGATCGCCGGCGTCATCCAGGACGTGCTCAACCCGCGCGGCGTCGCCGTGATGATCGAGGCCGAGCATATGTGCATGGCCATGCGCGGCATCCGCAAGCAGGATTCCACAACGCTGACCTCGACGTTCACGGGTGTCTTCAAGGATACGCCCGAAGAGCAGGTCCGCTTCGTGACCATGGTGCGCAATTAGGCGCGCCTGCGCTCACCTGCAAAAGGCGTAGCCTCGATCGAAAATGGTGGTTTGCGGCCTTCGGAGCAGAGCGTATTTGTAGTACGCGAGCACCGGAAGCGCAGGACGCCGCCATTTCGCAGGCCTCGCCGGATATCAGCACGCCTTCAAATCAGACAAGGACCGGCGATGTCGGCACTGCAGTTTTCCGAAGCTCCAAAGGACAAGAAAGCGCTGGAGGAAGGTACCGCACTTTCTCCGCGCTTCGACGCCGCCGGCCTCGTCACCGTGGTCGTCACCGATGCCGGCGACGGCATGCTATTGATGGTCGCCCACATGAACGCGCAGGCGCTGTCTCTGACACTTGAAACGGGCATCGCCCATTACTGGTCGCGCTCGCGCAACGCTCTGTGGAAGAAGGGCGAAACCTCGGGCAATTTCCAGCACGTTGTCGAGATGCGCACGGATTGTGACCAAGACGCGATATGGTTGCGCGTGAAAGTGTTGGGCCACGACGCAACTTGTCACACGGGAAGACGTTCCTGCTTTTATCGGACGGTGGGGCTCAACGACGGCAAGGCGGTGCTTGCCGACGATGGCAGCAAGCCGCTGTTCGATACTGAACAGACGTATCGGAAGCCGGTGTGAACCATTCAATATTCACCAACCACTCATATTCACTATTCTCAAACAACCTTCCTGTAGAAGGGATGTGGGACAAGGGAGATCATGATGCTCGAATGGGCGTCATTGCGCAGCAGACCTGACGTTCAGGAGGCCAACGGCCCTGCATCGTCCGGCGGCGTGCCCGACCCGAAGTCGGCGAAGAGGATGGGCATTTCCCTGGCGCTCGGCGGCGGCTGCGCCCGCGGCTGGGCCCATATCGGCGTGCTGCGCGCCTTGGACGAAGCCGGCATCGAAGTGTCGATGATAGCCGGCACCTCGATCGGGGCGCTTGTCGGCGGCTGCTATCTTGCCGGCAAGCTCGACGAGCTGGAAGAGTTCGCCAGGAGCCTGACCAAGCGCCGCATCTTCGGCCTCCTCGATTTCAATCTGCGCGGCAGCGGCCTGTTCGGCGGCATGAAGCTCGACGCGCGTTTGCGCGAGCATCTGACGGGCACCCGCTTCGAGGATCTGTCGAGGCCGTTCGTCGCCGTCACCTCTGAAATCCGCACCGGGCACGAGATCTGGCTGTCGAGCGGCTCGCTGATCACAGCGATGCGCGCATCCTACGCGCTACCCGGCGTATTCGAGCCGGTGACTTGCAACGGCCGCGTGCTGGTCGACGGCGCGCTGGTCAATCCGGTGCCGGTATCGGTCTGCCGCGCCTATGAACAGCCGCTGGTGGTGGCGGTTAATCTCCACTACGACCTGTTCGGTCGCGCCGCGGTCATCAAGCACAGCGCCGGCGAACTCGTCATCGAAAACGACGCGCCGAGCAGCGCGGGCCTGTCCGAGCACCAGGCGCATCACACACGTCTCGGCATCACCGGCGTCATGGTCGAGGCCTTCAACATTATTCAGGATCGGATCTCGCGGGCCAGAATGGCCGGCGATCCGCCCGACATGTCGTTGCAGCCGAAGCTCAGCCACATCGGCCTCACCGAGTTCCATCGCGCCGACGAGGCCATCCGTCTCGGCTACCAGGCGACGATGGCGCAGATCAGCGAGCTGACCCGCCTGCAGTCGGTCCTGGCCTGATCGCAACCCCGCCCGAGCATTGTTGTCAGGCGAGCACCGCATCGGTGATGCGGAACTGCACTGTGCGGTTCCCGTTCCAGTGGTTCGCCGAAAGAGATCCGGCAACATGCACCGTCTTGCCCCTGTTCCTGAACAGGAATTCGCCAAGCAAAGTATCGACGGCGCGAAAGGCCATCGCCTGGATACGGCCGCCACTTTGCGAGATCAGTTCGGCGCGGATGTGATTGGTGCCGACCGGCCGCGCATCGGCCAGCCTGTGCCGCGGCAGCGCGAAAACCGGCGCTGCGTGCCCGGCCCCGAAAGGTCCGGCCCTTTCCAGCTCATCGATCAGATCGAGCGTTGCGCCTTCGGCGGCGAGCGCGCCGTCGATGGCCAGGCTCTCCTCATTCTGCAGCCGGAAGACATCCGCGGCCGCATGCTCCTCGAAAAATGCCCTCAGCGCACCGAGCTTTGCCCGCTCGACCGTGATGCCCGCCGCCATGCCGTGGCCGCCGCCCTTGACGATCAGCCCGGCCTCGGCGGCCGCGCGCACCAGCCGGCCGAGATCGAAGCCGGACACCGAGCGGCCCGAACCGGTTCCCACGCCGGTGGAATTGAAGGCAACGGCGAATGCCGGCCGGCGCGAGTGCTCCTTCAGCCGGGAAGCGAGCAGTCCGACGATGCCGGGATGCCAGCTGTTGCTGGCGGTGACGACGATGGCCGGGCCGCTGCCGCCGGCAAGCTCGGCGTCGGCTTCGGCGCGGGCTTCGGCCAGCATCTCCAGTTCCATCTGCTGCCGTTCCTGGTTGAGGCGATCGAGCGTCTCTGCAATGCTTGCCGCCTCGACGGGATCGTCGGTCGCCAGCAGCCGGCTGCCCAGCGCCGCATCCCCAATACGCCCGCCGGCATTGATCCGCGGCCCGATCAGATAGGCGAGATGGAAGGTGTTGATCGGCTCGCCGATACGCGAGACCCGCGCAAGCGCTGCCAGCCCTTCGCTCTTCTGCTGGCGCGCCACCTGAAGCCCCTTGACCACGAAGGCGCGATTGACGCCGGTGAGCGGGACGACGTCGCACACCGTCGCCAGCGCGGCGAGGTCGAGCAGTGAGAGCAGATCGGGAGGCGTTCTGTCCGGCAATCTCTCGCGCAGGACCTTCGCCGTCTGCACCAGGCAAAGGAAGACGACACCCGCGGCGCAGAGATGCCCCTGCCCGGACAGATCGTCTTCGCGATTGGGGTTGACCACGGCATCCGCAGCCGGCAGCGGCCCGCCGACCTGATGATGGTCGAGCACCACCACATCGGCACCCGCCTGCTTCGCCGCATCGATTGATGCGGCGCTGTTGGTGCCGCAATCGACGGTGACGATCAGCTTCGCGCCGCGCGAGATGAGCTCTCTTATGGCCTCCGGGTTGGGGCCATAGCCTTCGAAGATCCGGTCTGGGATGTAGATCTCGGACGGCACCGAAAAATGCGTAAGAAAGCGCTTGAGCAACGCCGACGAGGCCGCGCCGTCTACGTCGTAGTCGCCGAAGATGGCCACCTTCTCATGGGCCACGATTGCGTCAGCCAGCCGCGCGGCCGCCTTTTCCATGTCCGTCAATGAGGCTGGGTTAGGCAACAACTCGCGGATGGTCGGATCGAGAAAGCGCTCGGTCTGTTCCACGGCGACGTTGCGCCCGGCCAGAACGCGCGCCACGATGTCGGGCACGCCAAAGCCCTGCGCGATGGCAAGCGCCGTCATGTCCTGCCGCTCAGTCAGCCGATGTTCCCAGCAAACACCGTTGGCCGACTGCCTGACATCGAGGAAGAAACGCCTTTCGCCCGTCATTCGGCGCGCCGTCTGCATAGTGTCATGCATGCGATATCAATATGCGACGACCGGAGCAATTCCGCGAATGGGGCAACTCCAGGAAAACTGTGAATCGATAGCCCCGCCCGCAACAGCGCCAAAGGGCCCCCGGCCGGACGAAATCAAAACTTCTCCAGATCCTGGTGGCGTGCCTTGATCTCGCGCACGGTGCGCGAGGACGAGCGCAGCACGATGGTATGGGTGGTGATGAAGGTGCGGCCGAACCTGACGCCATCGAGCAGATTGCCGTCGGTGACGCCCGTCGCCGCAAACAGCACATCGCCGCGCGCCATATCCTGGACGCGATAGATCCGCGTCGGATCGGCAATGCCCATCTTTTGCGCCCGCTCGACCTTCTCCGGCGTATCGAGCAGCAGCCGGCCCTGCATCTGGCCGCCTGTGCAGCGCAACGCGGCCGCCGCCAGAACGCCTTCCGGCGCCCCGCCGGTGCCGAGATAGATGTCGATCCCGGTCTCCTCCGGATCCGTCGTGTGGATGACGCCGGCGACGTCGCCGTCGCCGATCAGCCGGATCGCGGCACCCGTGGCGCGCACGGCCTCGATAAGCCTGGCATGACGCGGCCGGTCGAGGATGCAGGCGGTGATCTCGGACACCGCCACGCCCTTGGCCCTGGCAAGATTGGCGATGTTTTCGGCCGGTTCCGCGTCGATGTCGATGACACCCTCGGCATAACCCGGCCCGATGGCGATCTTGTCCATATAGACGTCCGGCGCAAACAGCAGACTGCCCTTCTCCGCGATGGCGATGACGGCGAGCGCATTGGGCAGGTTCTTGGCGCAGATCGTCGTGCCCTCGAGCGGATCGAGCGCGATGTCGACAGCCGGACCGTTGCCCATGCCGACCTCTTCGCCGATATAGAGCATCGGCGCCTCGTCGCGCTCGCCCTCACCGATCACCACCGTGCCCTTGATGGCGAGTCGGTTGAGCTCCTGGCGCATCGCATCGACCGCCACCTGATCGGCCGCCTTTTCGTCACCACGGCCGCGCAGCCGAGCTGCGGCGACCGCGGCCCGCTCGGTAACGCGCACCACCTCCATGGTGAGGATTCGGTCGAGTCCGGCTGCGAAGTTCTGGGCCATGTTCATGAACGGGTATTCCTCGTTGACTGTTCGCTTCGAGCAATTCCGGACGGAAAGCCGCTAAACACTTTTCCTGGAATTGCTCGCACCTCCCGCCAGGGGCGCGCTTCTTCTGTCAAAGCTCTGTGACAACGGCAAGACTTGCCGGATCAGAGGCAGATCATTCCGCTCGCTCGATGCGGATCACCTGCGGCTTGTCGGTCAGATGGCCGTCCTTGGTGACACCCTCGACGGCCTTGCGGACGGCGGCTTCCGTCGTCTCGTGGGTGACGAGTATGACCGTCTTCTGCGCCTCGGTTTCCGGCCCGGCGGCCTGCTGGACGATCGATTCCAGCGAAATGTCGTTATCGGCCATGCGTTTGGCGATCGCCGCGAAGACGCCGATCCGGTCATGCACGGTGAGGCGGATGAAATAGCCGCCGGCATGGCTGCGCATCTGGGCTTTCTTGTATGGCTTCAGCTCCTTCGCCGGCCAGCCGAAGACAGGCCCGTGCTGGAAGCCCGGCCGGCTCTTGGCGATGTCGGCAATGTCGCCGACCACCGCCGAGGCGGTGGCATTGCCGCCGGCGCCGGGACCCGAAAGCAGCAGCTCACCGAGAATGTCGGTCTCGATCGCCACCGCGTTGGTGACGCCATGCACCTGCGCGATGACCGACGCCGTCGGCACCATGGTCGGGTGCACGCGTTGCTCGATCCCGCTCTCGGTGCGCTGCGCGACGCCAAGCAGCTTGATCCGGTAGCCGAGATCGGCCGCCGCGCGGATGTCGGCCTGGGTGATGTTGGAGATGCCTTCCAAATAGATGTCATTGGCGGCGATCTTCGTGCCGAAGGCAAGGCTGGTCAGGATCGACAGCTTGTGCGCCGTGTCATGCCCCTCGATGTCGAAGGTCGGATCGGCCTCGGCATAGCCGAGCCGCTGCGCATCCTTCAGCACGGCGTCGAAGGAGATACCTTCGGCCTCCATGCGGGTCAGGATATAGTTGCAGGTGCCATTGAGGATGCCGAAGACGCGCGTCACCGCATTGCCGGCCATCGCCTCGCGCATCGTCTTGATCACCGGGATGCCGCCGGCCACCGCCGCTTCGTAGTTGAGCAGCACGCCCTTCTTCTCGGCCGTCTCGGCTAGTTGCACACCGTGCTTGGCGAGCAGCGCCTTGTTGGCGGTCACGACGTGCCGGCCGGCATCGAGCGCCGCCTTGACCGAGGATCGCGCCGCCCCCTCGTCCCCGCCGATCAGCTCGACGAAGACGTCGATCTCGGCCCTTTCCGCCATCTTGACGGCATCGTCGAACCATTCCGCGGTGCTGAGATCGACGCCGCGGTCGCGCTTCGGATCGCGGGCCGACACAGCGGCGACGACGATGTCGCGTCCGCACTGACGGGTGAGCTCGGCCGCCTTGTCGCGCAGCACACGCGCCACCGACGCGCCAACCGTGCCGAGACCGGCGATTCCAACACGCAGCGCTTCAGCCATGTCCGGCGACGTCCCTCAAAAATAAACTGGTCGTGAATATCAGCCGAACTCACCGGTGAGCGGCAAGCGGCACCACATTGTTGGGCTGCTTGGCGGTCGATGCCAGGAAGCGCTTGATGTTACGCGCCGCCTGGCGGATCCGGTGCTCGTTCTCCACCAGCGCCAGGCGCACGAAGTCGTCGCCGTGCTCGCCAAAACCGATGCCGGGCGCCACCGCCACATCCGCATGCTCGATGAGCAGCTTGGAGAACTCGAGCGAGCCGAGCTGGCGAAACTGCTCCGGGATCGGCGCCCAGGCGAACATCGATGCCGCCGGCGCCGGAATGGTCCAGCCGGCGCGGCCGAAGGAATCGACCATCACGTCGCGGCGCTTGTGATAGACCTCGCGCACCTCGGCAATATCGGCACCGTCGCCGTTGAGCGCATGCGCCGCCGCCACCTGGATCGGCGTGAAGGCGCCGTAATCGAGATAGGATTTGACCCGCGTCAATGCCGCGATCAGGCGTTCGTTGCCGACCGCGAAGCCCATGCGCCAGCCCGGCATGGAGAAGGTCTTCGACATCGAGGTGAACTCGACGCAGACGTCGATCGCGCCCGGCACCTGCAGCACCGACGGCGGCGGGTTGCCGTCGAAATAAATCTCCGAATAGGCAAGGTCGGACAGGATGATGATGTCGTTCTTCTTGGCGAAGGCGACCACGTCCTTGTAGAAATCGAGCGAGGCGACCAGCGCCGTCGGGTTCGACGGATAGTTGAGGATCAGCGCCAGCGGCTTGGGGATCGAATGGCGGATGCCGCGCTCGAGCGCCGGGATGAAGCCGTCATCCGGCTCGACTTGCAGTGAGCGGATGACGCCGCCCGACATGATGAAGCCGAAGGCGTGGATCGGATAGGTTGGATTGGGGCACAGCACGACGTCGCCCGGCGCGGTGATCGCCTGCGCCATGTTGGCGAAGCCTTCCTTCGAGCCAAGCGTCGCCACCACCTGCGTGTCTGGGTTGAGCTTCACGCCGAAGCGGCGCTGATAATAGTTGGCCTGGGCGCGGCGCAGACCCGGAATGCCGCGTGAGGAAGAATAGCGATGCGTGCGCGGATCGCGCACCACTTCGCACAATTTGTCGACGATGGCCTTCGGCGTCGGCAGGTCCGGATTGCCCATGCCGAGGTCGATGATGTCGGCGCCGCGCGAGCGGGCGCTGGCCTTCAGCCGGTTGACCTGCTCGAACACGTAAGGCGGAAGCCGGCGGACCTTGTGAAATTCTTCCATGGGAGTTCCAGACGATCAAAGAGGCGCTTTCGGCGCGCGATATAAACCTAATTGCAGTTAGGGTCGAGGGCGGGATCGCATTTGCCTTCGATCTGTTTCAGGGCGTCGTCGCCGTGGGTCTTGGCCAGCGTGTTCAGATCTGTCTGGTTCGCGGGCTTCGCCCGACCCCCCTTGGAAAGCTGCGCCTGCTGGTCGGCCTTCAGCTGCGCGAGGTTCGCAGCGGTTTCTTCCTTGGTCAGTTGCTTGGCAGCCGCCCGTGGCGGGATGTTGAGGTTCGGATAGGTGCCGGTGTCCTTCGGTCCTTCCACGCCGGCGACCGCCGCCTGACGGCTGCCGCTGTCGCTGGTGCAGCCGCCGGCCGGCATCAGCGCGCACAAAAGCGCAGCCGTCATGGCCATGCGGCACAACGAACCGCTAGCGAGAAAAAGATACCGGCCGTTATTAATCGTCATATTGTTTTCCTGGCAGCCGGGCTAGAGCATGTTGGACCCGGTCAGATCTCGCATGATAATATGTCAGCAAAACGCTCCGGGAGGAACCCGCGAACCATGGCCAAGGCACCCGATTCGGGCAAAGCGGAAGATGACGGACCTTCGACCGTCGAGCAATATCTGGTGAAAGACCCCGAACGCTTTGCATTGAACATGGCGCGCATGGTCGAGCAGGCAGGCAAGGCCGCTTCCGCCTGGGCCGAGCCGCGCGAAAAGGGTGAGGTGCGCGACCACGTCGCCGAGCCCGTGGTCGACATGGTCAAGACGTTCTCCAGGCTGAGCGAATATTGGCTCGCCGACCCGCAGCGCGCGCTGGAGGCGCAGACGCGGCTCTTCGCCGGCTACATGACGGTCTGGGCAAATGCCATCCAGAAGGTCAGTCCGAATGCGGAGCCTACCGAGGATGCGGTCAAGCCGGAGCGCGGCGACAAGCGCTTCCAGGATCCGGAGTGGGGCCGCAACGCCTTCTTCGATTTCCTGAAACAGGCCTATCTCGTCACCTCGCGCTGGGCGGCCGACCTTGTCGACCATGCGGAGGGACTCGACGAGCACACCCGGCACAAGGCCAGCTTCTATGTCAAGCAGGTGTCCAACGCGATCGCACCGTCGAACTTCATTCTGACCAATCCGGAATTGTTCCGCGAGACGGTGGCCTCAAACGGTGAGAACCTGGTGCGCGGCATGAAGATGCTTGCCGAGGACATTGCGGCCGGCAAGGGCGACCTGAAGCTGCGGCAGGCGGATTACTCGTCCTTCGAAATCGGCAAGAACCTGGCGATGACACCCGGCAAGGTGGTCGGCCGCAGCGATGTCGCCGAGATCATCCAGTACGACCCGGCGACCGAGACCGTGCTGAAGCGGCCGCTGCTGATCTGCCCGCCCTGGATCAACAAATACTACATCCTCGACCTCAACCCGCAGAAATCCTTCATCCGTTGGGCAATCGAGCAGGGCCACACCGTTTTCGTCATCTCCTGGATCAACCCCGACGAGCGCCACGGCGCCAAGGGCTGGGAAGCCTATATCCGCGAGGGGCTGCAATATGGCCTCGACATCGTCGAGAAAGCCACCGGCGAGACCGGCGTCAACGCCATCGGCTACTGCGTCGGCGGCACTCTGCTGGCGGCAGCACTTGCCCTTTTGGCGCAGGAGGGCGACGACCGCATCAAGTCGGCCACCTTCTTCACCACGCAGGTCGACTTCACCCACGCTGGCGATTTGAAGGTGTTCGTCGACGAGGAGCAGGTCGCTGCGGTCGAACGGTCGATGAGCGAAAAGGGCTACCTCGAAGGCACCAAGATGGCGACCGCCTTCAACATGCTGCGCTCGGGCGACCTGATCTGGCCCTATGTCATCAACAACTACATGCGCGGCAAGGACCCCCTGCCCTTCGACCTGCTCTACTGGAATGCCGATTCGACCCGTATGGCCGCTGCCAATCATTCCTTCTACCTGCGCAACTGCTATCTCGAGAACAATCTCACGCGCGGCACCATGGAGCTTGCCGGCCGCACCGTCTCGCTCGCCGACGTCAAGATCCCCATCTACAATCTGGCCACGAAAGAGGATCATATCGCTCCGGCGCTATCGGTGTTCCTCGGCTCGCGCTATTTCGGCGGTGACGTCGAGTATGTGATGGCTGGCTCGGGCCATATCGCCGGCGTGGTCAATCCGCCCGCGGCCAAGAAGTACCAGTACTGGACCGGCGGCAAGCCGGTGGGCGACTTCGGCCAGTGGTTCGCCGCGGCGGTGGAGCATCCGGGCTCCTGGTGGACGCACTGGCAGCACTGGATCGAAACCCAGGAGGACGCCCGGGTGCCAGCCCGCAAACCCGGCAAGCGGATGAAAACCCTGGGTGATGCGCCGGGCACCTATGTGAAGGTGCGTGTGTAACGAATTGTAACGTCTGGTGAGTTGACGGCCTGCCAAAACAGGGCGAAATGGTGGCGTTAATCGTTTTCGCAGCCTCAATTCGCCTCCAGACGCAGAACAAATCCGAGGCTTGCAGATTCGATGCAGATCCCGTTTCCGGTTCGGGAACAGGACGTCATTGCCGCAGGTGCAGGGGTGCCGCGGCGATGATGAGCGGACCGGATACCGAGGGGGATTTTTATTTTGAAATCAGTAGGTTGGCGTCTCGCACGAAGGGAAAGCCGCAGCATCGCGGCCGCACTCTTCTCCGTGCTTCTGGCCTCCTGCACCTCGACTACCGACCCCACCCTGTCGGTCGTCACGCCGGGCTATAATACAACTGCCGGCGAGATGAGCGCAGCTTCCAGCGCCAAGACGGCGACCACCACCGATTCGTCGCTGCAGGTGACGTCCGCCTCCTCGGAAGCGACATCGACCGTGATGAGCGAAGGCGACACGCCTTTGCCGGAAAAGGTGGCCTATGTGCCCGTGACCAACCCCCAGGCCACATTCCCGATCGCGGTGCCCGCCGGCGCAAGCACAGTCGCCGGAAACACGCCGGAACCGCTGGTTCCATCGGCGCAGACGGCCGACGAGACGAAGGCCGTCGCCCAGCAGGTTGCCGCCGGCGATGCCGCTGCGATTGCTTCGCAGGCGCAGGCAACCACGCAAGCAATGAGCAATGGCGTCTATGTGACCGCGGGCGATGCCCCGCAGGCGCAGATCGCCGCGCCGAAGAAGGGCCTCTTTGCCTCGCTGTTCAGCACCACGCCGGCGGCCGCGGCGCCCGCGCCCCTGGTCAACACGCGTGCCGGCGACCAGCCCTCGGCTCAGGCCAAGACCACGCCGCCGCCGGCAAAGCCGATCATCAACCTCGCTTCGGCGACACCGGCCGAAAAGCCGGTGCAACTCGCCTCGCTCGGCGATGAAAGCGGCCACATCACTGGCGCCGACGCCTTGCCCGGCGTTCGCCGGACCGCGCTGTTCGAGATCAAGCGCAAATCCGGCATCGACGACGAGAGCGACGTTGACCTCAACGAGGATGAAGGCGGTGCTTACCAGGTTGCTTCTGCCGCCGGCATGGCCAGGCTTGCACCCAACGGCCTGCTCAAGCAGAACGAGAGCGTCGACGTCGCCTGCCTCAAGCCGTCGCTGGTGCGCGTGCTGAAGACGATCGAGGGCCATTTCGGCCGCAAGATGATCGTCACCTCCGGCTATCGCGACCCGGCCCGCAACCGCCGCGCCAACGGCGCCAAGAACTCGCTGCACATGTATTGCGCCGCCGCCGACATCCAGGTGCCCGGCGTCTCCAAGTGGGAACTGGCAAGCTACGTCCGCACCATGCCCGGCCGCGGCGGCGTCGGCACCTACTGCCACACCGAATCCGTCCATGTCGACGTCGGCCCCGAGCGCGACTGGAACTGGCGCTGCCGCCGGCGTGCCAGCGGTGGCGACGACGGGTAGTCTTTCGGTGCCACTGCCCGCAGTTTGCCTGCATCGAAAACAGTGCGCATCGCTGAAACAAAGGCGTTCCAACCGGTTTGGAAAAAAGTTGTCGCATCTGACGGCAGATGGGTTGCCGGTTGCGAACAACGCAATTATAAGCCGCTTCGTCTGAGCGCGCCCATCGTCTAGCGGTTAGGACACCGCCCTTTCACGGCGGTAACAGGGGTTCGATTCCCCTTGGGCGTACCAGAATTTTCAGTAAATACAGCTACTTGGCTATCTCCGGCAGGTCCGCGGCTGCGACCTGAGTTAATTCTGGGGTAATATGGGAATCAATAGATGGCGTCGGATTCGAATCGAGCGAAGGGGCCCTGGTCCTTCCTGTCCTTTGTTTTGTTGGCCTGACGGGCACGAATGCGTTCATCATCGCAACTTTGGCGTCGAGCCGCTTCTTTAGCGCGGGCGTGACGAACGCATCGTGGATGAACTGCTCCAGAACATCCATCATTGTGTTCAGGTCGTCGGCGCCAGGCTTCCATCCCCGATGTACCGAAGCGCTGCCGGCGTCGACGAGCGCTCCCAGCCTAGTCTGATCAACTGAGCCAATGTGACCCGCGTCGACCAGCCCTTTCAACTTTGCCTGAAAGGAAAGATTGGGATCGATCCCCAGCAGCTCCGATGCAATGTCGAATGAGGTCCGCATGCCTATGGCAGCTAGTGTGTTCAGTTCGCTGTCTAGAGCCCCGTAAAGTTCAAGCAGCGATTCGCCCAGGGGGCCAGTCCCCTCAATGTGAATGCCGACCCCAGACATCCAGTCTGGCCTCTTCCTTTTTGTCTGAGCTGGCCACGTCTTAGTTACCTCCAGATAGTCAGTGATCGTCTCGCCCCCACGGCCGTAAGAATAGTCAACGTCCTCAGAATTGGAGCTTATGGTCTGAGCAAAGACGTGCTCGCAGCCTCTGCACTCCAACAGATACCATTCGGTCATCCAGTCATAGTTTTCGTCGCCGCCGCGCTGAACATGGTGCCCACGTACATCGCAATTACGAACACCACCGCATTGCGAGCAGTGTGCCTTGATGACGGTTTCTTGTACGGGCTGGGATGTCATTTCAGTTTACTCTGCGGTTTGGCCGAATACGGTCAGCGTATTAGAACCAGCCACGTACGGAAAATCAACGGCTCCCCGGGCCGACGTGCCGCCCCGGCGTCGGCGTGAGCATGGCATGATACCACAGCGCCGCGCCGAGATGGTGAAGAAGCCGTTGGGGAAAGCCCAGACCGCAGTTGACCGCGATAATTTTTTCCTCCACATATGAGGCAGGAAAAATTATCGAGGATTCGCGCTCTATGCTTGCCTCTCGTATCTACTCGGAAGAATGGGAAATCGACGCACGGCTTGCTTCTGGTTTCGGTGTTACTCGCGACGATCTAGTCGACGTGATCCGCAACACGCTGGCCGAACGTTCTAGCTCGGTTGAGGTTGATCCCATCAACGCGCCCGGCCAGCTGGCATACATTGCTGGTACGCGGCATATGCGTTGGCTGTTCATGTCAAAGGGCTTTGTCATCAGCCGAGACCGCAATGTCGAATCCGTCATAAATCCGGCGACCGGCATGAAGATCGCCTATCAGAATGTTGACCTTGCCTGCGCCCAGCGCGCGCCCCGCGCCATTTCCGGCAAAAAAGCTGGCTCAGCGAAGATCATTGGAGATGCACAAGGCTTGCTGTTCCCCCGTCCCGGCGATTTGCCGGAGGCAGTCGATCCCGAACTCGTTAAGGGGCTTAAGAGCGCAGTGTGGTATCTCTGCGCATCCTTCGATGGTGACGACATTCGCGCAGAGCTGTCCTTGCCGGCATCGGTGAAGGATGGAAACTTTTACGGTTTCCTAGAGCGGATCTTCATTATCCGTGGTGGAGATTGGGGTGGTTTTGAGTCTCGCAGCCATGACGACGACGGCCCGGTCAATGTCGAGCCTGTGATTTCCCGAAGGTAGTCAAATGTTCAATCTGGGAAGGCTTGAACTGGCCCGAAAGCGCCGCCGGTTTACCGCAAAGATTCTCGCAGAGCGATCGGGCATCGCTCCCGTAACTCTATCTCGCGTTGTCAACGGCAAGCAGGTGCCCGACGAAGATACGATCTCGAAACTGGTAAAGGCCTTGGCATTCCCAGCGGAATTTTTCGAAAAGGATACTGCCGACGAGATTAATGTCGACGCCGCCAGCTTCCGAAGCCTCACAACTATGACGGCCAGGGAACGAGACGCGGCGCTCGCAGCCGGAGCGCTGGCATTCGAAGTCGCGGACTGGCTCAACTCCGAGTATCAACTCCCCGAGCCCGATTTGCTCGACCTAAGCCATGAACGGAACCCGACCGCTGCCGCGCGCACGCTGCGACAATATTGGGCTATCGGTGAAAAGCCAATTGGCCACATGATAAAGTTCATCGAAACAAAAGGCATCCGTGTGTTCTCGCTTGCTGAAAGCACAAAGAACGTCGATGCTTTTTCGGTCTGGAGAAATAGCGAACCGTTTATATTTCTTAATACCTTTAAGACTGCAGAAAGAAGCAGATTTGACGCCGCACATGAGCTTGGCCATCTAATTTTGCATAAGCACGGAGGTCCAAATCAACGTTCTGCCGAGATGGAAGCCAATGAGTTTGCAAGTTCTTTTCTTATGCCGAGCGCTGATGTTAGGTCTCAGATACCATATATTGGCAGCCTATCTCAAATCATCTCGGCAAAGAGGCGATGGGGTGTTTCGGCGGCTGCACTCTGTTATCGCCTGCATAAAATGGGAATTATCACCGAGTGGCAGAACAGAACCTTCTGTATTCAACTCAACCAACGCTATCGAAACTCCGAACCAAATGGCATCCCTTCTGAGAGATCATCCATCTGGCAGATGGTTCTGCAAGACCTCTGGCGACGCGGTTCAACCCGTTCGAAGATTGCAAAGGAACTACATCTTCCCGAGTCGGAACTTGAGAACCTAATCTTTGGCCTAACTTCTGACAATTCGCCGCCGAGGCAAGATGGTTCACAAAACATACGCGTTGTAAAATGAACTCACCGCGCCTAACCCCAGCGCCGCTCAAAACGGAGTCGGGGGAGCGACAGTCTAGCTCACATTCTCTTGGTCCAGAGCCGCGACACTTTCCGTCCATTTCTTGAGGTTCTCAGCTGAATTAATCAAAATTGTTTCCGGGCGGCCAAGGTGGAGATAGCTTATGGTGCTCGACGTAGCGATCGCCGTGTGAATTTCTCGATCCAGTTCGCTCTCGGAAATGCCGTAGTCGAGAAGAGCCCGACGTATATGCAAGAAGGGGTCGTCGAGGTCGGAATCGGCAAGCCAATGCATCTGCTGGAACATGTTTCTGGCGTCCGCTTCGACGATCAGGCGCTGCGCTTCCAAATGGCGAATGATATCCGTCGTGAGTTGGCGGCGCAGCATACCCGAAACCACTTCAAGCCACGTCAATGAGCGTTGGAATCGGTCGACAGCTGCTGGAATATAGTCGGACACTCGGTAGAGAAGCCGAGAGGTGAAAACCGCCGCGTGGAACGCATGCAAGGGGAACACTGATCCCAACACTGAGCGGCAGCCCAGAGCAAGGAAGCCATTTGCCACCGTCGCGTGATTGCGATCAGCCGCATGTGTGTCACAGGCGCTCAGGATGACAATAGGCGGCGGGCGGCGGATTTCTCCTCCCAATCCCCAGACGTCGACTGCCTCTTCACCGAGCCACAAAACACCGGGCTCGTCCGGCCTATGGGAACCATGGCCGTCGAAGACCATTAGCATACCTTCGAATGCATTGATCGCCTCAACTAAAGCTCGCCGAGACGCCACCCGCACAAACTTGATACGCAGCCTGTCGCGCCATTGTTTGCCGAATATTTCGAAGGCTATTTTGAATTGCCGAGCAATGATGTCTGCCTCTGGCAGACCGCTCACGACGAGAATGTCCCGGAACTGCTCAGGTGTCGCGTGGATCGGCACTGGCGTTGAGAGCGTATCGATAAACAAATTCCCGGGTGTGACCGGTATCCGAGATACGTTGTGCCGAAGGCCTAATGGGATGCCCCTAACGTCTAGCCATTCGACATGAGCATCGGAGATAACTCGGATGCCGTCCCGAGACCGCGCCAGCAGCGCCTGCAAGTCATCGGGAAAACACTCCGCGATGGCACGTTGCACGCTTCGAAACAACTCACTTCGCTTCAGCATCTGTGGCCGATCGGCGCGGTAGTGCTGGGCGAATTGGCGAACAAGACCTCGCGTGCGATTCATTCTGTTGGGCAGCCTTACTACTCCGCCAATTTCTGAGGTAGCGAGACAAGCGACGGCTTCAGTTCCGAGCCACACTTCGAGCTGTCTCATTCTCATGATGGGATTTGGAGTTGGCCTTTTGCGTTGAATAAGCACCTCGTCGGTGAGGCCGAGTATCGCCTTCTTTTCGGCTTCCGACGACGCTTCGAAGCTGTAGCCGACTTGCTTGTCCAAGATGCGCAGAACAGCTTGCATGTCTCGCCTTACCCCACGATCCAAGTCGCGTCTCAACGACAGTGCTTTGAGATCGTAAGTTGCGGGAAGATATAGATTTAGGTCGGGCGAGCGCGGGTAGACCTGATTCAAGCGACTTGGCGGGTTCGCCTCGCGTTCATCGAAAACTGAGTTTGTAGTTAGTACAATCTGTTCGATATGCGCTTTCTCACCCTGATGATGCCGCGAAAAGGGCTTCTCCCCTATGCCCACATAGCCACAGGCTCGAAGAACCGCGACGTTTGGCAAGATGGTGCCGTGTCCACCTATTTCATAAGGAAGGCGGCGTTCGGCTGGCTCTACCCAAGAAGCAATGGCCGCCTCCGCCACCGCGACATTCTCGATAGTACCCAGGACGTTCAGTAGCCCACATACTTCAAGAAATCGCGCCCGCACAGCCTGAAGAGACAAATCGGAATAGGCGATCTGCCCCCCGCTTTCAGCCACCAGCGTAACGGGCCCCGGGCACTTGGCCAACCATTCCTCATAGTCAATTACCTTTTCGCTCCGATCGAGCAAAATGATTGTAAAAGCGGCCTCGAGCGGGTGGGGTTGGGACGTCAGCGCGCGAGGTGACTGCCCGTACCAATTGATCGGCGCTTGGCCGGCAATGCGGCGCGCGATTCGAAAAGGAAACACTGTGGGGGTTAGCTCAAAGATATCGGTGGGCATTTGCTGGAAGAATTCAAGCAGCCGGCTTTTTTCGCAGAGGCTGTAGGCAAATCCCTGAAACGGTGTTGCGTTTTCTGGCTGTCCGTCTGGGATGCTAACGAGGAAGCGGATCTTTGGATCGAGCGAGATGCGGGGGATGCTCACTAGTGATTTACTCGCCATTCCGCAGAACCATCTTTACACGAACTGTCATTTCGAACTACTTCCACGACGATGCCGGCCGAAACTCTGGAAGGCTTTGGCCCGAAACCATCGTTGCGAAAATTCGATTACTCCGGAGAAGCTTTCTAGATTTTAACCAGAGGCAACAGATTAGCGAATGTCTGGCCTTCGGCACCAAGGTTGGATGAATGGTACCGCGCTACCTGCTAACTGTGCCGGGCAATAATGATTTCTGACTGGCGTAACACCCTAAGCTATTTCATCGGCGCCGGGCTCGCGATTATCGCGGACTTGCCCGTCCCCGTCCAGCCTCGTGTCCGTTCTTGCGACTATCATTCTTCTCGCCGCGGCGGCGGCCCGATGCAACTCCTCCAAAGCGTCTTCAGCGTCTTTGCGTAGCTGTACCTGCTCAGGATGGAGTGCAGAGCGAGAACGGTCTCTGATCACATTGAGCCCCTCGTCCGCAAGCCCGGAGAGAAAGCCGGGGGCATGGAGCACGGCCCCGACTAGCCGAGCATCGTCAAGGTGGTTCAATACAAAGCCGGCGGGATTCTGCTGTGCTCTCACGTGAGCGCGAAGCTCCTGCGCAAGCGCAACTTCGGCTAGACCGGCGGGCGGCTTTGGGAGGTCGATCATCCCGGCCTCGAACAATGAGAGGGCGCTGGCAACGGCCGATTCGGCCGATCTTTGGGGTGCAAAGTCGACCAATTCCCCTAAAGCTCGACGGGCGATATCAACCCGCTTGCGCGCAATTCCTTCAAGGCTGAGGTCAGGATCCTGTTCCACCACCTTGCAATTGGCATCCACGGCAGCGACGAGCATGCGGATCGCATCTACCGCCTTCTTAAGCTTTTCCCAGTGAATTGCCGTGCTTGGCCACCGGATTGCAGCCGGCGCAATGCGCGCTGCGATATCGAGTTCTGTAATCTGCTTCGGCATTCCGGATTCCTCTCCTAGAAATAAAGTTCAGCAGAACCGCATTGCTGCGCTCTCCGACGACCCACCGTCGGAGGTAGCGGCTTGGCGCGGATAGTCCCATCAGACTTCGCTCCACGAGATGGGGCCACAGTTGCCATAGCCGCCGATCGCTCCGACCATCACAACGGCCTTTGCAGCCGAAGGTGCGAGCGCTAAGGCCCCCGCGACGGCGTTTGCTAGATCGTCATGGCCGCCCGAGGGATGATCGACGATGTCACGTCCGCTCCTGCTGGTTCGCCTTTCCAGACTGACCAGTTGGCTCTCCAAACGGGGGACGTCGAGAAGCTCCACGCGCTGTGAGTTGATCGCCGGAACGAGAGCCAGGTAAAGATCGGAACGGTTCTGCTCGGACAGGCGGTACTCGACGCCGTGGCGCCGAAATAGTTCGCGCGGAAACTCGCCTCCGTAGCGGTCACCGGTGACGGAACGAATACCATAGGAGCGGATTACCGCCGCGAAGGTGGCGACGACAGCCTCGGGCGAGAACGGGGGCCTTACCTCGCGGACGGCATCCAGAATAGCATCGTCTCCGTGCGCGTGCGCGATTGCCAGCGTCATGCTGTCCGCGCTACCCCCCGATGGATCGACGAAGGCTGCGTATCGTGCATGCCCCATCGGCGGACGCTCCAGTATGCCGGGGGAGACGCATTCCGCGACCGACTCGCGAGTGAGTAGCATCTCCATATCAGTGCGGAACTCGGCCAAGTATTCCGCGCGAGCGGACACAGCGTCCCGACTCATCGCCTCGTCGATGACGGACGGCGGCACTGACGGGTTCATTTCTAGCGTGGTGGCTCGCCAGACAAGTGGACCGGCCTCCTGTCCCCAGTACCGGCGGAATGCATCCCACAGCGCACCGCGTCGCGCGTAGGGGCTCGACGCACACAAGAGCATGGCGCCGGGTATAGTCACCAAGCCAGGTCGGATAGCGTCCAAGATGGCATAGTCGGGCTCGGCGCTATCGTCGGTGCGCCAAAACGCAAGCTCGTCGCACAGCACGGCGGCCAGCGTGTAGCCTCGCGTCGAACGATGAGAAGCGGTCCCAACCTCGATCGTCACGGAGTTGTTGAGATCGAATGCCTCGGCCGTCTCGTTTTTCACCATCCTCGATAGGATTGGGATGTTCGTCAGAAGACCCCGGACATAGCGCATGATCATGCGGGCCTGTTTCCGGTCCGCAGCTATGACAAGGATCGTGGCACGCTCACCGGGCTGAAGGTGATGGCGATACTGGCGAAAGCAGGCAAGGTATACGGCAATCAGCGCCATTACGAAGCTCTTCCCGCCGCGTCGCCCAACGACGAGCCAAGATTCAGTCACTGGATCAGATGGCGGATTCAGCCGCCCGGTGTGATGCCGAAACAGGGCCAACTGTTCGTCGTCCAACGGCAAGCCGAACAACACCGCTAGGTAGACAAACCACACATTCCAACTTGCCTGGCGGCGGAACCACGGGCCGAACAAATTGGAATCGGCGCACGCCTGCAGGATATTCATGCCTCCTCCTGAGCGACGGCGCGTATGTATTCATCGATCGTTGGCGTGATGTCGCGCGACCTTCGCTGAAGGTCGTTCATGTCGAGCAGGCGGCGGAGGGTATTTGCCAGGCGCGAGTACAAGCTGAGGCTATCAAGGCCTGGCCCCGCCTCCCCGGCGAGCGCGAAGAAGCGCTCTAGCCGCTCCATCTCGACCGTTATAGCGGCGGCACGCCTGATAATGCTCTTCTCAGCCTCGCTGCAGGCTTCGACGCCTCCAAGGTCGGAGACATGGAGAGCCATCACGTCGCGCATGCGGCGAACCCAGAACGTACGACCATCGACGCCGGGCAGAAGGTCCTTCCCGTTCGTGACGCGCGAGCGATGGGTCGCCGGATAGACCGGTCGCACGCCCGAAGGGGCGGCGCTCGTCACTTCGGCGCTCCTCTTCCTGCTTGGAACGCGATCCATCCAGCCCTGTAACTGCGAAGGAGTTGCCTTAGTGCAGCTCGAATATCTCCCACCTCTTCGGCGAAAGCCCCGACGGTCATTCGGTCGTGATACAAACGGACCGCGCGAGGATGCAGCACCCGGATGAGATCGTTGGCGCCAACGCCTGAAACCAACATCCCCTGCCCTTCGGCCGCTCTGGGCCTAGCGCCCCGCGACCTACCGCGTTTGCCCCATGCCACATCGGGGCGAGCGGAGGGGTAAGTACGTGCCATATTTACCTCCATATTAACTGACGAAGGTAAGTATAGCGTGCCGATCCGATCTAAGTAATTGATTATCTTAGCTTTTGGAGACTAGCGTGGGCTATCCGTTTCCGCCCGGTAGGGGCGGACGCCCGCGCCAAAATATCTAATCGATGGGTAGCGCCGAGCGGCGAGCATGGGCCCAGAAAACTCGCGGCCTTTACTTAGCGACCCAAGGGCGCCCTTCTGCTGTTTACTCCACTGTTTCAACCTCATTGCCGAAATGATGTCGGGGCGGTATCTCTAAATCAAACACGGCGTCGGGGTGGTGGTTGTGGCACGGGGCAGAATTTGGCCGTTGATCGTCTTATTGATCGCAATGGGACTCTCGTTGATTCCGATCTTCCGCTTTTGGCACACGCCGATAGGTGGCATTTGTGCGCCGAGTTCTAGCGAGCAGACAAAACAGACTTTCGACATACTAAATCAAGTGATCGACCTTGATCTAACACTGTGCACCGCGATAATCGGCCTGTGTGCGGCAATACTCCTTGGAATACAAGCGGCGGTCAGGATTACCACTCTAGTCTTCATATTGATTGGCCTCGCCATTCTGGCGATGTCCGAGGCAATATTCTATGCCATATGGTGGAAATTTGCTGTCGCCAATCTCTGGTTTGACGGCTGTGCGGGTCAACTAGATTCCGCGGCACTACAGAACCCCTATGTTGCTCATTTCTGGGCAATGGGTGTCGGTATATTTTTCTTGGCCCTGCTAGTCCTGGCAAAGGCCCTTGAGCGAATGGGCAATCCTACGGTGGAAACATGATGCAGAGAGGTTTTGCGAAACTTATTTCAATTGGTTTGCTGGCACTCGGATTCCCGTTGACCGCAGCCTCCGAGGATCAAAAATACAGTTTCTCGCCGGACGTCGCCCTAACAACTTGGTCAGCGGAAACCGGGATCGTCGTCACAACTGCTTCAAGAAAGACTCTTCTGCTTTTGATCGCGCAACAGTTACCAGAAAGCGGGATGGAAGCAGGAATAAACCCGGACAAGGTAAAGCAGCTTTACGACATGATGGTGGACACAGGGTACATCACTGCCACCCCAGGGGGAAAAACCGGATTTTGGACCAACGGGGAGCTCCGGCTCCCCGTAGAGGGCGCAGAGCTGAAATGGGCAGAAGCAGCATTCTCCCCGGCTGCAGTTTCGCGAATTATAAGCCATAGACCCCGAGTGAAGATCATTGTGAAACCAGTGCCACCGTTGAACTATGTCGTTCGGATAAATGGCGAGGTTGCCCCCTCCACCGAACAAAGCGAATACGTCGTGGACGAGGGCGAGACGATCGTTTTGGTAACGCGAAAAGGCAAGGCTGATTGCCAATGGCAGGGTCCGCTGGCGGTCGGCGACATTCAACAGGTAAGCTGCAAAATGTAATCTCGGGCGAGAATGCGGTTATCAGAATTCAAGTTCGTCCGGGGCGGCGGGGTTCGTGCGAGCCCTTTTTGCACAGCCACCACATCGCACCCGAGCCGCGCGGCAGACAGAGAAACCTGTTAAATGTTAAATGGGACGCGGCTGATTAGATGGATTGACTGGCGGTCCAAAAATCGCGTTAGGATTCGGTTCCCGAATCCAGGTTGGCTCCAAACGGGCACTCTGGTCGTTAGATTAATCAAGGGCCGGTTGTGGCAAATATTGCAATCCTAATTGGCAATGCACAGTACGAGAAACAGAAGCACCTCCCGTGCTGCAAACATGATGTTGCTGCAATTAAGTCAGCTATCGTAGCAACGCAAAAGTTTGACCGAGTTCTAGAGTTGCTTGACGTCAGCGCTGCCGAAATGAAAGAGGCACTTCGCGACGCACTTTCCACCCCTGTGAGCAATGGTGAAGTATTCTTCTATTTTACGGGACACGGGTACCATCACACAACCGACTTCTTCTATTGCGCAAGAGATTTCGATATAGATCGTCCTAATGAGACAGGGTTATCTAATACAGATTTACACTCACTCTTGCGCGCCACTGATCCGGGGTTGGTGGTCAAATTGATTGACGCCTGCAACTCCGGTACGCTGCTTATCAAGTCGGATGCATTCTGGAGAGACGATAAAGCAGCGTTCAAAAAGCTGATCCAAATAGCATCTTGCCTGGACAATCAGAATAGCTTAACCGGTGATCCTCTTAGCCTTTTTACTCAGCAATTCATGAACGTTCTACTTAAGAAAAACGACGGCCCTATATACTACATGGACATAATTGGATCGTTAAGAGACTTATTCATCAACAATAATGATCAAACGCCACACTTTATCAGTCAGTGGACCGGCCGGGAAACCTTTGTTGATGATGCCTCAAAGCTGGCGCTGGTTAGAACCACTCTTGCGCCGCCTGCGTTGAATCCAACTAAGGATGATACCTCGTCAGAAATTTCAAGTGGTGACGAATCCTTGCTTGCAAAATTAAAGGCTATCGAATCTGACTATGCCGACCGCCAGAAGATGGAGGCTTACATTGCTAAACTTTTTTCCACACTAAGAGGCTTATTTACAAACGGGAGCTCTTTTGGGGATTGTTATACCGTTGAGTTCTCTGAGTTTAAGAATTATACGGACGACAGAGATGACGAATTCATCGTCAGATGTTTGAACAAGGAAAATCGACCGGACAATTTTGTATCAGCGGAGATAATAAGAACGCCGATCAAGAAAGATTATTTTTCTGCCATTATGGCGTCAGCGTTTGTTGGCCGAATACCGGGAACTGAGTATGACGAGAAATTTTCCCTAAATCTCAACTGCTCGCTCGATTCAGTACAGATGCAAATAGTCATGACGCCGCTCTTTCGAAGTATAAAGAAGATAACACTTCTCGTTACATGCGCACCTAGTCTTAATAATTGCTATATTTTCGAGGGTCCTCGGATTCATTCTCTGAACGACTGGAACGCTTATGATTCGGTCGGAGTTGAGCTGAAGCGTAGATGGTTTGAAAGAAGTTGGAACTCCGAGCCGACCGAGGTTGCACATTTGATCTTCAACCAGCTCAAAGAGCTAGTGGTCGGCCACATCAAGGCGGTGGTCCGGAGTTCTACGGAATAGCTATGAGAGAATGACTGTGTCCTTCGGCGCGGCAGACTAGGCGCCGACTGCCGCTGCCCCTCCAGGCGGCGCTTATGCGCGCCCGAACTAGCGCCACCGTCGCTGCCACCGCCATCGTGTAGGGTGTCCCTGCGGCCCGAGCGGCGGAGGGCGCGCCGGCCCAATCGACGCTGCGACGGAGGAGAATAACGGGAGTGGGGCGTTAGCAAAGATTTGAGCCGCTGCGTGTCACAGACCGCCCGATTCCCCGGCCTTTGGGAGTTTTTCGTAGTCGATGCTGCAGGTGGGAGTGAGCTTGAAGTATCTATAGTAGATGGAATTTTGGTTCGCTGTGTCACGCCAGTCCGTCGTGTGAAGAACCTCGCCGTCCCGATCGTCGACAGATGCTCCGTAGGCTTCCTTCAACACGTACCTAAGTCTCATGCACTTTCCTTCTGATGCGTTCTGCACATCCAGCCTAACCCCACTCAACCCTTTGGAGTCGAACATATACCTAGCTTCGAAGTTGAACTCCTCGGTCGCGTAGGGACTGCTCAGAAGATGATGGACGCCTTTGCGAGTGATCTCGTCGACGATTTTTGGCTTTGCAGCGGTGCCGCCGGTGGCAACCCTCACTTCCTGCTCAGTCATGCCCCACCGCGTGAACTGCCAGTCCGCACGAGCGGGATATCCAAAGGACATAACTGAGATGACGCTCATGACGAGCAAATACGATAGGCGATAGACATACATTCCGAACCCCCAATCTTTAGCTACGCACTATCTATATTATGAGGGTGAGCACAGCTCCAAGAGACATTAAAGAGGTAACTTCGACTTGGAGCATATCCGACGACCCATTTCGCCGGAAGCGGCCGGAAGCGGTTAAGGACCCTAGGGCCGGTAGCGCCTTACCGCCTTACCTTGTTTCGGTTTGAAAAAAGGTAACCCGGTAAAGGGGGTAGGATTATTGTGTGGGGCCTACCCTACCGCCTTACCGGCTAGATCGGTAGCTCCTCCTGCCTCCCCGGCAGATACCAGAGCCAAGCGCCGTTCTTCCCCGGCGTCTTGTTGCTCTTCACGCCTATCTGATTCTTGGCATTGTCCAATGTGTCTCGGCCAATCCCCTCGGCCTCGGCGAACCGGACCAGCTCGGTCATCGCTACCGGTCCGTCCCGCAGCATGCGTCGCAGTAGAGCAGCCGCCCTGTCCTTCTTGGCCGTCTTTGGCCCCGGCTTCGTGTCGTTGCGATAACCGATCGCCTCATCGGCGGTCATCTGCTTCTTTTCGGCCCAGTGGACGTACGGGGCAACGATCCCTTGGCAGATCTCGCGCGTCGCAACCTCGTAAACCATCGTCTGGTCGGCACTATCGGGACCGATGTTGTTCTTTGCCACCGCAACCAACCGCCGACCGGTTTCGAACTTCTCCTTCCTGCCGTCCTCGTCTTCGACCTCCTCGATCTCCTTCGAAACGATCAGCACTGTCCGCGCCGCCGCAACGAAGGCTACACTGCCGTTCACGCTTCCGATGGCCTCGCGACCGCCGGCCTTGATTAGATGAGTCACGCATACGATTGCGACCCGGTGCGCTTCGGCCAGTCTTTTAAGCGGCTCAAGGACCCCGCGAACGTGCGTGTTACTGTTCGAGTCCATCCTGCCCGTGTTGCCGAGATAGGCTGATATTGGATCGACGATTACAAGCACATAGTCACCATCGTCGAGTTCGCGGTCTAGAGCGTCGATGTCCGTACTTAGATCGAAGGTCCGGTCGCCTTCTTTGGCCCTCACTGCCTCCAGCACCGTGACCGAAGCCGGGTCACCACCTGCGGCAAGCATTCGTGGCAGGATGGTGTCGGCGGGATCGTCCTCCGCCGACAAGACTAGAACCCTTCCTAGCTTCGCGACTCCCTCGTCGAACGGCCATGCGCCTCCGGTCGTGACTTTCGCCGCAATGTACATCGTCAGCTGCGACTTTCCTAAGCCGGGGTGGCCAGCAACGATCGATAGCTTGCCGACGGCGATTCGTCCCGGCCATAGCCACTCGACTGGCACGATGGTGAATTCTGACAGATTCGTAACCACCGGCAGCACCCGCCCGTTGACGAGACGCGGCGGATTGCCCAGTCGCATGCCCTTGTTCAGGTTGTATCGCCAGCACTGGTCGAAGTCGGCGTCGCTCTTTCCTCGTTGATGCCACGCCGCACGCGCTTTCAGCTCGCCGGCGTCAAGGTCCACATTGACGGCATTCGCCCATCGGCCTAGGTCAATAGCTAGCCGAAATAGACTGTTGTCAGCGTCTTTCCGCGGAGCATCGGCCAGCTTGAGCAACTTCGCAGCAAACCACTCATCGAACTCGGAAACCGTTGGAGCGGTTTCAGACGGCTTGCTCTGCCGCGTCGGCAGCGGAGCCGCTATCTGGCCAGGCGCGACCTTTCGGCTCTCAGCCGTGTACAGAAACTCCTCGGCGGTCATCGCCAGGCCGCCCCTCTTCACGGCGAAGCGGTCCGTTTGGTCGCCTCCGAAATAAGGCATGTTTAGCCAGCTCGGCCACTTATGACCGTCGTCGTCAGGGGGCAGTTGGCTTAGGCTTCGCTGCTTCGGAAATACCTCTGTCTTCGGGGGCAAGCCGAGGCAGGCAGCGGTAGCCCTTAGGAAGTCCTGCATCTGCGACGCCGGAACCGGATCGGTCGCGAACAACAGCAGGTGTGCTCCTCCAGACTTCGATCGGCAGATTGTAACAGGAAGTTTGTCTCGCTCGATGATCGCGTTTAGGTCAGAGAGCAATGAAGGGGCAATGTAGTCGTCGACGTCGATCGCGCCCCAGATGCACATGTCATCCGACCGATGCGGCGACACCCCCAGCGGATAGACGCCGGCGAGGTGCCTCCGCCACAGCTCTACCGTCGGTCCAGTTTTGACCGTGCGAGCTGAGCTTTTTATCTCGACCTTTACGCCGGCCTTCGGTGACACAACCTCAAGATGGTTGTATGTGCCGTGGTAATCCTGCGCGCCGGCGAACAAATCTAGAAGGCGCTGTGCCTGATCCGGCTTCGATCGTGTCGAAATCGGATCAGAAGGCATCGTGCCTATCTCCCGGAATAGGCAGGCTATCCATGTCCAGCACGGCCACGGGGTCGTGTCCGGTGGCTTGCAGCACGGCGTAATCGTCCTCTTCGATCGCCCAGAGCAGGGCGACCTCGTACCGGTTGAATTGAACCGCTGGCGCTGCCGGATTCGCGCGTAAGATGGCGCGCTTGCACGTGCGGTCGGCTGCTGCCTCAAGCTGGGCTCGCCGCAGCAGTCCAGCCTCGATTGCTATGCCACGCGCGAGCGCGGCGCACTCCTTCGGAACCACGACCCCGGCATCGTCCAGGCGGTACACCCGGAACCTCGGGCTTTGGTCGTCGAAGCTGTTGAGCGACACCGTCTCGCGAACGCCGCCTTGAACCCGCACCGCAGCCGCCACTCGCTCGAACAATGTACCGTCGACACGGCGGCCGACACGCGTGCGCTCCCTTTCCCTCCTGTTCATGGTTCTACCGGCCGCCCGAGAGTGCATACTTCGAGCGCGCCTTCATTCTGGCACGCTGATCCGCCGTCTTTTCTTCGTCCTGGGCGTCGGCGAGCCAGTCGCAGATGGCCTCCGGCGTTATGCGCACGACCGAGCCAGCTATGCGAACCTCGCGTGGGCCCCGGCCTTTTGCGCGTATAGAGTAGTAAGTTGGTGTGCTGATCCCGAAGCGGCGACAGAACTCGGGAATCGAGATCGCCGTGTCTATGTTGTGCCCCGATTTATCCATATGTTTCATTGGCTTAACTCCAGCTACTTAGCCAGGTATAGCCTAAGCGGGCCACCGCAAATAAGGGTAAAAAAGGGTATCTATTTGCCCTTGAGGCTGTTCTGGATCTGATCGACAGAAACACTATGACGATCCGACAACCGCTGGATTGCTGCTGTCCTAAGACCGCCTCGCGGACGCTCGCCAATAGCCTTCATTCGAGCAATCTCTTCCTGCAATAAGCACCGAAACAGCACCCGTCGCAGGGCTTTGTTGGCCCGCTGCCAATCGGTCATTCGTGGGCGACCAGACGGCGGATTTTCTATCAGCGCAATCGCCTCACGATCTCTATCCGTGAGTGGCCTGCCACTCGCAACTAGGGCCGCGTATGCGTCGCGCTCGCCCTTCGTGATCCCGCTCTTGAGTTTCGAGATACGATCAACAATGGACGAAAGGCTCTCTTGCTCCGACGCCGGACCTTCGGGGTGAGCACGCCGGACGTGACTCACCGTCGCATCTCCATTGGCACGACGTTCCCCACCATCGTCACCCCGAAGCGCGGTCCACTTACGCGGATCGCTTGGTCCCGATAGTCCTCGGTTAAATGGCCATAGTGCTTCTCGACCATGCGCGTGTCGGCGTGGCCTAGGTTCTCTGCCACGATCATAAGCGGCATCCCGTTCATCACAGCCAGTGAGGCCCACGTGTGGCGCAGCTGGTGGAAGCCCACGGCCGGAATGATCTTCGCGGCGGCGCAGGCGTCGCGCATGGGCCTCGCCTGATGGGATTTGGCCCACGCCGAGCCGTCAGCGTGCGCAAACATCAGGCCATCCGTCGGGCGGCCCGCCGTGAGTGACTTGAAGAAGGCCACCCCCTCGTCGGTCAGTCGAACGTCGCGCGGCTTCCCACTCTTCGATTCGCGCACCACGATGCGGCCGCGTTCAAAGTCGCCGACCAGCAGTCGGCACAGCTCCCCATAGCGGCAACCGGTCAAGAGCGCGCCGTGGGCTATGTGACGGAAGCCGCTGTCGGCGTCGGCGGCTTTGATGAGCCGCTGAGCCTCTGCGACTGAAAGGTGCCCGGGGCGGGCTACATCAACCTTGTCAAATGGCTTCAGTCGGCGCCACGCGAGGTCGTCGTTGACCCGGCCATGCTCGAACGCGCGGTTCAGCGCTGCCTTGAGCACAGTCAGCGTCCGATTGACCGTCGCGCGCCGCGCTCGACCCTCGCCGGGGGTGGTCGGTGCAGGCCGGTAGCGCTGCTCTTTCCTCTCGCCGGTGGCCCTGTCCTTTCCCGTTCTCAGGCGGGCTGGTTTGATGGCCATCGCGTCGCGCCACTGGACCAATCGGTCGGTGGTCAGCTCGCCGACTTTCAGGCCGCCCAGCTCGGGAAGGATGAAATTGTTCGCGCGCCTCTCGGCGTCACGCCCGCTTCGCCGCTCCGCCTTTAGAAAGGTGATATAGTCCGCGACGACGTCGCGCACTGTCGGATGCTGGGGGAACGCGCCCGACGTAATTGGCGAAGCGAGCTTCGCTCGCTCGTGAGCAACTCGCTGCGCGTCGGCGTAGGACAGCACTGTCAATCCGTCTGCGTCCTGGTAGTCGTCGGCAAATCCAAGCGTTTCCTTATGGTAGGGACTCTTGCCCACGCCCATCGCGCCCAAGTAGCGACGCATGACCCACTTTCCTGGCGCATCGGCGCGCCTTTTTCGGTAGCCCAGATGAAGTTCGCCGGGAACAACCGTTCGCCAGTAGGGGTCCTTACTCTTCGGAAGCCTGGACCGGGCCGCCCGCGTCTCCAATTTCGAGTCCCTGACCGTCCTTGCCACGTTTCACCTCCAGTTACCGCGCACCACGACGAGGTAAAAAGTAGGGTAATATCCGGGGCGCGCCAGCGCTAGCCCCTGCGCTCATCAAAATGGGAAAAATTTCGAACAATCAAAGGCTTGACTTAGCCAGCGCTAGCTCGGAGAAACGAGCTAATCGGCCTCTTTCACGGCGGTAACAGGGGTTCGATTCCCCTTGGGCGTACCAGTCTTTTCAAGCACTTAGCTCCAAATCTCGTTTCTCTGTCCAGTTTCTGGCCAATATCCAATGAGTCCAAGTGACACGGCGGGGGTGCAATGGATCAGCTTGTGAGTCTCCTGCAGTCTGTTCTGGGCCTAAATCCCAGGCAGGGTTGGACCTGGGTCATTGCCGGTACGGCCGTGCTCGGCCTGCATTATTTTGGGGTTGGTCCGTTTGCGAGCCTCGACACCGGCTGGGTCGCCGTCGCTGGCATTGCTGCGGTTTTCGGGGCTGCCATCCTCATTGTATCCTTGGGGGCTTATTTCGTTAACAAGGCGGCTTCTCGCTCAGAGACGCGTCGGGCTATTAAGGACACGCAACAGCAGTGGGACTTCCTAAACCAGGAGGCTCTCAGGAATGTGGAGATCTTGAGCCAGTCTGAACAAGCGGCACTGGCATGGATAGTTCGGAACGGGCAGAAGCGATTTCGGACTGAGTTCTTTCAGCACATGGATGGAAATCTCGTCGCTAAGAGAATCGTCCTTGGACCGGTCGGCAACACCAACGACGTTTACGAGGTGATCGACAGCATCTGGGCAATGCGGGATCAGTTGAAGGAGCGCTATGAGCAGATTCAGCTCAATGTGGAGCCTCCCTGGTCGCCGTATGGGCAAGTCGGAAGATACCTGCCTCGATAGAAACCAGCCTCCCGCAACGTTGCCAGTGTCACGCGCTGCGAGTGCGGGAGGTGTCAACCCGGGTTGACAAAAGAAGGCCCGGAAGTGCGAGCCGCCGGGCCGATGGGTACTTTGACCCACAAGGAGTTGAACGCCGCCAGCTTACTCCCAACTCGTCGACCCCACAAATCAAAAGCCGGCCACTGCGCAGACAAAGAAAGGGCCCGGAAGCCAAGGAGGAGCCGCCGGGCCGAAATAGCTGAGAAGATCTCAACCTATGGGACGTTCATCATACGCCCGATCCTATGAAGCACAAGGCCCGGCCACCTCACAGCAGCCGGGCCTTTGCAACCGCGTGGTTGCCTGTCTAGCTCATGCGTTCGAGGTCGGCGATGATGCTTTTGAATATGATCATCTCGCTATCCTCGTCTTCGAGGTTCCAGTGCCGCCGCAGCTTCGCCTTGGCAGTTAGGCCTTTGAGGCTCGTCGCCCGCGCCTTCCACACGCGATACCAAGCGCGGTCTGCCTTGGCCGACAGCTTCTCCTCTCTGGCTTCGGCCTTGCGCAGGCGCGGTAGGTCGGGCTTGGGCTTCTCACCGATCTTGAACGTCTTGTCCGATGCCCTTTGCATGCGCTCGTCTGCGGCGTAGAACTCCGCTAGGCGCCTTCACATCCTTGCCGGAGCGGCGGCCACAGACGAACCAGCCCTCGGTTACTGGTGCCGTGGGTGCCTCGTCCCTGCCGGTGAGTTCGGTGAAGACGGCAAGCTCTGCCTCGTCCAGCGGCTCGCCGAACAGGGCCTTGTCGATGACGCGCCATACACCCCAGCTGTCGGCAGCGAACCATGGCCCGAACAGGTCAGGGTCCTGGCAAGCCTCGGCATAGGTGAAGGCGGGAGCGCTCATGCTGCGCTGCTGGCCTTCTGTGCGGCCCTGGAAGCCATGAACGTGGTGATGTCGGGCGTGACGTCGCGCGGCTCGGGTCCGCCTATCTGCTCGGCATCGCGGCGCCGACTGTTGAGTAGGGTCGCTATCTCGCTGATGCCGATCTGCTCACCCTTGAGCCAGCGAACCTGAGCATCGCGGATCATGGCCGACGTGATGGCGACGTCTTCAATGAACCGAATGCGCATGGCATCGAGAGCGGATTCCCCGCCACGCTCGCCAATCAGCTCATCCCTTAGCTCGACCGCCTGCTGATATGGCTTGGTGCGCTTGTCCAGGTCCTCGAATGAAAGCAGCCTCACCTTGCCGCCTTTCGACGGTGCAACTGGCGGGGAACCTGGCTCTACCGTGGCGGTATCTTCGGGCATTTTTGCGCCTCATATCGTCCATCTGTTGGACATAATAGCGCAAGTGAGAAACTAACTCACTGTATTTATTGTTCTATTGCTGTCTAGCTATGTTCAAGTTACCGCTTTGCTCAGGCGTTAACGCCAATTCCGAACGCTCGAGGCAAGGTGCTTCGAAGCAGCGGCAGAAAAAAGTCCGTAGTTGGAGCGAGTATGCCACCAATTCCGAACGCTCGAGGCAAGGTGCTTCGAAGCAGCGGCAGAAAAAAGTCCGTAGTTGGAGCGAGTATGCCACCAGAAATATGAGCCACAATTCCTTTCATATGAAATCAGCGTGACAAGCGTGACAGAGCGTTACATGTCACGGTGCGTCACGGCGCATGCAAGCGTGACGTGACGTGACACCCCCTTATAAGGGTGTCACATGTCACGCTGCTGCCTTGCCGTCGAAGCATCGCCATACGTGATCGTCATAGAACTGGATGTGGCCACCATCCCGAAGGAAGTTCTTGGCTCGATTGAACGCCTGGCGTTTCGTGTCTGGAGCATCCTCGTGAGAGTGCAGGTAGAAGTGATGGCGCCACTGTTCGACCTGGACGACGTTGCATGGTGGCCAGTCCTGCCCGAACTTGCGCACGCCGCTAGCTTGGAGAGCATCATCGAGAGCGATCAGCGCCGCTCGGTTCTTCGGCGACAGCGATTGCTTGCGCGCCGCCGTGATTGTGCTGTCCATCTCAGGAACGAGACTGCCGCCCGATGGTGTCAACCTGAAGCCCCAGGAGCCGGCGCTGTCGGCGTCCTTGTGCCGCTCGACGGTCAAGGTTGCCGTCATGGCGCCTTTGTCGCCCTCGACCTTGAGGCGCGTGTCGAACGAGCCCCAGAAGTGAGAGTGGCCACGAATGCGGCTGTCGTCCTGATATGGCGCGTGGGCAACCACCAGAACTGCCACGCCGGTTTCGCGTAGGATGCGCTGGATACCATGCACCCAGGCCCGCGCGGTCTTATCCTCGATCTCGCTACCGGCCATGCTGCCGCCGAAGATATCGATGACGATCAATTGGAAAGCTGGATAGTACGACATCGGATGCTGCGAAAACTCGGCTTTGTCGACGGCATCAATCAGCGCTGTGACATCATCAGCCACGTCGAGTCGAATTTCTCTTGGGTACAGGAAGGCAGTTCGTTCGGCCTCCGGGACATTGTGGTGGTCGTACCATGCCGGAATGCGCTTGCGGCCGACGCCGTTGCCGCCCTCTGTCGCCACGATGAGAACGGTCGGCAAGGCGTGTGAGTTGTCGAAATCGGGCAAGACCTCATGGCTATGCCATGGCCGATGCGAGGCCACGGAAAGGGCGATGTCGATCGCCAGGAAGGACTTGAACGAGTTCGACTTGCCAAACATCAGGGCGGTGGTGTTTTCCTGAATGAGCCCGTCGATAAGCCATGCAGGCTCAGGAAGGTCCTTCATGTCGGCATAGGAGAGGATCTTGAGCGGTTCGGGTTTGCTCATCAGTAGCAACTCCTACGCATGCGCCGATATTCCTTGGCCGCTTCCGCGATGTGAGAGGATTCCGGCGTCGGCGCCGGGCGCCACGGCCTGCCATTGAACTCGGCCACGATGCCCGCGACGAAGCTGTACGACCGGGCGCTCGGGTCATGTTCGTAGCCCGCATCATCGAAGCGTAGCACCGCGCATTGAAGGTGGTTGCGCGCCGCCGTCAGATGTCGGACGGCTGCATCGATATAGAGTTCCTCGATGCTCGGAAGGTTCGGACGAATGGTCATGCCTCCGCCTCGCACTTCAGCCGGCGATGCTCAGCCTTATGGTGAAGGCGACAAAGCCAGCGAACGGACATTGGCCGCTCGTAATCATCGTGATGAGCTTCGGCGTTCGGGTCGCCACACTCCGCACAACATTCCTGGATGACGAGGCCGCGTCTCACGGCGCTCCTGAGAGCTTAGTGGGCCCATACCTTTATCGGGTTGGCTTGCTTCCAGCGCTCTTGCCGCGGGTTCTTGGAACGGCTAGACTTGCGGTGTGAAATGTTCTCCTTGCCGCCGTTCCCGATTGCCGTCGGGGCGGCGGTTTCTCGTTCAAGAGGTGCGTGCATGAGCGCCTCCCTGCCAATCCTGGCGAAGCAGGGCGAGGCGCATAACCTGGCAAGCCTCAGGTGCGGAGATACCGAACCGGCGGCGCAAGGCTGGCACGATCGGCCGCTCACAGCTCATATAGTTCGCGGCATACCATTCGATGGCGTCGGCAAGGTGCGCGGGCGAAGCATGATCAGTCGTTTCAACAAGGCGCCGATTCATTAGGCGGCCTCGCTGGTTTCGCAGGCCTTGCGCCAGTCGGCGGCGGCTTCCTTGGAAATCAGAACGCGACCGCCAACCTTCATGGTGCGTGGTGCGGTGCCCGCATTGATGAGGTTGTAGAAAGTGGCGCGGCTGATGCGGTGAGCCGCGCAAAACTCAGGAATGCTGTAGGCTTCGAAGGCGTAGTCCATCTGGGTTGCTCCTGTGTTTGGACAGGACCAAGATGGATGCGTTTGGAATTTCGCTCTACGGTTGAAGGGGTCCGCAGTGATGGGGTAAAGGGTTCACCCCTTACGTTTCGGGTTGCCCCCGCCCATCGCTTCTAAGGGCCGAACAGCGGTTGCCATCGCCTCCGCCATTCGGCGAGTAACCTTTTTGCCCCCCGGTAGTGGTTGGCTCAAAAAGAAGTGCTCAAGCGTTTTCACTAGGGGCGGCGGCCGATCTGGTTGGATGTCAAATTTTTTGATGGCCTCGATCATCACCACCATAAAGGGGGATAGATAGATGCCATCCAGCGATGGCACCGCCGCTTGTGCCTCTTCCTTCGGTTTGACAACCAAGATCGGTTCACGGACATGATCGAGTGCCGAAGTGCTCCATCGTCCCGTCTCCAGCCAGTACGTCGCGGCGAGTTGTGACCAGTCGTCGGGGAATATCTGATAGCGGCGTCCGGCGTACTCATCATATCGCACAGCCTCCAGCTCACCGCTGAAAAGCTTCCTCCGAACGGCCTCAACGTCGCCGCCGTGCTCCTGGATGACGGTTCGCAGTTCCACATGCCCGGGTGGGACAAAGTTCACCATCATGCGCCTCCCATCTGAGCCACGTTGTCAGCCTTGACGGTGCCGAACCTCGGCGCACCAGCCCTCACCGCTTCGGCAATGTAGGACGGCGACAGGTGCCCGTAATGCTTCTCCACCATCCGAGTGTCTGTGTGCCCCAGATTCTTCGCCACCACCATTAGCGGCATTCCATTCATGACCGAGAGGCTCGCCCAGGTATGACGCAAGCCATGGAAGCCGATGGCCGACGATATCTTGGCGTTCTTGCAGGCCTCTTTCATCGGCCGGAACTGGTGAGACTTCTCCCAAATGCCGCCGGCCTCCGTCGTCAGGATCAAATCGCCGCGATTCTTGCCGCGCACCAGTTGTGTGAACAGGTCGGCGCCCTCGTCGGTCAGGATGATGTGACGCGCCTTCCCAGATTTACTCTCGCGGATCGTCAACGTTGACACGTCGGCGTTGAAGTCTTCGCGCTTAAGGCGAGCGAGTTCGCTATAGCGAGCACCTGTCTGCAGCGCGGCTTGTACGAGATCCCGGAACTTGCCCGATGCGGCGTTCACAAGCCGCTGAGCCTCGGCGATCGAGAGATAATGGACGCGGGCGCTCTCGACGTCTTCGAACGGCTCGACGCGCCGCCATTCCCGATCGGAAGCCGCCTTCCCTTCCCTCCAGGCATAATTGAGCGCGGCCTTAAGCGTCGTGAGAACGCGATTGGCCGTTGCACGACGCTGCCTAACCGATTCCGAGTCCTCCCCGAGTTCTCTGAACCTTTGTTCCTTCCCGGCCTTTGTACGTACACGCGGCGCGGTTGTTGCGACCCCGCTATGCCATTTCCTAATCCGCTTGGCGTCGAGCTTGGCAAGATCGATTTCGCCAAGTTCGGGAAGGATCAGCGCCTCGGCGCGCCAGCGAGCATCCCTAGATGATTTGCGGTTGCCTTCCATCCACAGGAGGTAATCGTCGATCGCATCCTTGACCGTGTAGACGCCAGCCACCTTGCCGCCGTCGCCAGACATGGCCTTGTGGACTTCCCTCGCCTTGTCCTGCGCCTGCCAGAACGTCAGGGTGGTCGAGCCATTCGCGTCCAACTGGTCGTCCGCATCAGCGATCGTCTCGACGCGGTAGTCCTGGTTTCCGACATACATCCGCACCACCCAGCGGCCGGCGTCTTTGCCCTTGCGATAGCCGACATGAAGGCCGGGCCCGATGCTGCGGTAATAGGGCTTGCCGCGCGGCTTGAGCTTCTTGCGCGCATCCTTGCTGTCTAACGTTGCGTCCCGAACTCGTTTGGCCATGATGTTCCCGCCTGTCGTGTCCAACTATTTGTCCAATATACCGGCTTAGATGCTATTGGACAAGCACAAACATAACAGGACGCAAACCCTTATGGTGCAAGGCTTTCAGAAAATTCGGCTGGACGGCGCTAGACGGCTTAGAAGCCCTTTCACGGCGGTAACAGGGGTTCGATTCCCCTTGGGCGTACCAGTCTTTTCAAGGTCTTCGACAAACATCTCGCGCTCCTGTATGAGCGGGCATGACCTCGATCTCCCGTTTTGTCGCGCTTATGCTGTTGGTGGCGATCACCTTCGCGACGCTCTCACCGATCCAGATGCGGCCTCACCTCGGTGATGCGAATGTCGAACGTGGCTTGGCTTACGTCCTCTTGGGGATCGCCCTAGCCTTCGGGTTCCCCGCCCGATTGCTGCAGACATTGCTGTTTGTCTGCGCCGTCGCCGGCGTATTGGAATTCCTCCAAGCCTTTGATCCAGGCCGGCATGCGCGCCTCACTGATGCGCTTCTCAAAGCGGCAGCGGGCGTCATCGGGATTGCCGTCGCACGCGTCATCCTTGCTATCGCGCGGGCGCCACGCGCCACGGGCTAGATGCCGGCAGCAGCTAGGCCACGTGGCGGGCCACGCCTAGCTCGCAGAATGCAGCCAAGGATGGAATACCAAGTTCAGCTTGAATGCATGGCGCGCGCTTGGCGAAATGCCTTGCCGCCGCCGCGCTTGCCGGGAATCATCATGTCCCTGGCGAGCAGGCCGCTGACACGGCAGAAAGCCATGAATGCGCGGCAGGCGTCCTCTGTGCTGACGACGTCGACCGTCGCCCCGAAGCAGGCGTTGAAGGCGGCTTCGTGGACCTTGCCTTGCCGGCGCGCCGGCCAGTTCTGCAGGAAATCAAGCGCCTGCTCGACGCTGTAGATTTCCTCGACAGGCAGGCCGGGCGTGGACGTAATGCGCACCGGCACCTGAAATTGCAGTCTGTCCATTCCCTGTCTCCCGAACGATCGTCGCGTGAGAACGTCATTCATTCTGAAAACTTGCAATGCATGGCATCCGGAGGCGTGCGGCGGTTCTGGGGCGGCATATGCATCCACAAAACCAAAGCGCGTCGCCTGAACCCCGTTTCAGCGCGACGCTTTGGGTTTCTGACCCAGGAATGTGACGTCAGTGCGATCAACCGGAGCCCGGCTTCCACGGCTTGAAAGGCCATGCGGCGCATCAGCACATGGGCCGACGGCCGGGCAAAGCCCGCGCCCAGAATGAGCGCGGCCGTCCTTGCCATGCGCGGCCGATATCGCGCGGGTACGGGGACTCGCCCAGGCGATGGACTGAAGAAAGTCGCGGCATTCCGTTCTGCGGGCACTTCGTCCTTGAACGTTGCGGCTTCCGGTGCCAAATCTGGGGAGATTTCAGCATCGGCTCGCTTCAGCAGCCACACCCGGCAAAAACGGACAAATGGTCACTTACCTCGACGCCGCTACGGCTCCCCTGAGAAACACCGGCCAGATCCGCCTCTATGGCGAGGACGGCTTTGCTGGCATGCGCAAGGCTTGCGACCTCACTGCGCGCTGTCTCGACGAGCTTGTGCCGATGGTGAAGCCCGGCGTCACCACCGAGGCCATCGACCGCTTCGTCTTCGAGTTCGGCATGGATCATGGCGCCCTGCCCGCCACGCTCAACTATCGCGGCTACACCAAGTCGTCCTGCACCTCGATCAATCATGTCGTCTGCCACGGCATTCCCGATAACAAGCCGTTGAAGGACGGAGACATCGTCAACATCGACGTGACCTTCATCCTCGACGGCTGGCACGGCGATTCCTCGCGCATGTACCCGGTTGGCACGATCAAGCGCGCCGCCGAACGCCTGCTCGAAGTGACTTACGAATGTTTGATGCGCGGCATTGCCGCGATCAGGCCCGGCGCCCGTACCGGCGTCATCGGCGCGGCGATCCAGACCTATGCCGAGGCCGAGCGCTGCTCGGTGGTCCGCGACTTCTGCGGCCACGGCGTCGGCCAGCTATTCCATGACGCCCCAAACATCCTGCACTACGGCACCGCCGCCGAAGGCGTCGAGATGCGGCCCGGCATGATCTTCACCGTCGAGCCGATGATCAATCTCGGCCGGCCGCATGTGAAGGTGCTGTCGGACGGCTGGACGGCGGTGACGCGCGACCGCTCGCTGTCGGCGCAATACGAGCACACCATCGGCGTCACCGACACCGGCTGCGAGATATTCACGCTGTCGCCGAAAAAGCTCGACCGTCCTGGCCTGCCGGCCTAGGCTTCAACGGAAGCTCGGAGGGACAGGCGGCAATGGGAAAGACCGATAACGAGCGGGCGTTCTTTTCCGAGGCCTGGAGCTCGCCACCGCAGAAATCACAGAAAAGCACTGCAGAGGCGGAGAAGCCGCATTATCACGGCCACCGCGATCGCCTGCGCGAACGCTTCGTTTCGGCCGGCCCGGATGCTCTGCCCGACTACGAGCTGCTCGAGCTCCTGCTTTTCCGGCTGATCCCGCGCGTCGACACCAAGCCGATCGCCAAGGCGCTGATCGCCCGCTTCGGCTCGCTCGCCGAGGTGCTCGGCGCGCCGGCATCCCTGCTCGAGGAGGTGAAAGGCATCGGCCCGGCGGTGGCGACCGATCTCAAGGTGATCGCGGCCACCGCGCAGCGCATGGCGCGCGGCGAAGTGCGCGGCCGCGAGGTGCTGTCCAACTGGCCGCAACTTCTCGACTATTGCCGCTCGGCCATGGCGTTCGAGGCCCGCGAGCAATTTCGCATCCTGTTCCTCGACAAGAAGAACGGGCTGATCGCCGACGAGGTGCAGCAGACCGGCACCGTCGACCACACGCCGGTCTATCCGCGCGAGGTCGTCAAGCGCGCGCTCGAACTCTCCGCCAGCGCGATCATCCTGGTGCACAACCATCCGTCTGGGGATCCCACCCCTTCCCGCGCGGACATCGAGATGACCAAGCAGATCATCGATACGGCCAAGCCGCTCGGCATTGCCGTGCATGACCACATCATTATCGGCCGCAAAGGCAATGCGTCGATGAAGGGCCTGCTCCTGATCTAATTCAAAGGCTCCATCGACCGCCCTCGTAGGCCAAAGCCCGAGAAGAGATGCGGAGGCCCTGTGCTGTCTACAAGCGCGAGCAGAGTCGATAGGCCTCATAGATTGACGAGTAGATATCTCTGCTCGCGACCGCGTCTCCTATGCGGTGCAGTATGAACGATCCTGTAGCTGGGGGATTTTCGCCGCCCTCCGTGCTTGCTCCCGTCATGAGCGCGATGTCGGTGACGCCGTCATTGGAGGAGCGGGGGCGCAATTCCTGATAGACGTCCTCTACCGGTGCCGTGCCACGCTCGACGATGAGTTGGGCCGTGCTCATCTCAATTTCCCTGCCGGTGAGCTCATGGCGAAATCTGGCGACGATTCCGCTTGATTGGCGCACCGCCCGAACCAGGCGGACATCGCTGACGATCCGGATGCCGAGTTCCGATATGCGCTTGCGGAAACTTACCCGATCTGGATAGGGAGTCTCGACCGCCAGCGTATCGTCCACGATGGCCAGGCTGACCGCATGGCCCAGTCTGGCCAAATGCAGGGCGCAGGAAACGGCGGCCTGGCGTCCGGTCTCGTCATAGACAAGCACATCGTCCTTCGCCGGCACGACGCCCGTCAGCACGTCCCAGACGCTGTCGCAGTGTTCGGCGCCATCCAGCCATTCCAGATCGGGAATGCCTCCGGTGGCGACGATCACCGCTTCAGGTTTCGCGGCTAGCACGACTTCCGCATCCGCATAGGCGTTGAGGCGGATATCGACGCCAAGGCGGGCGAGTTCATCGCTGCGCCAGTCCACGATGCCGATCAGATCCTTGCGATCGGAGGCCGAGGCCGCGACGAGCACCTGGCCGCCAAGCCGCGCGCCGGCTTCGAGCAGGGTCACGTGGTGCCCGCGCTCGGCGGCGACCCTGGCCGCTTCCATTCCGCCCGGGCCACCGCCGACCACAACCACGCGTCTTGGCGTTTCGGCTCGGCTGATGACGTGGCTGACGGTCGTTTCGTGGCCGCTGGCCGGGTTGTGAATGCAATGCACCTTCTTGTAGAGGCAGTAGGAGGCGCCGACGCATGGGCGGATGCGGTCTTCTTCTCCCCGCATCACCTTGTTGACGATATGCGGGTCGGCAATATGCGCCCGCGTCATGCCGACCAGGTCGACAAGGTTCTCGCGGATGGCATGCCGCGCGGTGGCAATGTCGCGAATGCCCCCGGCGTGGATGACGGGCAGCCTGATTTCCCGCTTGAACTGGCCGACCAGCGGCAGAAACGGCGCGCTCCGGCTGAACATGCCGGGCATGTTCTCCTCGGCCAGCGCCAGGTCGGTGTCCATGCGGCCAAAAATGCAATTGAAGAAATCGATATGGCCTTCCCGCTCGAACAGTCTGGCGAAGGCTAGGCATTCCTCGAAATCCGAACCGTCGTCGACCGCCTCGTCGATGACGAACCGGATGCCGACAGCGAAGTCGTCACCCACCGCGCGACGGATCGCCTCGTGCACCATGAGGCCGAAGCGCGCGCGGTTTTCGAGCGACCCACCGAAGCCATCCGTCCGCCTGTTGGTCCTGCGCGAAAGGAATTGACCGATCAGATGCCCGCCGGTGACCGTTTCGATGCCGTCGAGATCGCCCTCACGGCAGCGTCTGGCAGCATTTGCATAATCGTTGACGATCCTGCTGATGTCCGCCGCATCCATCTCCTTCGGAAAATTCCGGTTTCGCGTCTCGCGAACGCGCGATGGCGCGACCGGTGCAAGCCAATTGCCGGCATAGGCAGTTGCGCGCCGGCCGAGATGCGACACCTGGCACATGACGGCCGCGCCGTGGCGATGGACCCGCTGCGACAGCGATTGCAGATGCGGCACGATGCGATCGCTCGAAATGTCCAGCTGACCGCCGCCCCAACTCGAGTCAGCTGACGTCATCGCTGAGCCGCCCGCCATCGTCATGGCCAGGCCGCCGCGCGCCTTCTCCTCATGGTAGCGCTGATAGCGTTCGAGCGGCAGGCCACCATCGTCGAGCATCGAAGCGTGGCTGGTGCTGACGATGCGGTTGCGCAGCATCAGACCTTTTAGGTGAAACGGCTGGAGTATCGGATCAGTGCTTGTCTCCCCTGCCTGAGGCGACGTGATGTTCATGTCCACTCCGAGCCATTCATGGGAGTTATGGTCCGCCATTTTGAAAGATTGAGAAAGCTTGAAAATTCTTGGGGTAGCTATACGCTGGACGTATGGCTGGTTTCGCGAAACTCGTTCCCTGCGCGCGCGGACTTCTTGTGTTTGAGGCGGCTGTCCGTCTGGGAAGCTTTACGGCCGCCGCCCGAGAATTCAACGTCACGCAACCTTCCATCAGCCGCAGCATTGCCCAGCTCGAGGCTGATTTTGGTGTCGCTCTTTTCGCCCGAGGGCCGACTGGATTGACCGTGACCGCCGACGGCCGTGCGCTCTATTCGGCTGTACGGGAAGGATTCGACGGCATCGCGGAAGTGATCCGGAGATTCAAGCAGAACAGCGCTGCAAGACCGGTGGTTACACTCTCACTTTCGAGTTCGCTGGTAACGCATTGGTTCGTTCCGCGATTGGGTGTGTTCAACACGAGGTTTCCAGATGTGGACCTGAGGTTCGAACTCATTGCGGGCGTTTTGCGAGGACCTGCCGAGAATGTCGACCTTGCTACAAGAATTCTGGCCGATGACGACATGCACTATCACAGCTGGCCGTTCTCACCGGAAATCATCGTTCCGGTGTGCAGCCCGTCCTATTTGTCGGCCCACGGTCGGCTGATGCATGAATCGGACGGCCAGGGTCATGTCCTGCTTCATCTCACAGACGCCAGGTTGCAGTGGCTGGACGCCTGGGGCAGCGTTGCCGATCGCAAGATCAGCAAGGCAAAGCGGCTCGAATTCTCTGATTATGCTGTCGTCCTCCAAGCGGCGATGAACGGCGAAGGCGTCGCGCTCGGCTGGCTGAGCAACGTTTCGAGAGCATTGCTCCAGGGAACACTTGTCCCGGCGTCGGACCGACAGATCAATACGGGTCGGATCCATCAACTGGTTGCGCCGCGCTCGCGGCCGGTACGGCCCGTCGTCTCCGATATCTGCGCCTGGATGATCGCCGAGATGCAAGCCGAGTTGAAAGCCTTGCGCCCAATATTGCGGCTGGACATCTCATAGCTGCTGCAGGCGATACAGCAGCGCCGCAGCAACGTTTTCCCCTTCAGACAGTCGGCTCTGGAATTTCAACTGGAAATCGAGCATGATGCGCTCTGGCTTTCGCGGATGTTTCGTGCGTCGCGAATGCCCGGAGGAACGGGACATGGCCGTTGCGCTTGTACTCGTTTTGGTCGTCGTGGGCTCGGTGTTGTTCCACTTCCTGAGCCCATGGTGGTGGACGCCCATTGCCTCGAATTGGGACTATATCGACCACACCATCATCATCAGCTTCTGGATCACCGGCGTCGTCTTTTCGGCTGTCGTGCTCTTTATGGCCTATTGCGTCTTCCGCTTCCGCCATCGGGAAGGCAATCGCGCTGTATACGAGCCGGAAAACAAGCGGCTCGAATCGTGGCTGACGATCGTCACCGCGGTCGGTGTCACCGCCTTGCTGGTTCCAGGTCTGTTTGTCTGGAGCCGCTTCGTCAACGTTCCAACCGATGCGACAGAAATTGAGGTCATCGCCCAGCAATGGCAGTGGAGCTACCGCTTGCCAGGCAAGGACGGCAAGCTCGGCACTTCGGACACGCGCGACGTGACGGCTGAGAACCCGTTAGGCATCGCGCCCAAGGATCCCAACGGCCAGGACGACGTCGTGGTCGAGGCCGCCGACCTGCACCTGCCGGTCGGCAAGCCGGTCAAGGTGCTGCTGCGTTCGATCGACGTGCTGCATGACTTCTACATCCCGGAATTCCGCGCCAAGATGGATATGATCCCGGGATCCGTCACTTATTTCTGGTTCACTCCAACCAGAACCGGAACCTTCCAAGTCTTGTGCGCCGAGCTCTGCGGCCAGGGACATCCGCTGATGCATGGCGTGGTCATGGTCGACAGCGAGCAGGATTATCTGGCCTGGCTCGGCCAGCAGCAGACTTTTGCGCAATTGTCGGCGCCGCAGCAAACAGGCTCGGCGAACCAGTTGCCGGGAAAGAAGGTGGCGTCCGGTTTGGACGTCGCGGCAAAAGTCGAATCTGTCGAGGCCCGCTGAACAGGGCACGGAGGTGCTCCCATGGTCGACGTCACACCCGCCGATGCCGTTCCACCCGCCGAAGTGGGCGAGATGGAACTCTACCATCCGCACAGCTGGTGGACGAAATACGTCTTTTCACAGGACGCCAAGGTCATCGCGGTGCAGTATTCGGCAACGGCGACGGCAATCGGCCTTGTGGCCCTGGTCCTGTCCTGGCTGATGCGCCTGCAACTCGGCTTTCCCGGCACTTTCGACTTCATCACCCCGGAGGCCTATTACCAGTTCATCACCATGCACGGCATGATCATGGTGATCTACCTGCTCACCGCCCTCTTCCTCGGTGGCTTCGGCAACTACCTCATTCCGCTGATGGTGGGCGCCCGCGACATGGTCTTTCCCTATGCCAACATGCTGAGCTACTGGGTCTATCTGCTCGCCGTGCTCGTTCTGGTGGCGAGCTTCTTCGCGCCGGGCGGTCCGACCGGCGCCGGCTGGACGCTCTATCCGCCGCAGGCGATCATGACCGGAACGCCGGGAGGCCAGGACTGGGGCATCATCCTGATGCTCTCTTCCCTCATCCTGTTCATCATCGGCTTCACCATGGGCGGCCTGAACTATGTGGTGACGGTGCTGCAGGGCCGCACCCGCGGCATGACCCTGATGCGCCTGCCGCTCACCGTCTGGGGCATCTTCACCGCCACGGTCATGGCGCTGCTTGCCTTCCCGGCCCTGTTTGTCGCCTGTGTCATGATGCTGCTTGACCGCCTGCTCGGCACCTCCTTCTTCATGCCGGCGATCGTCGAGATGGGCGAGCAGTTGCAGCACAATGGCGGCAGCCCGATCCTGTTCCAGCATCTGTTCTGGTTCTTCGGTCACCCGGAAGTCTACATCGTCGCCCTTCCGGCCTTCGGCATCGTGTCAGACCTGATCAGCACGCATGCGCGCAAGAACATCTTCGGCTACCGGATGATGGTGTGGGCGATCATCGCCATCGGCGCCCTGAGCTTCGTGGTCTGGGCGCACCACATGTATGTCAGCGGCATGCATCCTTATTTCGGCTTCTTCTTCGCCACCACGACGTTGATCATAGCCGTTCCCACCGCCATCAAGGTCTACAACTGGGTGCTGACGCTGTGGCGCGGCGACATCCACCTCACCATCCCGATGCTTTTCGCGCTCGCCTTCATCGTCACCTTCGTCAATGGCGGCTTGACCGGGCTGTTCCTCGGCAATGTCGTCGTCGACGTCCCCCTGTCGGACACGATGTTCGTCGTCGCCCATTTCCACATGGTGATGGGTGTCGCGCCGATCCTGGTGATCTTCGGCGCAATCTACCACTGGTATCCAAAGGTCACCGGACGGATGCTGGACGAGACGCTCGGCAGGTTCCACTTCTGGGTCACATTCCTCGGCGCTTACCTGATCTTCTTCCCCATGCACTATATCGGCCTGATGGGTGTGCCGCGGCGCTACGCCGAACTGACGGACATGACGATAATGACGGAGTCAGCCCACCATCTGAACTCGTTCATCAGCATCATGGCCTTCATGGTCGGCTTCGCCCAGATGGTCTTCCTGTTCAACCTGATCTGGAGCATCCGCCACGGGCGCGAGGCAGGCGGCAATCCTTGGCGGGCCACGACGCTCGAGTGGCAGACGCCGCAGACGCCGCCGGCTCACGGCAATTTCGGCAAGGAACTGCCGATCGTCTACCGCTGGGCCTACGACTACAGCGTGCCGGGCGCCAAGGAGGACTTCATTCCACAAAACGTCCCGGGCGACTTCGGCCCGACCAAGGAACCGGCATGAGCGTCATCCTGGTCTTCCTGCTGGTGATCGCCGGCTTTGCCGGCTGGTGGCTTTCGCACCAGCGGCTGACGGCCAAGCCGTGGCTGGAGCAAGGCCTGGCCGGGGACTACGTCGGCCTCGAGCGGTCCGCCCTGCCCACCGCCAAAATCGGGCTCGGGGTCTTCCTCGCCGTCGTCGGCTGCCTGTTCTCGCTGTTCACCAGTGCCTATTTCATGCGGATGGGCCTGTCGGACTGGCGGCCGCTGCCGCTGCCGCGCCTGCTTTGGCTCAACACCGGCGTCCTGGTGCTGAGCAGCATCGCTCTCCAATGCGCGGTGGTCGCCGCGCGCAAAGGTCAGTTGGATATGGTCAGGCTCGGGCTGGCAACCGCCGGGCTGACGGCGCTCGCCTTCCTGGCCGGCCAGCTGATGGCCTGGCGGCAGCTGACCGCAGACGGCTACTGGCTGGCCTCCAACCCGGCCAACAGCTTCTTCTACCTGATCACCGGAATGCATGGCCTGCACATCGTGGGCGGTCTGGTCGGCCTGGGCAGGACGAGCATCGGCGCGTGGAACGGAGCACGGCCCGAGAGGCTCCGCCTCAGCGTCGAGCTCTGCGCCATGTATTGGCATTTCCTGCTTTTCGTCTGGCTGGCCATCTTTGCCCTGCTCGCCGGCTGGGCCGCGACCTTCATCGACATTTGCCGACAGCTGCTGACCTAGGAGACCGGCGATGGCTGAGACGACAGTGACGCATAGCGGCCAGATGGATCGGCCCGAGGGCTGGCACGGCATCGTCGCCGACTGGGCGTCGGATCAGAGAGCATTCAAGAACGTGTCCTGGGGCAAGGCCATGATGTGGATCTTTCTGCTCAGCGACACCTTCATCTTCGGCTGCTTCCTGCTCTCCTACATGACCGCCCGCATGTCCACGCGCGTGCCCTGGCCCAACCCGAGCGAGGTCTTCGCGCTGCGCATTGGCGGTTCGGAGATCCCGCTGATCCTGATCGCCATCATGACCTTCGTGCTGATCTCGAGCAGCGGAACCATGGCCATGGCGGTCAATTTCGGCTACCGCCGCGACCGCCGCAAGACCGCGATCCTGATGCTCTTGACCGCAGCGCTCGGCGCGACGTTCGTCGGCATGCAGGCCTTCGAATGGACCAAGCTGATCACCGAAGGGGTACGGCCATGGGGCAATCCCTGGGGCGCCGCGCAATTCGGTTCGTGCTTCTTCATGATCACCGGCTTCCACGGCACCCACGTCACGATTGGCGTCATCTTTCTGATCATCGTGGCGCGAAAGGTCTGGCGCGGCGACTTCGACGTCGGCCGGCCTGGTTTTTTCACCAGCCGCCGGGGCCGCTACGAGAATGTCGAGATCATGGGACTCTACTGGCACTTCGTCGACCTGGTCTGGGTGTTCATCTTCGCCTTCTTCTATCTTTGGTGAGAGGCAGACATGGCTGAAGCAACCGCAAACGGTCTGGGACAACACACGCTGCACACCACCCATGATGCAGTGGCCGTCTCCAAGTCCGACACGCATCAGGAGCACCCGATCAAGCTCTATCTTGTGGTCTGGGCATGGCTGTTCATTCTCAGCACCTGCTCCTACTTGGTCGACTATTTCGGCCTCCATGGCTATCTGAGATGGTCGCTGATCCTGATCTTCATGATGCTCAAGGCGGGCCTGATCGTCGCCGTCTTCATGCACATGGCCTGGGAGCGGCTGGCAATGATGTATGCGATCATCCTGCCGCCGATACTGGTGCTGGTTTTCGTGACGATGATGGTCTTCGAAGCCGACTACACGCTTCTGACCCGTATAGCGTTTTTCGGGCCGGGCCCCTGACCGCGGTTCGAATCCGTTCGCGGCGGCCGGGACCGCGAATGCCGGCGCCTTGAAACGATAGGCAGTCGATCCAGTTTTCCTGGTGTGGCAACCGGGGCACGAGAGTGATCGCCCTCGTTTGCGCATGCGTCGTGAACCCAAGCAAAAGGACGCGAAAAATGACGATAGCAAACAGACTGAGGGATTTTATCGACGGCAAGGGCATCCCGTACGACACCGTCGCGCATCACCGCACGTCCACCAGCAGGCAGGCCGCCATTGCCGCGCATGTGCCGGGCAGCATGATGGCCAAGTCGGTGGTCGTTCACCACGAGCTTGGCTATGCGCTGGCGGTTGTCCCAAGCACCCACAGGATCGAGCTCGGCAAGCTGCAGGATGTCATGGACAAGCGCCTCGGGCTGGCTTCCGAAGACGAGGTGGTCTCGCTCTTCGATGATTGCGACGTCGGTGCCATTCCGCCGATCGGCGCGGCCTATGACGTGCCAGTGATTCTGGACGAAAGCCTGGGCAATGCGGCCGATATCTATTTCGAGGGCGGCGATCACAAGACGCTGGTGCATGTCAGCGGCAAGGATTTCCACAACCTGACCACCGGCGCGCGCCAGGCGCGGTTCAGTCACCCGGCCTACTGAACGCACCGGCCCACCCGCCGATGCGTTCGAGGCAGGGACCGCTCAGCTCGCCGGTCTGGGGGCGGCCGGCGGCTCCACCACCTTGCGGTAGACATGCCAGGTTGCGTGACCGAGGACAGGCAGAACAACCGCCAGCCCCGCGAACACCGGCAGCGAGCCGATGATCAATCCGACAGCGACGATCAAGCCCCAGACCGCCATGACGATCGGGTTCGCCAGCACCACGCGCACAGAGGTGTGAATGGCTTCGTAGGCACCTACGTCACGATCGAGCAGCAGCGGGAAAGCCACGACGGTTGTGCATAGCACCACCACGGCGAAGACGAAGCCGATGGCATGTCCGAGGATGATCAGCGTCCAGCCGCGTCCGGTCGCGAATATCTGGTCGATGAAGCTGGACAGTGACGCCGGAGGCTCGGGCCCGAACAACTGCTCGTAGAAAAGCTTGGCCGTCAAAAGCCACGTGATGAAGATGGCAAACAGCATGATCCCGACCGCGGCGATTGCTGGCAGCGCCGGGGAGTTCCGGACTTCGAATGCGTGGCGCCAGGATGCGTCCAGTCCGGCTTCGCGTCTGCGGCTGATCTCGTAGAGGCCGATCGCCGCGAAGGGACCGATCAGCGCAAAGCCCGATACAAGCGGAAACAGCAGCGGCAACGCATTGGCGCCGGAAGTCCACACCGCAAGCACCACCCCGACAAGGGGGTAGATCAGGCATAGAAACACGATATGGGACGGCTTCACCATGAAATCGTCCACACCGCGCCTGAGTGCGTCGAAAAGATCGGACACACCGATTTTCCGGACTTTCGTGTGCTCCAGCGTCTCGCTGGCACCTGCAATCACATGGAAATTAGCCATGACCATTCCTCCAGACCAGGTCCGGCAAAGGTCGCGGCCGATGGTGCTGCCGTTTGGCATGGGTGGCCACGCAAACCGCGACCTGCACCGGTGCCAATATACGCTTCTGCATGGCATTTGTCGCGCGTTGTCGACGAGCTGCGCAAAGCACGCATGGCTCGCAGGGATGCTGGCAGGCAAGGCCTTTCTTGGATATTATTTGAAGCCGAAGGAGAAGGTCATGGACTCAAGGACGCTTCTCATACTGGGGATCGGCATAATCGCCCTGCTGGTGCTGGGCTTCTATTCGCTGCCGGCCTAGGTCGACGGCATGGCGCGAAAATTGCCGGCCTGAGTTCCGGGCGACCTCGCGCAGGCCGTCAGTTCGCTGCCAGCCGCATAACGATCGTGTCCGCGAGCAGCATCGCGAACAGCGCGAAAAGGTAGACGATCGAATAGGCAAACAGCGCTTTCGCCGGCCTCATGTCCTGGTCCGGAGCGGCCAGAACCTTCCAGGCACGCCAGATGAAGCCGCCGCCCAATACAGCCGAGGCGATTGCGTAAAACCCGCTGGCAAATCCAAATGGCCACGGCAGCACGCCGACCGGCGCAAGAAGCAGCGCATAAACCAGGATCTGTCTTTTCGTCGAAGCCTGGCCGGCTACGTTCGGCATCATGGGGACACCGGCGGCGGCGTAGTCGCCAATCTTGAACAACGCCAACGCCCAGAAATGTGGAGGCGTCCAGAGGAACACGATCAGGAAAAGGATGAGGCTTTCGCTGCCGACCTCGCCGGTGGCAGCCGCCCAGCCGATGACGGGTGGCAGCGCCCCCGCCGCTCCGCCAATCACGATGTTCTGCGGCGTCGAGCGCTTCAGCCACATCGTGTAGATCACGACATAGAAGAAGATGGTGAAAGCCAGGAGCGACGCGGCAAGCCAATCCACGAGCACGCCAAGCGTCATGACCGAAAGCGCCGAAAGCACCAGCCCAAAGCCGAGCGCCTCGCCTGGCGCGACGCGGCCGGACGGCACCGGCCGCTTGGACGTGCGCGACATCAAGGCGTCGATGTCCGCGTCGTACCACATGTTGAGGGCGCCGGCCGCCCCGGCGCCCACGGCGATCGCACCGATCGCGATAATGGCGATGATCGGATTGATCCCAGCAGGCGCCACCATGAGACCGACGAAAGCGGTGAAAACGGCCAGGGCCATGACGCGCGGTTTCAGCAGCGCGAAGAAATCGGCAGCCGTCGCTTCCGAAAGGCCGACGCGCGTGTCTCTAAGGTCGCTTTCCTTCACCGACATTGCGCTACCAACGATGAGGCAGGAACAGTCGACTAGTTGGAGAATTGCTTCAGATAGGCAATGACGTTGGCCACGTCTTCATCCTGCTTGAGGCCTGGAAACGCCATTTTCGTCCCTTTGACCATCGCCTTGGGATCATGAAGATAGGTGGCCAGCGTGGCTTCGTCCCATTTCACGCCGGATTTGCCGGCTGCGATCATCGCCTCGGAATATTTGAAATCCGGATGTGTGCCGGCGGTCCGGCCGATCACGCCATGCAGCGATGGCCCGACCTTGTTCTTGTCCTCGTCCGCAACGTGGCAGACTTTGCATTTTACAAAGACCTTCTCACCTGCCGCAGCATCCTGTGCCTGTGACGGATGCACAATGAAGACGACAGCAGGGATGATGGCAAAGAACGCGATCGAGCGCATGGCATTTCCTTTTCTGATCGCCGTTGGTGCGCGTGCCAATCGCGGTGGCATGCGCCCTTCACAGCAGAGCGGAATATCCGCATCTCCCCAGTGGAACTGCGTTACCTACATACCATGGAATTTGGCGCCCGGGTAGGAAAAGCCAAGATTTGCCGAGGTTTAATGCTTCTGACCCAGAGGTGTGCAGCGGTTCTGGGACGACGTGCATCAAACAAAAGCTTGTTGGGTAGCCTGAGCCCGCTCCGCGCAACGCGAAGCCCGACCGGCTCAGGGCGGATCGGTGTTGCAACTCGCAGCCATCCGGCCGACCGCCTCGGACAGTCCGGCCAGCTCGAAATCGGCCTCGCCCCGCCCCGAAAGCAGGCCAAAGCGCCACGAAAGTGAAAGCCGGCTCGCCGATGCCAGCCGTCTGATGCCGTCGGCTCCCTCCCGGACCAGCATCCTGCCGCGCGGCCCTACTGACCAGCTTTCATCGAACTTCCTGCCGTCGTCGACCATGACCGACATGGTAATCTTGCGGCTGGCCGATACGGCGTCGCTAAGCTGCAGCCATTCGCTCCAGCGCGGCTCGCCCTCAGTGCGGCAGGCCAGCGTCAGCACAGGGCTGTAGCCCAGCGCACCGCCGCCGGTGAGCAGCTTGTTGGTAGCATGGAGCGAAGCCGTGACCTGGCCGTCGCTGCCGGTATCGATGCGCCAATCGCCGAGATCGGGCCCGGCCTGGGCCGCGGTGGCAACCAAGAACGCTGCGGCCGCGACCACGCCCCTCATATTGAATGCCAGCCCCACCGGTGCCTCCAACGACCTGCGAAACGCATTATCGCGCAGATAATCATCAACGTCCGGTATCTCCAGCGGCGGGCAAGCATCTGAACTTGGTCGTGTTGCCGCCTTGCCACAATGATAGCAGCTGGCAACAAAAAAGGCCGCCTCTTGGGCGGCCTTTTGAAATCAGCTTGCTGAACCTTTACTCGGCGTCCTTGGCGGCCTTCTTCTTCGGAGCGGCCTTCTTCTTGGGCTCCTCTGTCTCCTCGGCCGCTTCACTTGCCTTGGCCTCGGCCTTCTTCGACGCAGCCTTTTTGGCCGGCTTTGCCTTGGACTTGCTTTCTGCTTCCTCGTCGTCAGCCATCAGCTCTTCCTTGCTGACCTTGAGGTCGGTGACCGAGATCTGGCCGAGCAGGTGATCGACGACCTTCTCTTCGAACATCGGCGCGCGCAACGAATTCAGCGCATCTGGATTGTTGCGGTAAAACTCGAAGGCTTCCTGTTGCTGGTTGGCCGGGACGCGGCGGATCTGTTCGAAGAGGCCACGCTGCAATTCCTCATCGGACACACTCACGCCGGCCTTCTCGCCGATCTCGGCAAGCACGAGGCCGAGGCGCACGCGGCGTTCGGCCAGGCGCATATATTCGGCACGCGCCTCTTCTTCCGTCGTCTCTTCGTCGGCAAAACTGCGTCCGGCCGCCTCGAGGTCGCGATTGACCTGGGCCCAGATGTTGTTGAACTCGGCCTCGACGAGCTTCGACGGCGCCTCGAACGAATAAGACGCGTCGAGTTGGTCGAGCAGTTGACGCTTCACCTTCTGACGGGTCATTGAGCCGAACTGGTTTTCGATCTGGCCGCGCACAATCTCGCGCAGTCGCTCGAGCGATTCCAGGCCGAGATTCTTGGCCGTCTCATCATTGATCTCGAGTTCGCCCGGCTTCGCCACTTCCTTGACGGTCACGTCGAAGGTGGCTTCCTTGCCGGCGAGATGCGCGGCCTGGTAGTTTTCCGGGAACGTGACCGTGACCAGCTTCTCGTCGCCGGCCTTGGCACCAATCAACTGGTCCTCGAAGCCCGGAATGAACTCCTTGGAGCCGAGCACCAGCGGCTGGTCGGTGCCGGCGCCGCCAGCAAAAGCCTCGCCGCCGATCTTGCCGACATAATCGATGGTCACGCGGTCGCCTTCGGCGGCCTTGCCGGTCTTCGGCTCGTAGCCGCGGGCCGACTCCGCCACGCGCTTGACCTGCTCGTCGATCTCCGACTCCGGCACGTCGTAGACCTGACGCGTCACCTTGATGTCGGAAAAATCCTTGATTTCGATTGCCGGGATGATTTCGTAATTGAGGCTGAATTCGAAGTCGGCGCCGCCCGCCAGGATCTTCTCGGCCTCCTTCTCGTCCTCGGTCATGATCACTTCGGGCTGCATGGCGGCCTTCTCGCCGCGGCCCGAGATGATCGAGCGGGTCGAGTCATTGAGGATCTCGTTGACGACCTCGGCCATGAACGACTTGCCGTAGACTTTGCGCAGGTGCTGCACCGGGACCTTGCCGGGGCGGAAGCCGTTGATCCGCACCTTGCCGCGCGCATCGTTGAGCCGGGCCATCAGCTTGGCTTCCATGTCACCGGCCGGCACGGTGATCTTGATCTCGCGCTTGAGACCGGAGTTGAGCGTTTCGGTGACCTGCATCCTAAAACCTTTGTTTTCACCAATGAGGCTGCCAAACGGGCTCACCCGTTTACAGCCTGCCGGTACAATCTTGCCGGAAATGGCTTTTGGTACGGAACCGGGTGATTTGACCGCCGAGCGGCTCAAACTCTCCTGAACTACGCATCCAAAATGTGAATAAGTCTTTGTTTTTCCTACTTCTTTTCACATTCTACAGAAGCGGATCGTCGCGTCCCGTCACATTCGACACGCCTTTTGTCACAGGCGAGCCTAATTTTCAACCATCTTCGCGATTAGCCGAATGTCGGCCATTTGGACCCCGACATTGACAGAATGATGACTACATGGGATTGCCGGGGGAACGCGGATGTGGCGGAATTGGTAGACGCCCTGGATTTAGGTTCCAGTGCCGAAAGGCGTGGGGGTTCGAGTCCCTTCATCCGCACCACCCTTCGCTCTTCGAGCTTCGGGTGGCAGGCCACCTGAAGATGGATGGACGAAGGGGCCTCGCCGAAGCCTTGGGAAAGATCGGAGCCATCAACTCCTGGCGGCGCAAGCAAGTCCTTACGTTCGCGAAGACAATTCGCTTTTGCGTTTCCGATACACTTGAAATAGTCCGATAACAGGTTCTTAGTTGCAACAGGCGGGTTGGGGCTCTGTCAGGTTGTGCGCGCAGTTTCTCTGGTTCTGGGGATTGGGTCAGTTGTCTTGGCAGCGACGTGTCAGGGTGAGGCTCTGGAGTTCACTCCGGCTACCTCTCCAGGCGGGCAGCCCATGCTTGTTGTCTCCGGTGAATTTGGCGCCAATGAGCCCGTGAACGCCTTTGGCAACGCGGTTGCGAGCAGCGGGGCCAGGGTAATTGTATTCAACTCCCCCGGCGGCAACGTCGGCAGTGCGATGCGTCTAGGGCGTATGATCCGCGCGGCAGGGTTGGATCCTTCAGGTTCACCAATTGCAGTGCGCTTCGGCCTGTTCACTGGCTTTCTTGGGCGGCGTCCACCGGGTTGCAGAACCGGGTTCTATCGGCGTTCATCGGGCTTTTTTGAAACCGGCGGACGGGATGTCCATCGAAGAAGCGGCGGCCCGTGTCCAGCTCGGAACGGCCGCAATCATATCCTATGTCATCGAGATGGGAGTGGATCCCAGCCTGATGGAATTGGCTTCGAGCTATGACCAGCATGACATAAGATACCTGTCGGCCAGCGAAATGGCTGAGTTGCGGGTGACCAATGCCACAGCGGACCAATCGCCCGCAGATACATCGCAGCTGTCTACGAGGGTAAACCCGGCGCCCGCGCCTGCTCGCGCACCAGATGCCGTGCAACAGCCGGAAAGCGTTGCGGTCGCCTTCATCAGGGATCTCATCGAGCATCATGGCGACAACGACGATTTCGCTCTTGCTCAAGCCCAGGCGTCCTACGCTCCCACGGTTGAGTATTATGGCAAGTTGACGAATCTGGGTTCGATCATTCAGGGCAAGAGGAGCTACTACCGGCGTTGGCCTGAACGCGGATATAGCGTCCGCAATGACAGCATTGTGGTCACCTGCGCTGACGATCGCTGCAAGGTCTCGGGCGTCTATGACTGGGTTGTGCGCAGCCCCTCGATACACAAGCAGGAAAAAGGCGCAGCAAACTTCAGCTACACGATTTCGATCGGTGCTTATCCAAAAATTATCGCAGAGACAGCAGTGTTCAGCGATAACCGGGACCACCGTTAACGCCGACCGTTGCGCCGACGCCGAGACCCTATACTCTAACCCTATACTCTAATAGAGCGGCTCCTCGAACAGAATCCTGTCGCCATCCATCAGCGCCTTGATCTGCGCCGTGCCGTTGGCCGAGAGCGCCAGCTTGATGCCAAACGGCCGCACGCGCATGTCGTTCTGGATCGCCATGCCCTCGCCTTCCGGCAGATAGAACCGCTCGATCCCGTATTCCGGCGTGATCGTCATGTCGGGCGAACGCAGATCCCACCCCTCGGCGACGTGTCCTCTTATGTCGGCCTCGTCCGGAGCCGCCGGCGTCGGTGCCTGGCCGAACCATGCCGCCGCCGGCTGCCAATAGGCGTCGGCACCCTTCTTCAGCCGCACCACGATCGAGGTGTCGTCACTCGAGAACTTGCCTTGCGGAATGTTGGCGATGAGCTTTACCGGGATCCGCGATATGTCATAGCCGAGCGATATGTAGTCGCCGCGCAGCAGATCGCGCGGGTCCACCGGCTCGACCTTCAAGACCACTTCCTTGCCATGGCGTAGCATCGCCGCGCGGCCGGCGATGATCCAACTGAGGAAGCCGGTCTGGACAAGCGCCAGCACCAGCGCGGAGATGATCAGTCTTTTGCCGCTCATGCCGCTGCTCCTCCCCCGGCTGGTGCTCTCATGCGCTTCTCGATGCGGATGATTGCGAGCGCCAGCACGCCGAGCAGCACGGCCGCCGCCAGGAAGAAGCCGGCGGTGCCGAGCATCGATTGCAGCATCACCACATAGATGATGGCGAGTTCGAAGGCGAAGCCGGCATAGGCCAGCCAGCGCAGTCCGCGGCTCTTGGCGCCGCCCAGCATGATCGCCGCTACGATGCCGGCCAAGGCTATGATGGAAGCCACACCGAAGCCGCTGTTGTAAGTGCTTTCGTCGGCGACCTCGAACTGGACCATGGCGATGCCGGCGAGGAAGCCGGCCAAGGCGTGCAAGGGTAGCCGGCCGCCAAGCTGTACGATCCGGTCGACGGGATCGGCCGCATAGACTGATGCCGCGAACACCCCCGCCGAGACGATCGCCAGCGGCACGGAAACCCGCAACACGTCATGCTCCATCCCGAGGAGCAGGAGATAAAGTATGGTCGACAGGATGATCAGGTGGCGCGCCGCCCGGCTGCGCGTCCAGAATGAGATTGCGAACAGAACGATCGCCATGGCGATGAAGAAATGCGGAAAGCCCGCACGCCAGTAAAACCCGAATCCCTTGAGGACCAGCCAGGCGTCGGCAAGGCCGACTGCGGCCACGGTGAGCGGGTTCGAACGCAATGCGATCGCCGCCAGGGCCGTGCCGCCGCACCAGGTGACCAGTGCCGACGCCTCGTCGCCCGACAGATGATACATTTGGCCGATCAGCGCGATCGAGCCGCCGAAGGCCGCCGCGGCAACGATCCACAGCGCCTCGCCGATTGCCGGATGATCGCGTGTCTTCAACATCGCGCCGCCGACATAGCCGCCGAGGATGACGGCAAACAGCGCCACCACCCGTGCGAGACGCGGAATGGCTTCCCAGTTGGCGGCGACGAAGATCAGGACGGCGGCGCCGAACAGAAGTGCCGCCATCATCGCAAGGATCGAGCCGAAACTGAGCGAGCCCCGCTCCTTGGCGGCAATGTCGCGCGTCAATGCGTCGGCCGTCGCCCCATCGAGCAGGCCCGCTTCCTGCCATCGGACGATATCCGCCCTCACCCTAGCCGCATAGCCCGCCATGCGTTTCCCCCAAGCTCGGTCTTTTTTTCAGCCGCGTGTCTCAAGCCGTTGACGTTGCGGCATTTTCCGATTCTGTCTTCTTTGTGTCCCAAGCGTGAATGGCCGTTAATGGTGCAATGCACAATTTGCATTGCTGCCATGCGCCAATGGCACTTTTAAACCGATATGACCCCACTTATTTCCTGTTCGTACGCAGACGGAATAATCCGAACGAAAGACGAAACGAGCACTACCATGAACCTGATCCGCAACTACCGCAACTGGCGCCGTTACCGGGACACCGTCTCGGAACTGAGCCGCCTGTCGAACCGTGAACTGACCGACCTCGGCATCAGCCGCAGCGACATTCATTACGTCGCCCGCAAGGCGGTCTAATCCGCTTCGGACCGCGAATGGTCCGAACCAGTTTTGAAGAGTGACAAGACCATGAACCTGATCCGCAGCTACCGCAACTGGCGCGTTTATCGCGACACGGTTACCGAGTTGGGTCGGCTTTCGAACCGCCAGCTCAATGATCTCGGCATCGTTCGCGACGAGATCAAGATGATCGCCCGCAAGGCGGTCTAAGAGGAATTTCGCCAGGGTCGACCTCCTCCCCGACCCTGACGGATACGGTCAACCCCTACCTCCTCCCAGGGGCTGACCATCGAAACGGCGCCCGCCGGACCTCCTCCCCCGGCGGGCGTTGTTCCCGAAGCGAACGCAGTTCGTCTTCCAGGCAAAAAGGAATTTCGTCAAAGCCGACCTCCTCCCCGGCAATGACGAATAGGCCGATCTTCACCTCCTCCCGAGGATCGACCAACAAAACGACACCCGCCGGACCTCCTCCCCCGGCGGGTGTTGTGTTTTTTGGCGCGTTTTCCCAGATCCACTTCTCGCGGCCGGCAATTGCAATCGCTGCGCTAAGCGACTATTGCGGCGCTCATGGAGAAAAATCCCGTCCACGTCATCGGCGGCGGCCTCGCCGGCTCCGAAGCGGCATGGCAGATCGCCGAGGCCGGAGTCCCCGTCGTGCTGCATGAAATGCGGCCGGTGCGCGGCACCGACGCGCACAAGACCGATGGGCTGGCCGAACTCGTCTGTTCCAACTCCTTCCGCTCCGACGATGCCGAGGCCAACGCCGTCGGACTGCTGCATGCCGAGATGAGGCTCGCCGGCTCGCTGATCATGAGTGCCGGCGATGCGCACCAGGTGCCTGCGGGTGGCGCGCTTGCCGTAGACCGGGACGGCTTTTCCGATGCGGTCACTGCCAAAATCAAGGCGCATCCGCTGATCACCATCCAGCGCGAGGAAGTGCCCGGCCTGCCGCCCAAGGACTGGGACCAGGCGATCGTCGCCACCGGTCCGTTGACGGCGCCTTCGTTGGCGCAGTCGATCGCCGAAGCCACCGGCGCCGACGCGCTCGCCTTCTTCGACGCCATCGCGCCGATCGTGCATTTCGATACGATCGACATGACGACCTGCTGGTTCCAGTCGCGCTACGACAAGGTCGGCCCCGGCGGCACCGGCAAGGACTACATCAACTGCCCGATGGACAAGGAGCAGTATCTCGCCTTCGTGGCGGCTCTGCTGGAGGGGCAAAAGACCGAGTTCAAGCATTGGGAAGGCACACCCTATTTCGACGGCTGCCTGCCGATTGAAGTGATGGCCGAGCGCGGCGTCGAGACGCTTCGCTATGGACCGATGAAACCGATGGGCCTGACCAATGTCCACAATCCCTCGGTCAAGGCCTATGCGGTCGTGCAGCTTCGCCAGGACAATGCGCTGGGCACGCTCTACAACATGGTCGGCTTCCAGACCAAACTGAAGCATGCCGAGCAGGTGCGCATCTTCCGCACCATTCCGGGGCTCGAGAATGCCGAGTTCGCGCGTCTCGGCGGCTTGCACCGCAACACCTACATCAACTCGCCGACGCTGCTCGATCCGTCGCTGCAACTGAAATCGCGTCCTGGCCTGCGCTTCGCCGGTCAGATCACCGGCTGCGAAGGCTATGTCGAGAGTGCGGCAATCGGCTTGCTCGCCGGCCGTTTCGCCGCCGCCGAGCGGCTCGGCCAAGCACTGTCGCTGCCGCCCCTCACAACGGCTTTCGGCGCGCTGCTCAACCACATCATCGGCGGCCACCTCGTGTCGGATGACGAGCCGGGCAAGCGTTCCTTCCAGCCGATGAACATTAATTTCGGCCTGTTCCCTCCGGTGGAAGCACCCAGGATCGAGGGCAAGCGCCTGCGCGGCAAGGACAAGACGGTTACCAAACGCCGCGCGATCACGGCGCGCGCTCTGTCCGATTGCCGTGAGTGGCTGGGGCTGCCTCCGCGGGCGCAAGCGGCGGAATAGGCCTTTCGATTGCGGTTGGACAGTCCTGCATATTGAGGACCGCTGCCAGAGCATCAGCAACGCGCCTCGCGGCGGACGCCGCGTGACGATATCATGCCGGGACTAAGGACAGTTCCGTTCGAGCATTCCGCCGTCATTGCCTAATCGTCGATAGCGACGTCGTACGCATCGTTAATGTCCTCCATGGCGGCCGCGATTATGAAGCGCTGGTGCGTGGCAATGGCGAACCGTCCTGATGGGATGGGTCAAAGACCTGCCCAACCTCGCATTGCGTGACGCAAGAGCAGCCAGTGCCGCCGCAAGGTCGAGAGCACCACAGCGCCGTCGAGTGGCGACCGGCCGGTCTTTTCCATCTTGTCGAGATAGCCGCGTGTGAGCGCCAGCGGAAGGAAGGCGGGGCGCAGTGACACGGGAAGCGCTGGCGCGCCCTTCTCAAAGGCGCTGAGGTGGTCCCGCGCCAGCGCGATCATCGCGGCCGCTGCTCGCTGCTCCGCGGCCCCGCCCTCCCCCTTGACGAACTCTTCCGGCGAAGAGCCGGCGGCCGCCAGTATGTCGGCCGGGACGTAGCACTGTCCACGCCGACGATGCAGCGGCAACAACAGCAGCAAGCCGGTGATGGCCTGTGCGCAGCCTGCCCTGCCCGCGAATTCGGCAAAGCCAGGCGCGGCTATCGGATCGAGCGCCATCGCCACCAGTTGGATGAGTGCGGCGGCCGTTTCCCCGCAGTAACCTTCGAGGTCGGTCCGCGACGGCATCGGATCGTCGTAAAGATCGAAGATGCGCGCATCTAGCATGTTCTCGAAGGCGGCCTTGGGCAGCCGGTTGGCGGTGATCGTCGCCTTCAGCGCATCGGCGGTCGGGTGACCGGTATCAGCCCCATCTTCGCTCGCGATGACGTCGCGCCACCACTGCAGCCTGACTTCGCCCGGCAACGGCTCGTGGATGCGGTCGCGCACGCCGGCGATCTCAGCGTTGAAGGCATAGAGCGCGAGCAGCGCGTCGCGTTTGTCGGCTGGCGCGTAGAGAGCCGAAAGATAGCGGTCATGGTCAGCGGCACGTACCGCCTCCATGACGAGGTTGGATGAGCCCGCCATTCAATCGACGGCGATCAATGCTGCAGCCACGGCACGGTCCTCGGCCAGCAGCACGTTGTAGGTCCGCACGGCCGCTCCCGTCGACATCGGGTCGGCCGAGATGCCCGCCTGCTTGAGTGCTGCGCGCAACGCGGCAGGCAAGGGCCGAAGATCCTTGCCGGTGCCGACCAGCAGGATCTCTATCCTGTCGGCCTGGGCGAAAAGCTTGTCGAAGTCCGACGCCTTCAGCGCCAGCGGATCGGCCGGCTCCCAGCCATGGATGCCGGACGGTAGGCACAGAAGCGAGCCGCGATGCGACATGTCGGCAAAGCGGAAGCCGCCATTGCCATAAGCCTCGATCGGCGCCTTGCCCGGGAAATGCGCCTCGCGAATGATGATGCCTTTGACCATGGGTCTAGAGCATGATGCCGAAAAGTGTGGTGCGGTTTTCGGACGACATCATGCTCTATCTCTTTGATTTGGAGCCGGCGTCAGGACTAGACCTGCAATCATCCGGCTCTTGCGGCGTCAGGTCGCCACGGCCTTGCCGTTCACCGGCTTATCCCCTTCGGCGCTCGCGGCCTGCGGCCGCAACTTGAACAGGATCAGCAGCGGCGCGGCGATGAAGATCGACGAATAGGTGCCGAACACCACGCCGAACAGCATCGCCAGCGTGAAGGATCGGATCACCTCGCCGCCGAACAGCACGAGCGCCAGCAGCGCCAGGATCGTGGTCACCGACGTCAGCGTCGTTCTCGACAGCGTCTCGTTGATGGCGTTGTTCAACAGCTGCGGCAGCGGCATCTTCTTGTATTTGCGCAGGTCCTCGCGGACGCGGTCATAGACGACGATGGTGTCGTTCAGCGAATAGCCGATGATGGTGAGGATCGCCGCCAATGAAGACTGGTTGAATTCCAGCCCTGTTATGACGAAGAAGCCGATCGTCATCACCACGTCGTGGATCGTCGCAATGATGGCGCCCACCGCGAACTGCCATTCGAAGCGGAACCAGACATAGAGCAGGATGCCGACCAGCGCGATCAGCATGGCGATCGTGCCCTGTTTGGCGAGCTCTCCGGAAACCGTCGGCCCCACCACCTCGACACGGCGGAAGTCGTACTGGTCCTGGAGCTCGCCCCTCACCTTGTCGATGACGGTCTGCTCGGCGTTCTCGCCGGCGTCCTGCGTGCCGACCCGGATCAGCACGTCGTTCGGCGCGCCGAACTGCTGTACCTGGATTTCGCCGATGTTGAGTTCCGACAGCCTGCTGCGGATATCGCCGAGATCGGCGTCGCCCTGCTTGGACTGCACTTCGATTATCGAACCGCCCCTGAAGTCGATGCCGTAGTTGATGTCGATGGTCAGGAACCCGACGACCGACAGGACCGACAACAGGCTGGACAAAGCAAATGTCCAGCGTCGGATACCCATGAAGGGAATCCTGGTGCCCGGCGGAATGAAAGTGACCGGCGCGCGCGGCAATTCCTTCGGACGAGCCCGACGCAGCCAAATGGACACCAGCATGCGCGTGAAGGTGAAGGCGGTGAACACAGTGGTCAGGATGCCAATCGCGTAGGTGATGGCGAAGCCCTTGACCGGACCGGTGCCCAGCCAGAACAGCACCACCGTCGCGATCAGCGAGGTGACGTTGGAATCGACGATGGTTGCCAGCGCCTTGGAGAAGCCGGTGTCGATCGATTGGATGACTGAGCGGCCGTTTCGCCGCTCCTCGCGGATGCGTTCATAGATCAGAACGTTGGAGTCGACCGCCATGCCGATGGTGAGCACGATGCCGGCGATGCCGGGCAAGGTGAGCGTCGCTCCCAGCAGCGACAGCAGCGCCACGATCATCGCGACGTGCACCGCCAAGGCCACATTGGCGAGGAAACCGAGGAAGCCGTAAGCGACGAACATGAAGGCGACGACCAGGATCGACCCGATCACGCCCGCGATCTTGCCGGCGTGGATGGAGTCCTGGCCGAGGCCCGGACCCACCGTGCGCTCTTCAATGATGGTGAGCTTTGCCGGCAAGGCGCCGGCGCGCAGCAGCACGGCGAGATCGTTGGCGCTCTCTGCTGTGAAGTTGCCGGAAATCTGCCCCGTGCCGCCGAGAATAGGCTCACGGATGACGGGCGCCGAAATGACCTGATTGTCGAGGACGATGGCGAAAGGTTTACCGACATTCTGCTGGGTCGCTTGACCGAACCGGGTGGCGCCCCGCGAATTGAATGTGAACGAAACCACCGGCTCGTTTGTTTGCGAATTATAAGTCGGCGTCGCCTGCGACAGGTCTTCGCCCGACACGATGACGCGGTTCTCCACCAAATAGGGAACTGGAGGATCGTCCTGGGAATACAGGATGGAATCGCCCGCCGGCGGCCGGCCTTTCATGGCATCCTGGACCGGCACCGAGGTATCGACCATTTGGAACGTCAGCTTGGCGGTCTGGCCGATAATGTCTTTAAGCCGCTGAGGGTTCTGGAGACCGGGCACCTGGACAAGGATGCGGTCGTCGCCCTGCCGCTGCACGATCGGCTCGGTAGTACCCAGCGCATTGACGCGCCGTTCGACAACTTCGATTGCCTGCGACAAAGCCGTCGAGGTCCGGTACTTGAGACCGGCATCCGTAACGGTAAATCTCAACAGCCCCGGCTCTGAATCATCCAGTGCCATCGATTGAACGGAACCGCCGGTGAATAGGCTGGCATTTACCGGATTTGTAATCGGTTTCAGCGCAGCTTTGGCCGCATCGAGCTGGCTCTGGTCGTTGATGCGCACCTGCACGGTGCGCCCGGTGCCGGAAAGCCCGGTATATTGGATCTTGGCTTCGCGCAGCAGGGTCCTGATCTCGTCGCGCGTCGTCTCCAGCTGATCTTTGATCAAGTCGTTCTGATCCATCTGGAGCAGGATGTGCGAACCGCCCTGAAGGTCGAGGCCGAGCGTCATCTGCCGCTTCGGCACCCAGCTCGGCAGCTGCGCCAGCGTGCTTGCCGGGAACAGGTTGGGCGCGGCGAGGATCACTGTTATGGCCACGGCGAGCCAGATCAGGATCATCTTCAGGCGCGAGAAATAAAGCATTCGTTCTTATCCGTTCAGGCGTACAAGCGGCAGCGTTGCGCCAGCGAGATCTGGATTACTTCTTCGCGTTCTGGTTCGCCACCGGCTCGCCCTTGACGCGCACGTCCGTGAGCGTCGAGCGCAGCGCCGTCACCTTGGTTCCACCGCCAAGGTCGATCTCCAGCTCATTGTCGTCGATCACCTTGGTCACCTTGCCGACGAAGCCGCCGCCGGTCACCACCGTATCGCCGCGGCGCACCGCAGCCAGCATCTCCTGGCGCTTCTTCAGCTGCGTGCGCTGCGGCCGGATGATCAGAAAATACATGATCACGAAAATCAGGACAAACGGCAAAATGCTGACGAACATGTCTGGCGAGGTGCCAACGCCCTGGGCGTATGCCGGTGTGACGAACATCAAGAAAACTCCTGGAAGGTGACAAACCGCCGGGGCGGCCCCGCGAAATTTGGCCGGAATATAGTCGGTAAAGTTGCCAATGCAACTGCGGGATCCGGCGAATCCGTTGCTTTTCCAGCCGTTTGCCGCGTGCTAGAGCGTCGCAGCGGGAAGCGCCTTGGAGGCTGCCGAAAGCTGGTTCTTGCGGCGCCCCAACGGAAGCTGCTCCCACGTCCCGAGAAGCGAGAACAAAAAGACCTCAGATGACCGACAGCCTGGACGCCCTGAACAAGAAGCTGGAACGCTTGATCGAGGCAGTCTCCCGTCTTGCCGCTCCGCCTGTGCCGCAGACCGACCTCGGCGCGGCCGACTGCTTCGTCTGGCAGGCCGATCCCGGCTACCTGGAGCCGGTCCGCAAGGTCAATCGGGTCGACATTGGCCTGATCCGCGGCGTCGACCGGGTCCGCGACATCCTGCTCGACAACACCCAACGCTTCGCCTCCGGCTATGCGGCAAACAACGTGCTGCTGTGGGGTGCGCGCGGCATGGGCAAGTCGTCGCTGGTCAAGGCCGTGCACGCGGCAGTCAATGCCTCCGACAAGCTCGACCGCGCGCTCAAGCTGATCGAGATCCATCGCGAGGACATCGATACGCTGCCGAAGCTGATGAGCCTGCTGAAGGCCGCGCCCTATCGTTTCATCCTGTTTTGCGACGACCTCTCCTTTGATCATGACGACACCTCCTACAAATCGCTGAAGGCGGCGCTCGAAGGTGGCGTCGAGGGGCGGCCGGCCAATGTCATCTTCTACGCCACGTCGAACCGGCGGCACCTGTTGCCGCGCGACATGATCGACAATGAGCGCTCGACCGCCATCAACCCGTCGGAAGCGGTGGAGGAAAAGGTTTCGCTCTCCGACCGCTTTGGCCTGTGGCTGGGCTTCCACAAATGCTCGCAGGACGAATATCTGGACATGATCGACGGCTATGTCCGCTATCACGGCCTGACCGTCCACCCCGAAACGTTGCGCGCCGAGGCGCTCGAGTGGGCGACGACGCGCGGCAGCCGCTCAGGCCGTGTCGCCTGGCAGTTCACGCAGGACCTGGCGGGACGACTCGGCAAGGCGCTCAAGGACTAGCTGCCGATAGAAATCGAAACATGCAGCCGCCCTGCCGGGTCGAGCGCTGAATGTTCTTTATCTGTTCCATCCATTGTGCCATTTTCCCAGGACTCATGAGTTGGGGGAAACGCGATTGAAAAGCAAAGGCGCAGCGTTTCGCAGGCTCCATCACGAGCCAGGCGCGTTCATCATCCCGAACCCCTGGGATGCCGGCACGGCGCGGATCCTGGCAGCCATGGGTTTTACCGCCCTGGCCACCACAAGCGCCGGCATGGCCTTTTTGCCTCGGCGTCGCCGAAGGGCAGGTTTCCAGAGAAGATACGATGGACCACTGCCGGGCCATTGTGGCTGCGACGCCGCTCCCTGTTTCCGCTGATCTCGAAAAAGGCTTCGGCGACAGTCCCGAGAGCGCTGCCGAAACGATCCGGGCGGCGGCAGGCATCGGCCTGGCCGGATGTTCCCTGGAAGATCATACTGGAAGACGCGAGGATCCGATCTACGACTTCACCCTTGCGGTCGAGCGGATCGAGGCGGCAGCACAGGCATGCCGCACGCTGTCGGATGATTTCGTGTTGACGGCACGCTGCGAGAACTTCTTGTGGGGACGTCCCGACCTGGACGATACCATTCGACGATTGCAGGCTTTCGAGAAGGCTGGAGCCGACGTTCTCTATGCGCCCGGCCTGCATGACCTCGGCGTGATCCGCACTGTCTGCGGCGCCGTGACGAAACCGGTCAATATCGTGATGGGCATGCCGGGCGCCACCTTTGATCTGGGCGAACTGGCCGATGCCGGCGTCAAGCGGATCAGCGTCGGCTCGGCGCTGGCACGTCTGGCTTTGGCAGTTTCGTCCGCGCCGCCCGTGAGATGAGATCGGAGGGAAGTTTCCGGTTCTCGCAGGAAGCCATGGGCTTCGCCGAACTGGAAGGTTTCTTTACCGGATCGAGGAAAGCCTGAAAGGCCAGCGTTGATCCGGCAAGGACGGTTCGTCCAGCGCAAAACTATTGAAAAAGCCCGCCCCTGACGGAACGGGCAAGCCGGCGGGCCGGACTGGAGGTCAGGCGGCCCGCAAATTATTCTTGTTCTATTCGAGATAGGTCGATGGGTCGACCGGGGCCGAATTCTTGCGCACCTCGAAGTGCAGCTTCGGCGAGTCCGTCGTGCCGCTCATGCCCGAAACCGCGATCTCCTGGCCGCGCTTGACCTTTTGGCCGCGCTGCACCTCGATCGAGCTGGCATGACCATAGACGGTGACCAGGCCGTTCTCGTGGCGCACCAGGACGGTGTTGCCGAATTCCTTCAGACCGTCGCCGGCATAGATGACCACCCCGTTCTCAGCCGCCTTGATCGGCGTTCCCTCTGGCACTGCGATGTCGACGCCGTCTTTGCCGGCGCCGAAGCCGGAGATGACGCGGCCCCGAACCGGCCAGCGCATCTTGCCGATGCCGGTCGCGTCCGGCGCCACGGCATCGTCGTCCTCGGCCTGCTGGATGACCTTGTCCTTTTTCGGCGGTGTGTAGGAGGCGAGCGTTTCAGACGGCGTGGTCTTTGCCGGCGGCGGCGTGGTCGCCGTCGTCACCGGATCGACAGCCGGCTTCGCGCCGGTCGTCGCGGCCGGCTTGGCGGCGGCCATCGCGACGGTGCCTCCGGCAGGAACTTTCAGGGTCTGGCCGATCTTCAGCAGGCCGTTCTCCATGCCGTTGGCCTGCTTCAGCGCCGCGACGTCGACACCGGTCTTGCGGGCGATCGAAGACAGCGAGTCGCCCTGCTGGACGGTATAGGTGCCGCCGGCTCCGGCCGGCTTGGCGTCGGCCAGCTGTGGCGCGGGCTTGGCATTCTTCGAGCCGCTGGCCGCAGCGGATGCATCGACCTGCGCAGCCGACTTGCCATCCTTGAGCTTCGGCTGCTGCGGCAGCACAGCGACCTTCTCCGGCGCGCCGGCAGGCTTCGGCGTGTTGGCGGGCTTGGCGGCGTCGGCAACCCTGGGCTCACCTTTTCTCGAATAGGCATAGGCGGGGATGACGATCTTCTGACCGATTCTCAGCCCCTTTTTGGCGTCCAGGCCATTCACCTTGACGATCGCATCGGCCGGTACATGATATTGCCGCGCCAAACCGGAAATGGTCTCGCCTTCCCTGACGACAATCTCGGTCGCGTGCGAAGCCGCACTTGCGTTGCGTACGGCGTCGGGGGCGGCGGTCTTGAACGGCTTCGGCGCGACGGTGCCGGTGGTCGTCTTGTCGACACGCGGCGCGGCAGGAGCGAGCGTCGGCGCCGAGGCGGTGCGCATCGGCTTGGCGGGCGCTGCGGCCGGCGCCGAGGGTGGCGGCAACTGCTGTGCCGTAACCGGCTCGAGGCTCGAGCGACTCACCGACTGTGTGTGGCTGCCGTCGACGGGGGCCGGCGCGACCGTGTCGCCCGGATAGGGCTGATCGACATTTTGCTTGTCGATGATGGCGCGCTGATTGTTGGTCGATGAGGTGAAAACGTCGTCGACGCCGTTGAAGCGCATGGCCTGGGAACTGCAGCCGGCGGCGGCGCCGGCGATCACGAGGACGGCGCAGCCACGCGCCAGATTCCGTCCGTTTGCCTTCAAAACATTGAATTGCATCGCACTAACCCGCACAGACCCGGTACAAACTGGTCATGATTAAAGCGCGTTAATGTTACTGGCCGGTTAACCCATTAGAATCCGTCAAAAATTTTCTTAAAACATTTTCGATCGGAGGCGGTGGGCCGAGATTCAGGTCAGCCGGAGACGAGAGCGGAGCGTGACGTGAGCATCGGAAGCGTGGAAGCCGCCAGTTGCCGGCTGGCCTCCCATGAATCCAACCCGGCTAAATCACCGCGGCGACGCTTCGCAATATCGGCTGCAGCCTGACCATGCCGATGTCCTCGCGTTCGAAACGGCTGCCGACCTTGGTCAGCTTGGCCAGCACCTGCTCGCCCTCTTCCGGGCCGATCGGCGCGATGACGATGCCGCCGCTCGACAACTGGTCGAGCAGAAAGCGCGGCAGGCTGTCGAAAGCAGCCCAGGCGAGGATGCGGTCGAACGGCCCTTCATTGGCCAGGCCGTTGGAGCCATCTGCCTGGCGCGCGATGGCGTTGCTGATGCCCAGCGCCTCGAAGCGCTGCTTTGCCTGTTCGGTCAGGGTCTTGTAGCGGTCGATGGTGACGACGCGGGCGGCCAGCCGCGACATCACGGCAGCGGTGTAGCCCGATCCGGTGCCGATCTCGAGCACGCGGTTTCCCGGCTCGATGGCCAGCGCCGCGAGCACCGCCGCCTGCAGGTCCGCGCCCTCGATCGCCTCGCCGCAGTCGATCGGCAGCATGCCTTCCGACCAGGCGATCGAATGGAACTGCGCAGACAGGAAGCCGCGCCGCGGCGTCGCCTCGAAAGCGGCGACCAGCGGCTTCGGCGCAGTGCCCCGGCCGCGCAGGCGAAGCAGGAAAGCAGCAAATCCTTCGCGGTCGTCGAGGGCCATGTTCATGAGAGCGCCTTGGTCAGCTGGTCGCGGAGTTCATGGGCGGTGAGGTCAAGCTGCAGCGGCGTCACCGACACCAGCCGATTGCGCATCGCGTGAAGGTCGGTGCCTTTCTTGCCTTCGACCGGCTCGCGGCCGAAGCGCAGCCAGTAATAAGGCAAGCCACGCCCGTCGCGCCGCTCTTCGACCCACAGGCTGTGCACCAGCTTGCCTTGCGAGGTGACGACCGTCCCTTCGATCTCGTCGGGCGCGCAGTTCGGAAAATTGACGTTGAGCAGCACCCCTTCCGGCAACGGCGTCGCAATCAGCTTCTTCAGCAGTGCCGGCGCCAGCGCTTCGGTCGTCTCGTAGGGGACAACGCGGTCCTCGCCGACGTAGGAATAAGCCTGGCTGACGGCGATGGAGCGCACGCCGAGCAGCGCGCCTTCCATGGCGCCCGCGACGGTGCCCGAATAAGTGACGTCGTCGGCGATGTTGGCGCCGGAATTGACGCCCGACAGGATGAGATCCGGCGGCCCGGGCAGTATCTTCTTCGCGCCCATGATGACGCAGTCGGTCGGCGTGCCGCGCACGGCATAGTGCTTTTCGCCGATCTTCCTCAGCCTGAGCGGCTCCGAGATCGACAGTGAATGGGCGTAGCCGGACTGGTCCTGCTCCGGTGCCACCACCCAGACGTCATCCGACAGCGTCCGGGCGATGCGCTCCAGCGACGCCAGCCCTTCGGCATGGATGCCGTCATCATTGGTCAGCAGGATGCGCATGAGCTCATTTGGATTCGATCTTCGCGAGACCACCCATGTAAGGCCGAAGCGCTTCAGGAATGGTTACGCTGCCGTCCTCGTTTTGGTAGTTTTCGATGACCGCGATAAGCGCGCGGCCGACCGCAGTGCCCGAGCCGTTGAGCGTATGCACGAAGCGGTTGCCCTTGCCGTCCTTGTCCTTGTAGCGGGCATCCATGCGCCGGGCCTGGAAGTCGCCGCACACCGAGCAGGACGAGATCTCGCGATAGGCGTTCTGACCCGGCAGCCAGACCTCGATGTCGTAGGTCTTGCGTGCGCCGAACCCCATGTCGCCGGTGCAGAGCGTCACCGTGCGGAACGGCAGGCGGAGCCGCTTTAGCACCTCTTCGGCGCATTGGGTCATGCGCTCGTGCTCGGCAAGCGAGCTCTCCTGGTCGGTGATCGAGACCAGCTCGACCTTATAGAACTGGTGCTGACGCAGCATGCCGCGCGTGTCGCGCCCCGCCGAGCCCGCCTCCGAGCGGAAGCATGGCGTCAGCGCGGTGTAGCGCAGCGGCAGCCTTTCGTGCGCCGTGATCTCCTCGCGCACGAGGTTGGTGAGCGGCACTTCGGCCGTCGGAATAAGTCCCAGGCGCCCGTCCCCATGCGGGGTAAAGAAGAGGTCCAGTTCGAACTTCGGCAGCTGGTTGGTGCCGAAAAGCACCTCGTCGCGTACCATCAGCGGCGGCTGGATTTCCTCATACCCATGCTCGGCGGTGTGCAGGTCGAGCATGAACTGGCCGAGCGCGCGCTCCATGCGGGCGAGCTGACTCTTCAGCACCGTGAAGCGCGAGCCGGATAGCTTCGCCGCCCGCTCGAAATCCATCATGCCGAGAGCTTCGCCGATCTCGAAATGCTCCTTCACCCAGTTCGGGCGCGGCGGCACCTCGCCGACGATGCGCTTGACGACATTGTCGTGCTCGTCCTTGCCGACGGGAACGTCGTCGAGCGGTACGTTGGGCAGCACCGCTAGCCCGTCGTTCAGCGCCTTGTCGAGCTCGCGCTCGCGTGCCTCGCCATTCTGGATGAATGCCTTGATCTCGCTGACTTCGGCCTTCAACTTTTCTGCAAGCGCCGCATCGCCCGATCGCATCGCGTTGCCGATCTCTTTCGAGGCGGCGTTGCGACGCTCCTGCTTGACCTGCAATTCGCTCAGATGCGCACGCCGCGCTTCGTCCCTGGCGATCAGCTCGTCGACGGTGGACTGCGCCTCACCGGCCGACCACGAGCGCTTCACGAGCGCTTCGACCAGAGCCTTCGGGTTGTCGCGAATCCATTTGATATCAAGCATGGTTTGTCGGTCCTCGGCTAAGCATGCCGCCCAAAAATGCATTGCGATTTTGGGACAGCGACATGCTCAAAACAAAAGCTGAAACGCATCGCATGAGGCGACGCATTTCAGGCCAGAGGGCGTAAACCGCATCCTTGATTGATGCAAGACAGGCGGCCGCGGCTGCGGCGTTTTTCCGGCTTTCCCGATGTGGCGATCAGCTCGAGGACGCGTCCGGCGCCTTGTCGGCGACCGTGCTTGCGCTCTCTTTCCGCTCACGCGCCAAGCGGTCGCGCTCCTGGTTGCGCTCGATTAGGCGCGAGGAGAAGATGGCGACCTCGTAGAGCAGGATGGTCGGAATCGCGAGGCCGATCTGGCTCATGGGATCGGGCGGGGTCAGCACCGCGGCGACGACGAAGGCGATGACGATCGCCCATTTGCGCTTTTCCGCCAGTCCCCTCGACGACAGCAGGCCGACACGCGTCAGCAGGCTGGTCACTACCGGCAGCTGGAACACCAGGCCGAAGGAGAAGATCAGCGTCATGATCAGGCTGAGATATTCCGACACTTTCGGCAGCAGCGAAATCTGCACCTGGTCGTTGGTGCCGACCTGCTGCATGGCGAGGAAGAACCACATCACCATCGGGGTGAAGAAGAAATAGACCAGCGAGGCGCCCATCAGGAACAAGATGGGCGATGCGATCAGGAACGGCAGGAAGGCGCTGCGCTCATTCTTGTAGAGGCCTGGCGCGATGAATTTGTAGATTTGGGTGGCGATCAGCGGGAACGCGATGACCATGCCGCCGAACATGGCGAGCTTCACCTGGGTGAAGAAGAACTCCTGCGGCGCGGTGTAGATCAGCTCGACCTTATGCGGATCGAGCCCGGCCCATTGTGTCGCCCATTTGAAGGGTATGACCAGTAGGTTGAAGAGCCGCTTGGCGAAGAAGAAGCACGCGAGAAAGGCGATGAAAAAGCCGCCGAGTGACCAGATCAGCCGGCGGCGCAGCTCGATGAGATGCTCGATCAGCGGCGCCGAGGACTTCTCGATCTCATCTCTTTCCTGATCCGAAACGCTCACTTGGCGGCTCCCGCCGTCTTCTTGGCATCAGAGGGCTTTTTCACGGCTGGCTTCCTGACCGTGGCCACCGCTTTGGGCTCTGCTTTGGGCGCTGCCTTCTTGGCTGGCGTTGCAGCCTTTGCCGCCGGCGAGGCCTTTGCAGAGGCGGCCGCGACCGGCGCCTTGGCCGTTGTCGCTTTCGCCACGCCGGGAGCTGTCTTCGCCTTGGATGTCGCCGCCTTTTTGGCCGGCTCCGCGGGCTTGGCGATTTCCGAAACCGGCGCGGTCACCGAAGCGTCTGTCATGACCGGGAAGGTTGGCGTGGCCGGCGTCACCTCAGCTCCGTTGATACCGGGCATTTCGGTCGCGCCGTTCTTGAGCGGCTCCGCAGCTTCCGGCGTCGCCGCGGCCTCCTGTGCCGGATCCGCGGCGGGCTTGGGCTTCATCATCGTGTCGACGCCGGCGCGAACATCCGCCGCGGCCTGCTCGAACGGATTGAGCTGCTTGCGGATCTCAGTCGCCGGGTTGAGGCCTCTCAACGTGTCCACCGACTTCTTGACGTCGTCGAGTTCGGCTTCTTTCAAAGCCTCGTTGAACTGCTTCTGGAAATCGGCGGCCATGGCGCGCAACTTCGACGTCGTGCGGCCGAAGGTGCGCAGCATGTTGGGCAAATCCTTAGGCCCGACGACCACGATCATGACGACCGCGATCACCAGCATTTCGGTCCAGCCGACTTCAAACATGGCTATTTATTCCGACTAGTGCATGTCGCCCAAAAGTTCGAAGCGGTTTTGGGACAACGACATGCACAAAGCAACAACCGAGCTCAGCTTTTGCTGACCTTTTCCTTGCCCGGCGAAACGGTCTCGTCGGCGCGATGCTCGACGGTACGCTTGTCCTCGGCGGTGTCGTCGTCGGCCATGCCCTTCTTGAAGCTCTTGATGCCCTTGGCCATGTCGCCCATCAGCTCCGGCAGCTTGCCGCGGCCGAACAGCAGCAGCACGATGACCAGCACGATCAGCCAGTGCCATATCGATAGTGAACCCATTGCACATCTCTCTCGAATGTTTTCCCTGGCGATGATCTATGCGTTTTCGCTTAGGGATTCAAACACAACTGCAGTGAAGTTGATAAAATGGCTGGCGGATGTCACGCATTTTCGGCGTGAGCAGCTTGCTACGAATCCGCGCACACCTGCCGTTAACGACCGAACAGCGGCTTTTTTGCGTCAGTCTTCCGTGACGCGCGGGGTCAGCAGCCCCAGTTCCTCGAGGTCGATATCGGTCAGCGCATCTTCGTCTTCTGCGAGCGCCTCGGGATCGGCCGGCGGCAGCGGTATCGAGAAATTGGACGGCATGCGCGTCGACAGCAGGCCGGCGCCCTTCAGTTCTTCCATGCCGGGCAGATCGCGGATTTCCTCAAGCGCGAAATGGTCGAGGAAAGCGTCGGTCGTGCCGTAGGTCACCGGGCGGCCGGGCGTGCGGCGGCGTCCGCGCATCCGGACCCATTCCGTCTCCAGCAGCGTGTCCAGCGTCCCCTTCGAGGTCTCGACGCCCCTGATGTCCTCGATCTCGGCACGCGTCACCGGCTGGTGATAGGCGATGATCGCCAGCACCTCGAGTGCCGCGCGCGAAAGCTTTCGCTGCTGCACCGTGTCCCGGCTCATCAGGAAGGCGAGATCGCCCGCGGTCCGGAACGCCCAGGCATCGCCGACGCGAACCAGATTGACCCCGCGCTTGGAATAGATCTCCTGCAGGTCGGCCATTGCCGCCGCGATATTGACCCCCTCCGGAAGGCGCGCCGTGAGCTGTTTCTCGCTTACAGGCTCCGCGCTGGCGAAGACGATCGCCTCGGCCATGCGGACGGCCTCCGCCAGTTGCAGCCGTTCGGCAGGGTTCTCGATGGAACCTTGTTCGACCATCTCGTCCTCGGGTTCGTCTTCGACCTTGAACGGGATGACCGAAGCATTGGCGCGTTCGCTCATGAGACCACCTCGACTGCCCTGACCCCTTGCGCGCGGCCGCGCAGGTAAATTGGCGCGAAAACCTGATCCTGCCGCACTTCCAGTTTGCCCTCGCGCACCATTTCGAGCGTCGCCGCGAAGGAACTTGCGACCGCCGTGCGGGTTTCTTCCCGGCTCGCCAGATATTCGATGAGGAAGCTGTCCAACGCGGTCCAGTCGCTCAACGTGCCGACCAGCCTTGCCAGCACCTGGCGCGCATCCTTCAGCGACCAGACGGCGCGCCTGGCGATCGTCACATTGTTGATCGCCTGCCTCTGGCGCTGTTGTGCGTAGGCGGTCAACAGATCGTAGAGCGAGGCCGAATAGGCGTTGCGCTTTTCGACGATCACCATTTCAGGCATGCCGCGCGCGAAGACGTCGCGTCCGAGCCGGTTGCGGTTGACCAGCCTCGCGGCGGCATCGCGCATGGCTTCCAGCCGCTTCAGCCGGAACTGCAGCACCGCCGCCAGTTCCTCACCGCTCTCGCCCTCTTCGCCGGGCTGCTTCGGGATCAGAAGCTTCGACTTGAGGAAGGCAAGCCAGGCCGCCATCACCAGGTAGTCGGCCGCCAATTCCAGTCTCAGCGCCCTCACCTTCTCGATAAAGGCCAGATACTGCTCGGCGAGAGCCAGGATGGAAATTCGCGCAAGGTCGACCTTCTGGTTGCGCGCCAGATGCAGGAGAAGATCGAGCGGTCCTTCAAAGCCGGCGACGTCCACCACCAGCGATGGATCGCCGGTAAGGCGTGAATCGTCATTCTCGGCCCACAGACGGTCCATCGGTGCGGCCTTCGCGGCCTTGCTGTCCAATGTCTCCGCCACTTGCCTTTCTGCCTTTCGGTTCAGGCCACCGCTTCGAAATAGGTGGCAAATTCCGCGCGTATCGCTGTTTCGTCGGCCCCGTCGCGGCCTCTTATATAGGTCAGCGCCCGCTCTGCCCGCTGCAAAGACTTGCCTTCGAGCGGCCTGCTGCGCGACGCGATGCCCGACATTTCCTCGAAAACCCCATTGCAGTGAAGGACGAGATCGCAGCCCGCCGCAAGGATTGCGGCCGCCTTTGTCGGGAAATCCCCAGAAAGTGCCTTCATCGAAGTGTCGTCGCTCATCAACAGCCCATCGAAGCCGATCTCGCCGCGGATCACCTCGTTGACGACCTTGGCCGAGGTCGTCGCCGGATTTTCGGGGTCGACGGCGCTGTAGACGACATGCGCCGTCATCGCCATGGGCAGGTCGTTGAGCGCCTTGAACGGGGCGAAATCGTGCGCTCGCAGCTCTTCCAGCGGGGCATCGACGGTCGGCAGCGCGAAATGGGTGTCGGCAGAGGCGCGGCCATGACCGGGAATGTGCTTCATCACCGGCAGCACGCCGCCCGACATCAAGCCCTCCGCGGAAGCCCGGCCCAGTTCGATCACGGCATTGGGCTCCTTGCCATAGGCGCGCGCGCCGATCACATCGCTGGCGCCTTCCACCGGCACGTCGAGCACCGGCAGGCAATCGGCGCTGATGCCGAACCGCAGAAGATCGAAGGCGTGAAGGCGAGCCAGCAGCCATGCAGCGCGGCGGCCCGCTTCACGATCCTCACGCCAGAGCGCCCCAAGCGCTCCGCCGGCGGGATAGTTCGGCGCCAGCGGCGGCCGCAGGCGCTGCACCCGGCCGCCTTCCTGGTCGATGAAGACCGGAGCGTCCGGACGCCGGACGCAATCGCGCATGGACGCGACCAGATCGCGGATCTGCTCGGGTTCGCCGATGTTGCGCGCAAACAGGATGAAGCCCCAGGGATGTTCGCTTTGATAAAAGCGGATTTCCTCAGGGGTGAGCGATTTCCCGGCGCAGCCGAGGATCATGGATTTTGATTCGGTCATGGACCTGAGCTTAGGGCTTTGAGGGCGCAAAGGGAATCACCCCTGCCTGCCAACGCCCGCGCGTGCAAACCCATCCACAAAGAAGAAGCCGGCGTGGCCTCGCGGCAACGCCGGCTGTCAGAGGCTGGATTGATCAGTGCGACACGAAGCAGTTGCCGCCCGCCGCCTTGTAGCTGGTGCAAAGGTTGATCGCGTCGTTGCGCGACTTCGCAGGAACGCGGACACGGTAGAAGGTGCCCTTGCCGGCGATCTCGGCCTTGACGATGTTGGCGGAACGCCCGGCAAGCACGCTGCCGTAGCGGCGCTGCAGGTCCTGATAAGTCGACTGCGCACTTTCAACCGTCGGCTGGGAGGCGATCTGCATCGACCACGAACCTGCGCCGGCCGAAGCAGTGGCCGCGTCGATGGAAGCGACCTGGTCCGGCTTGACCTCGCCGACGATGTCGACCGGCTGGTCGGACGGGCGCGGCGGCGCCACGGGCACCTTCGCGGGCGTCTTGGCCGACTGGACCTTGGCCTCGGTCTTCGGCGCAGCAACCGGCTTCACTGCCGCAGTGGGCTGGGCCGTATCGCCCTGATCGGCATCGGTCTGATCGGTAGATTGGTTGGCGCTCACGGTCGCCGTCGGCTGGGGGTCGGCCTGCCCTGCCGGCGCGACATGCTGCGGCGCCGGATCGGTCGGCTCTGCCGCGGCAACCTTCGGCGCGGCGGGAGCCGGATCCTCGCGCGGCACCAGCGAACCATCAGGCTTCACCATCATGGTCTTCACTTTTCGCGGCGCCACGGCGACGACATCGGCCTTGGCCTCGGACTCGGCATCCTGCTGCAGCACTTGGGCGATGCGGTCTTCGGACTTCGGCGCCGGAGCGGCGGGCTGGGCGCCTTCGGGCGCAGCCGCCTGAGCTTTGCCCGGCACCACCGCGTCCGGACCCGGCGCTGCTTCATCCGCGCCAGGCACTGCGGCCGCCCCCGGTGCTGCCGCTTCTGGGTTGGCGGCGGCGCCGCTGCCAGGAGCAGCATCGTTCTCGTCGGGGGAAAGGTCGACGACACGGCTTTGCGGCGGCTCCTTCGACGCCACGTCGACCGGTTCCTCGGTGTTGGTGACCAGTTTTTCCTGGACCGGCTCGGCGGTCTTGGCGGTGCCACCCTTGACCACCGCGTCATATACCTTGTTGTCCTGGTTCGGCACCACCGCGCCACCCGGATTCTGCGGTTTGACCTTGATCGGTGAATTGTCGGCCTTGACGAGCACCGGCGCTTCGGCACCACCTTTGCCGCCAAACGAGAAGGCAAGAGCGCCAAGCCCGCCGGCGATCACCACCGCACCAACAAGCGCGGCCATCATGAAGCCGCGACCTCGTGGCTTGGCAGCCTGGCTCTCGCCGAGGCCGGGTACGGTGATCGCCTCGTCGAGCTCCGGATCGTAGTCCAGTTCATCCGTGGCGAACTCATCCGCCTGCGAAACCGGGCGGCTGCCAGGCAAATCGTCGGCATCGAAATCGCGCATCACCGCGGCGTGGGAAGCGGCTGCCGGGGCGGCCTGCGTCTCGGCCCGCAACTCGCGACGATCGTAGCCCGTCTTGAAACCCGAACCGTAGGAGTCGTCGTCATAGGCGCGGCTCTGCACGGGCGCCGCAGCGATCTCGGTTGAGTTCATCTCGGTGAGCAGGCTGGCGAACTCGGCGTCGAGATCGTCGTAGGCCGGAGCCGACGGCTGGTCTTCCTCGAAATTGAGCTCGGGAATGTCGAGATCGTCGGCGAGCGCCACCACACGCTCCGGCACGTCGATGGTCTCGACATCGGGAACCTCGTCGTCCTGGCGAGACTGTGTCGCCGCAGCCGGCGCAGCATAATCCTCGACAGGTTCCGGCGCTGGCGTGGAATGGCCATGATAGACAGGTTCGGAAGCCGCAGCGGAATAATCCTCGAGAGATTCCTCGTGATAGGAGGGAGCCGACATATGCGGCACCGAAAACACCGGCTGGATCGTCGGCTGCGCGGCATAAGAGGGCTCGGGCGCCGCGACCGGGGTCACGCGGCTCCAGGACCGCGCAGGTTCGTTGCGCGGCGCATCGAGCTCGAGACCCTTGGAAAACGCCGCGTCGAACGCCTCGTCGTCGAAATCGATGCTCGGTTCGGCTTGGTTCGAAGTGGTGGCGCTTGGCGCATCGTCTTGATCGAGGTCGCCCGCGAGCAATGCGTGGAGATCAGCGTCGCCTGCCGGCTCGACAACCGGCTCGTCCTGCGCCGGCTCCTGCCCATCGATAGCCCAGGCGGCGGGTGCAACGTCCTGGACGATGTGGCTTGTCGGCTGCGCAACCGGCTGTGGCGTCGGGGCTGCTTCCTTGGGCATCGGCCGCGCGGTCATGGCACCCAGCAGCGCGTTGAGTTCGTCTTCCAGGCTGCGCTCGCCGCTGGCCGCGGCCGGCATCTCAGGCTCAGCGGCCGGCATCTCAGGCTCAACAGCCGCAACCGAAGCTGCTGCAGTTGGAGCAGGAGCTTCCGCAAACGGCGTCTGGGCTGCGGCGGCAGGCTCGACAGCCGGAGCTTCCGGCTCCTCGGCAAGCCCATCACGGAAGCTGAGTTCGAAATCGTCTTCGGCAACCAGGGCCGCGGTCTCGTGGTCGACGCCGGCGTCCTGATCGGCAGCAGCCTCCTGGGCGGCGACGGGTTCGGGATCAACGGCGGGTTCGGCATCGAACGCGGGCTCGGCATCGAAGCCGGGTTCCGGAGCGGCGGCGAAATGTACGACTTCGGCAGGCACCTCGTTGGTTTGCGGCTGCTCCTCGTCAACCGCCAGTTGCTGTTCCGGAAGCTGATCCGGCGAGTGGTCGAACTCCATCTCGACGTCGGCCATCGCATCCTCGAGATGGCCTGCAAAATCGTCTTCAGAAGCCGGCTGATCGGCAATGGGCTCGGCCTCGACCAGCTCGGCTTCAGTGGCCACGGCGTCCCGCTCGGGCATGCGATCGTCAAACGCCAGCTCGTCCTCGAGCGACACCCGCACAGCATTGTCGAAATCAGCGTCGAACGCGGCTTCGGCCGCTGATGCCGCAGCGGCTTCAACGATGCCACGATCAGCGCCGGCTTCGTGGTCGGCATGGAAGCCCTCGTCCAGTGAAGCGGCGATGTCTTGATCTATGGAAAGGTCGTCCTCGACCGGCGACACCTCCAGCGAGTTGGCGACCGCCTGATCGAAATCATCGTCGAAGGCGATGTCGGCTTCCAGCTCAGGAGCGCGGCCCGTGGCGAAATGGGCGTGATCCGCCGCATCATCGAAAATGAAATCCTGCTCGAGGGCTGCGGCAAGCTCTTCGTCCGTGGCGGCAACAGCGGTTTCATGAGCCGACGCGCTCGAGACAGGCTCAAATGCGACAGTCGCGTGCTCCTCTTCGGCGCCGAGATCGCCCATCAACTCCTTTTCGAGATCAATCCCGAAGTCGGGCTCTTCCGCGGCTTGGTTTCCCGGTGCAGCCTTGTCGACCGCCGGCGTCTGCGGCCGGGCCGGCTGACGCGGATCGAAACCCATAATCCGGGTCAGTTCCGCGAACGGATCATCGTCGGAAATGTCGTTGTTGTCGGCTACTCTCAGCTGGGTTCTGTCTGCCATTATTGTTCCCGAACTCGCACACAGTCGGACGCCACGGACGTCGCGCAGGGTTGGCCCTTACCAGCGCAATGTGGGCAAAAGGTGACAGGTTTTTTAGTCAAACCTAACGCATTTCGGTAGGCGCATCAGCTCCTATCAGCGCCAGGCCGGACGTCAAAACATCCGAAACAGCCTGCACCAGCCCTAGTCTGGCATAAGTCAATTGTCGGTCGTTAACCTTAACAAAACGTAAGTCAGGGTTGTCCGTGCCCCGGTTCCAGTGTGCGTGGAAGCTTGAAGCCAGATCGTGGAGGTAGAATGCCAGCCTGTGCGGCTCCAGCGCAAGGGCCGCGGATTCGATTAGCCGTGGATATTCAGCCAACTTCCGGATCAGACCGATCTCACCCTCGTCCGTCAGCGCAGAAACCGAGCCCACCAGGCGGTTGCGGTCGAAGTTGGCTTCGTCAAGCTGCTCGCTTGCCTGCCGGAACACCGAATGGCAGCGCGCCGAAGCGTATTGCACGTAGAATACCGGATTGTCCTTGGACTGCTCCGTGACCTTGGCGAAGTCGAAATCGAGCGGCGCGTCGTTCTTGCGATAGAGCATCATGAAGCGGATGGGATCGCGGCCGACCTCCTCCACCACGTCGCGCAGCGTGACGAAATCGCCTGACCGCTTCGACATCCGCACCGGCTCGCCGTCACGGAACAGCTTCACCAACTGGCAGAGCAGAACCGTCAGTTTGACCTCATCGCCCGCAACGGCGCGCGCCAAAGCTTCCAGCCGCTTGACGTAGCCGCCATGGTCGGCGCCGAGCACATAGATCAGGTCGGCGAAGCCGCGCTCGACCTTGTCCTTGAGATAGGCGACGTCGGCGGCGAAATAGGTGAACGAGCCGTCCGACTTCACCAGCGCCCGGTCCATGTCGTCGCCCACGGCGGTCGAGCGGAACAGCGTCTGCTCGCGGTCTTCCCAGTCGTCCGGCTTCTCGCCCTTTGGCGGCGGCAGCTTGCCCTTGTAGATATGGCCCTTCAGCGTCAGGTCGGCGATCGCCGCACGGATCTTCTTGGCATTGTCGCCGTGCAGCGTGCGCTCGGAGAAGAACACGTCGTGGTGCACGTTGAGCAGCGCCAGATCCTCGCGGATCATCGCCATCATCGCGTCGACCGTGCGGTCCTTGACGATCGCCAGCGCTTCCTCTTCCGGCATCTCCAGCAGACCGCGGCCGAACTCGCTGGCCAGCGCCTGGCCGACCGGGATCAGATAGTCGCCCGGATAGAGGCCGGGCGGAATCTCGCCGATTTCTTCGCCGAGCGCCTGGCGATAGCGCAGCATCGCCGAGCGCCCGAGCACATCGATCTGCGAGCCGGCATCGTTGATGACATATTCCTTGGTCACGTCGTAGCCGGCAAAGGCCATCAGGTTGGCGAGCGTGTCGCCAACCACGGCGCCCCGGCAATGTCCGACATGCATGGGCCCGGTCGGGTTGGCCGAGACATATTCGACATTGGCCTTGCGGCCGCCGCCGATCCTGGAGCGGCCATAGTCGCGGCCCTCGCCGAGCAGCGCTGCCAGATGCGCCTGCCAGAACCCGTCCTTGAGCCGCAGATTGACGAAGCCCGGCCCGGCGATTTCGGCCGAGGCGATATCAGCGTTGCCACGCAGCGCAGCCGCCAGCCTTTCCGCCAGCACGCGCGGGTTCTGGCCGGTGGGCTTGGCCAGCACCATCGCCGCATTGGTGGCGAGGTCGCCATGGCTGGCGTCGCGGGGCGGCTCGACGGCAATGCGCGACAGGTCCAGCGTTGCGCCATCCTTATCTTTCAGATCAAGGGCTTCGACAGCTTTTGTGACTCGCGCGTTGAAATCGGCGAAGATGTTCATGAGCAGGGCTTCTTGCGGCTATCAGGAGGACCGGCTGCTTGGCCGGCAAATCGCGCCCGCCCTAGCTTAAATCCGGCGTATGGTCAAACAGGCGCCTGTGCTCCTTGAGCGCGTAGGTGTCGGTCATGCTGGCCAGGAAATCGGCGACACTGCGGGCTTTGATCCGGTCTTCCGCCCGGTCGAGGCCTTCCCGCCAACCCTCCGGCATGGCGCGCGGATCGGCGAAATAGACGTCGAATAGGTCGCGGACGATCCGATCGGCATCGACGCGCACGCGCATCACTTCGGGATGACGATAGAGGTGCTTGTAGAGAAACGCCTTCAATTCCTTCTCGGCCGCCGCCATTTCGGCGGAAAATGTCACCATGGTCTCATTTGCCGCTCTCACGGCGTCGGCGTTGTCCGGCTTGAATCGATCAATATTGGCGGCGGTGGAAGCAATGACATCCTCGACCATCATGGTGATCTGCCGGCGCATCAGCTCATGGCAAGTGCGCACGTCGTCGAGCCGCGGGTAGCGCGCGCGCACCCCCTCCAGGATCGAGCCCGGCAAGCCGACCTCTTCCAGCATGTTTAGAGTGAGAAAACCGGAGCGCAAACCGTCATCGATGTCGTGGCTGTTGTAGGCGATGTCGTCGGCGATCGCCGCGCACTGCGCCTCGATGCCGGCGAAGCGATCGAGTTCGAGGTCGTGCAGTTCGGAATAATCGCGGATCGCTTGCGGCACCAAACCCTTGAGCCCCTTCCCGCGCGCATCGGTCAGCGGCCCATTGTGCTTGACCAGCCCTTCCAGCGTTTCCCAGGTGAGGTTCAGCCCGTCGAACTCGGCATAGCGCCGCTCGAGCCGCGTCACCACGCGCAAAGACTGCGCGTTGTGGTCGAAACCGCCCCAAGCGGTCATCTTGTCGTTCAGCGCATCCTCTCCGGTATGGCCAAAGGGCGTGTGGCCGAAATCGTGGACCAACGCGACTGCCTCGGCGAGGTCCTCGTCGCCGCGCAGCGCCCGCACCAAGGCGCGGGCGATCTGCGCCACCTCGATCGAATGCGTCAACCGCGTGCGGTAGTGATCGCCCTCATGCGCGACGAACACCTGCGTCTTGTGCTTCAGCCGGCGAAAGGCGGTGGAATGGATGATCCGGTCGCGGTCGCGCTGGAACGGCGTGCGCGTCGGGCTTTCGGGCTCATCGAACAGCCGGCCGCGCGAATGGGCCGGATCGCAGGCATAGGCGGCGCGCGGCCGATAGCCGAACCCGATATCGCCGAGAGCACCCTTGCCCTGCCGCTCGTCCATTTGCCCACCAGTTGACTTGGCCCCGCCTGCTTCATACCTATGATCTGAGACGCAAAGCAAGGTGACGCCGATGGGCGCGGATGCCAAGACTGCAATGAAAGTCGAGATGACCGACGCTGCCGCGCAGCGGATCGCCAAGATCCTCGCCGCCGAGCCCGGCAAGACGGCTTTGCGCGTTTCCGTCGAAGGCGGCGGCTGCTCCGGCTTCTCCTACAAGTTCGATCTCGTCGAAGCTGCGAACGATGACGACGTCGCCATCGAGAAGGATGGCGCGACGGTCCTGATCGACGACCTCTCGCTGGTCTATATGGGCGGCTCGGTGATCGACTTCGTCGACGACCTGATGGGTCAATCCTTCCAGATCAGAAACCCGAACGCCGTTGCCTCCTGCGGCTGCGGCACCAGCTTTTCCATCTAGGGCCGCGATGCCCACGATCGGCGCGGTCCGCCAGGTCGCGCTGTCGGCCGGGCGCGATCTCGACACCACGCTCGCCTTCTGGCAGGGCGTGCTCGGCCTGGGCGTGCATGCGCGCTACGATCCGCCGGGCATCGCCTTTATCATGGCAGGTGACGTGCGCCTGTTCTTTGCCGACGGCGTGCCGGCCGGCACGGTCTATCTCGACATCGCCGGGCTGGAAGCCTTCCACGCCGAGGCCAAGGCCGCCGGCATTCCCTTCACCGCGCCGCCGGCGCTGGTCCACCGCGACACCGAGGGCCAGTTCGGTCGAGCAGGGGAAAGCGAATGGATGGCCTTTCTAAAGGACCCAGCCGGCAATACGATCGGCCTCGTCGAACGCCTTCCCCCGGAACAGCATTGAGGCCCGCATGAAGATCGTCACCTGGAACATCAACGGTGTTCGCGCCCGCATCGGCAACCTCACCCACTGGCTGACCGAAAGCGCTCCGGATATCGTCTGCCTGCAGGAGATCAAGACCGTCGACGAGCAGTTCCCGCGCGCCGAGATCGAGGCGCTGGGCTACAATGTGGAGACCAACGGCCAGAAGAGCTTCAACGGCGTTGCCCTTCTGTCGAAGCTTCCCTTCGACGAGGTCAATCGCGGCCTGCCGGGCGACGATGCCGACGACCACGCGCGCTTCATCGAAGGTGTCTTCTCAACCGACAAGGGTGCTCTGCGCGTTGCGTCGCTCTATCTGCCGAACGGCAATCCGATCGACGACGAAAGGAAGTTTCCCTACAAGCTCGCATGGATGGCGAGACTCGAGCGCTGGGCGGAGGAACGGCTCAGGCTCGAGGAAGCTCTGGTGCTGGCCGGCGACTACAATGTCATCCCCGAGCCCGCCGACGCCCGGTTCCCAGAGAACTGGCGGAACGACGCGCTGTTCCAGCCGCAGTCCAGGCAGGCCTTCCGGCGGCTGAAGAATCTTGGCTTCACGGAAGCGGTCCGCGCCGTCACCGACTCTCCCGAGGTTTATACATTCTGGGACTATCAGGCCGGCGCCTGGCAGAAGAACAACGGCATCCGCATCGATCATCTGCTGCTGTCGCCCGAAGCCGCCAGCCGCTTTTCCTCGGCGTCGGTCGAAAAGCACGTGCGGGCCTGGGAAAAGCCGTCCGATCACGTGCCGGTGGCGATCGATCTCAGCCTTCATCCCGCCTGACGGTACTGCTCACGCCACATCCCTGATCTCGCCACAAATCGCGCGTTCAATGCGCGTTGTTGCGGGGTTTCATGGCGATGCGATTTGTTCTTTGCCCGGTCGGCCTTGTGTTGGCGTTTGCCGCGCCGACGCCGGTCCTCGCCGCGCAGGCATGTCTTGCCAACGGCAAGTCGTTCAAGGTCGGCGAGACGGCTTGCCTGACGATTGCCGGCGAAAGCCACCTCGCCCGTTGCGACATGGTTCTCAACAATACGTCCTGGACAAAGGTCGAGGACGAGTGTCCGGGCGAGAAACAGCCGCCGAAACTGCACCCGACCTCGATCTCGACGCCAAACATCGTGCCGACAGCGCCCACCGAAAACTGATTTGCTGAGGCCAGGCAGGCGTGTGGTCCGTGCGACCTACCGATCGCCGTTGTTGCCCTTGGTCAGGATGTCGTCCGCCAAAGAAATCGCGGTGCGGCGGTCGGCCTCCCCGGCGGCGGCGAAGGCTTCTTCCTGCATACTGCGGATCCAGGTCTGATCGGCCGGCGGAGCCCGTTCCAGTGCCGCCGTCATCATCGCCAGGCCGCGCACGACCTTACCGCTCTGGAACAGGAGGTTGCCGAGCGTCGCCTGGGCGCCGGCATGGCCCTTCTCGGCCGCCAGCTGGAGCCAGCGGCCGGCCTGCTTGACGCTGGCCTTCACACCGCCCTCGCCCTTCAGGAACATCTGGCCGATCTCGAACTGGGCGTTCGGATTGCGATAGTTGGCGGCCGCGCGCATGTAATACTCCTGCGCCGCGACCTCGTTCTCCGTCACCGGGCTGCCAGGGATGCCTTTGCGCAGGTAATCTCCGAGCGCCACCAGCGCGTCCGAGACATAGCTCTCCTCCGGCGAGCCGGGCTCGACATCCTGGTCGACGATCTCGCTGAAGAACTTGAAGGCGGCGTAATCGTCGCGCGCCACGCCGTCGCCTGCGGCATACATGCGCGCCAGCTTCCAGGTGGCGCCGATCTGGCCGTTCTCGGCGGCATATTTATAGGCCTCGACGGCCTGGTCCTTGTGGCCGTTCTTGTAGGCGGAGAAGCCGAACTGGAACACCGCCCACGGGCTCGACTGCGGCTTCACGCCGGTCTTGTCGTCGAACACCTTGTCGTCGAAGGCCATGGCCTGGCCAACGGCGCCCAAAGTCGCAACCGCGACCAGTGCCGACAAGACCGATGACCTCAACACCTCAGATGTCCGCATAACAGTGTGTTTCTTTGGCAGCACCCGGATGGGTGACCGCGCCGTCGCGCGCAGACCCTACGGCCTGCGCGTATTTCCAGATCGCGCCCGACTGATAGTCGGTCTCGCGCGCCTTCCATTTCTTCGCCCGCGCCGCGAGTTCGGCGTCCGAAAGCGCCACCTCGATCGTACCGTTCACGGCGTCGATCGAGATCACATCGCCATCCTTGAGGAGCCCGATCGGCCCGCCGACGGCCGCTTCCGGCCCGACATGGCCAATACAGAAACCGCGCGTGGCGCCGGAAAAACGCCCGTCGGTGATGAGAGCCACCTTGCCGCCCATGCCCTGGCCATAGAGCGCCGCCGTCGTCGACAGCATCTCACGCATGCCCGGACCGCCGCGCGGCCCCTCGTAACGGATGACGAGAACCTCGCCTTCCTGGTAGTTGCGCTGCGTGACCGCCTCGAAGCACTCCTCCTCGGAATCGAAGCAGCGCGCCGGACCCGAGAATGTCAGTTCCGACATACCTGCGACCTTCACGATCGCGCCTTCGGGAGCAAGGTTTCCCTTCAATCCCACGACGCCACCTGTCTTGGTGATTGGTCGATTGGCGGGACGGACCACATCCTGGCTGTCATTCCAGGCAACATGCTCCATGTTTTCGGCCAAAGTACGGCCGGTGACCGTCATGCAGTCGCCATGCAGATAGCCGTGGTCCAGCAGCGTCTTCATCAGGAGCGGAATGCCGCCGGCCTCGAACATGTCCTTGGCGACATATTTGCCGCCGGGCTTGAGATCGGCGATGTAGGGCGTCTTCTCGAAGATCGCTGCGACGTCGAAAAGGTCGAACTTGATGCCCGCCTCATGCGCGATTGCCGGCAGATGCAGCGCCGCATTGGTCGAGCCTCCGGTGGCGGAGACCACGGTTGCCGCATTCTCCAGCGACTTGCGCGTGACGATGTTGCGCGGCCGGATATTCTTGGCGATCAGTTCCATGACCTTTTCGCCGGAAGCGAAATTGAAGCGGTCACGCATCTCGTAGGGGGCCGGAGCGCCGCAGGAATAAGGCAGGGCCAGTCCGATCGCCTCGGCAACGGTCGCCATCGTGTTGGCGGTGAACTGCGCGCCGCAGGAACCCGCGGACGGGCACGCAGCCTGCTCGATCTCGAGCAGCTCGGCATCCGAGATCGATCCGACCGAATGCTGCCCGACGGCTTCGAACACGTCCTGAATGGTGATCTGCCGGCCGCGATAGCTGCCTGGCAGGATAGAGCCGCCATAGATGAAGATCGATGGCACGTTGAGCCGCACCATGGCCATCATCATCCCCGGCAGCGACTTGTCGCAGCCGGCGAGTCCGACCAGCGCATCATAGCAATGCCCGCGCATGGTGAGCTCGACGGAATCGGCGATGACCTCGCGCGACACCAGCGACGACTTCATGCCTTGATGGCCCATGGCGATGCCGTCGGTCACCGTAATGGTGCAGAATTCGCGCGGCGTGCCGTTGGCAGCCGCGACACCCTTCTTCACCACCTGCGCCTGGCGCATCAGCGAGATGTTGCAAGGTGCCGCCTCGTTCCAGCAGCTGGCGACGCCGACCAGCGGCTGCGCGATTTCGGCGGCCGATAGCCCCATGGCGTAGAGGTACGAACGATGCGGCGCCCGCGCCGGACCTTCGGTCACGTAGCGGCTGGGCAGCTTGGCCTTGGAGATTGCCTTGGCGTCCATACTCGTCCTTGCCGCACACCCCGCGGCCTGCCCCGTCGCCTGGCCATCCTGGCACGCATCCCGAGACATATCTGCGTTGCTCCGGGTTTATGGCGGGAAATGGGCAGTTTCCTCGGCCTGACCTTTAGCGCAAGGGTCGTTCATAAACTGTTGCTAAAACGTCACAATAGTATCCGGCGCCCATTGTGACGCGAATCTGCAACATCCGGGATGCGCTGCTCGATCAAGGGTTGCGGCGTGCAAGAAAAAAGGCCGGGCATGCCCGGCCTTTTTCTCTAAATTTTCAGACTCTTAGAACTTGATCTTGAGGCCGCCCGAGATCGCCGTGACCAGATCGTTGCCGAAGTCATAGCTGACGTCGGTGCCGGCCACATAGCCGTTCTCGTCGGTCAGCGTGCCGGAATGGCCGCTGGTCAGGACGCCGATTGCGCCGGCCAGGCGAATTTCGATGTTCGGCTTCGGCGTATAGGCAACGCCGCCGCCGAGCGTCCAGGTGTCAGTCTGCGAGCCGTAACCATGCGAGGTGCCGCGGTCCCAGGTGAGTTGGCCGGCGGCCGCCCACTGGTCGTTGAATTTGTGGCCAACACCGCCCGAAACCGTCCAGCCGTCGCGGTACATGAGGTCGAGGGACGTCAGCCTGATCGGGAGCGGGGAGACCGTGGTGCAATTGGCAAGACCCTGCGAGGCCTGCGAGCAGATGGGGATGCTCTGCAGCAAGCTCCAGTTGACCCACTTTATCGAACCGAAGGCCAGCCAACCGGGCGCGATGCCGGACTGCAATTTCAGTTCCACCGTGTCCGGCATGTATTCGGTGGGGGCATAGATCTGTGTGATCCCCTGTCCGAGATTGGTCAGGTCAAGTGTACCCGAGATATTGTCCAGCTTGACTTTCGAATTGTAGACGAGACTTGCCCGCAGGGCGATGTCAGGAATTTCATAGGCAAGGCCGGCGCGCCAACCCCAGCCGCTGCTCGAAAGGTCGACCCGGCCAGTACCCTGGAAGTTGGGCACCAGCGGCGACACCAGGCTTTCCTTGAAGCCGTAGACTTCCTGATAGAACAGACCGCCGATGAAGCGAAGCTGACCCTTGCCGACGTCCATCTTGTACGAGCAGGTGCCCGCGTAGTTGTCGCTCTTGATGTCCGTTTCCATATTGGACTGCGCGCCGGCCCAGAGGCCCGGAGAGGTGTGCGCCCCCCACGGCTGGGAGTAGTCGACCATGCAGTCGACGCCGGGGACGAGCTGGGCCTTAACGCCGATCCGCGGCACCCAATAGTTCTCACTGTCCTTGGCCGTGCTTCCAAGGGCGGTAACGTTGCCATCAAGCGGATCGGTATCCACCGCGTTCTTGAACTTGCGATCGGGCATCACGTAAGTCGCTTCGGCTTCGGTCGCGAAGGGCGCCGGATCGAACAAAAGGTCGATGTCGTAGCCGCCGCGTTCGAGGCCGCCGGCATGCGCCGGATGCATGGCCGCGCCGATCAGAGCAATAGAAAAGCAGCCTGCCCCCGCCAGAGCCTTGAGCCGCAAGATGGTCATGGAGTCCCTCCCCGAAACACGAGTGGGGCAAGCTAGAACCAATTCGGGTTAACGGTGCAACAACGAATTCGCTAGCTGTACATGTACGTCTTGACAGCCCGTATTCTCGCCATGGTGCGTGCCGCCGAATTGAGGTCCAAAACAGCTCGCTCCGCAGCGAAGGGCCGGAAAAATCCGGAAAATGCGCCTGAAAATCGCGCAAAACTGCCCTTTTTTGGAGAAAAAGGGCCGCATTGTTACATTAAGGCAACAATGGGGCGAAACTTTCCGTTTACGTCAAAATTTACGCAACGGCATGCCTGTTTTCGAAGCAGTTAACGCACCGGAAACCATGCTTCGCAGAGCTGCGAATCTGGCCCCTCAGCCAGCGTCGCGAACCCTCGTCAGCGCAACCGAAAGCTTCTCTTGAGCGTCACGATATTCGGCCAGCTTTTCGCGCTCCGCCTCGACGACCTCTTCCGGAGCGTTGGCGACGAACTTTTCGTTGGAAAGCTTCTTGTGCAGGCGCGCGATCTCTTCGGTCACCTTGGCCAGTTCCTTCTGCAGCCGCGCAGCCTCCGCCTGCAGGTCGATCAGGCTGCCGAGCGGCAGGCAGACCGTCGCCTCGTTAAGCACGATCTGCGCCGAACCCCTGGGAGCCGCGTCAGCCAGCGCGATGTCGCCGATGCGGGCCAACCGCTTGATGGCCGAAGCATGGTGTTCCAGGCGCTCCCTGGTCAGCGCGTTGGCGCCGATCACCGTCAGAGGAGCGATCGCCGCCGGCGGCACATTCATTTCGGAGCGCACGGAGCGGATGCCGGAAACGAGATCGACCAGCCAATTAATGTCGGCGGCCGCTTCCTCATCCTCGAAATCGGGCGACGGCCATGCGGCATGACAAAGCAGCGAGGCGCGCTCCATGCCCTCACCCGCCGTCTGCGCCCAAAGCTCCTCGGTCATGAACGGCATCATCGGATGCAGCAGCTTGTAGATCTCGTCCAGCACGAAGGCGACGCAGGCCCGACTTTCCGCCTTGGCCGCCTCGTCGGTGCCCATGAACACCGGCTTCAGCAGTTCCAGATACCAGTCGCAGAATAGGTTCCAGACGAAGCGATAAGCGGCCCCTGCCGCCTCGTTGAAGCGGTAGCTGGTGATGCCCTCGGTGATCGCGCGTGCCGCGCGCGTCAGCTCGGTCAGGATCCAGCGATTGACCGCGAGCTTGGCGTCCTGCAGCCAGAACTCGTCGTTCCTCGCGACCTCGTTCATCTCGGCAAAGCGCGTCGCGTTCCAGAGCTTGGTGCCGAAATTGCGGTAGCCGGCGATGCGCGCCGGGTCGAGCTTCACGTCGCGTCCTTGCGCCGCCATCACCGCCAGTGTGAAGCGTAACGCATCCGCGCCGTACTCGTCGATCAGGTCGAGCGGATCGATGACGTTGCCTTTCGACTTCGACATCTTCTGTCCGTTCTTGTCGCGCACCAGCGCGTGCACATAAACGGTGTGGAACGGCTCCTCGTCCATGAAATGCAGGCCCATCATCATCATGCGGGCCACCCAGAAGAAAATGATGTCGAAGCCGGTGACCAGTACGTCCGTCTGGTAGTGGGTCTTGAGTTCCGGAGTGTGGTCAGGCCAGCCGAGCGTCGAGAACGGCCACAGCGCCGAAGAGAACCAGGTGTCGAGCACGTCCTCGTCGCGGGTGAGTATCTCGCCAGGCTTGAAATTCTCAAGCTTGTCCTCGACCCAGGCCTTCCAAGGCCCTTCCAAGGCCAGATAGTATTCGATCGCGGCGGCGAGCGCTTCTTCTTCGGTCTTCTCGACGAAGACGCGGCCATCCGGCCCGTACCAAGCCGGTATCTGGTGGCCCCACCACAGCTGGCGCGAGATACACCAGGGCTGGATGTTTTCCATCCAGTCGAAATAGGTTTTTTCCCAGTTCTTCGGCACGAAATTGGTACGGCCCTCGCGCACTGAGGCAATCGCCGGCTTGGCCAGTTCCGCGGCGTTGACGTACCATTGGTCGGTCAGGAACGGCTCGATCGGCACGCCACCGCGATCGCCATGCGGCACAGTGTGGCGATGCGGCTCGATCTTCTCCACGAAGCCGCCGGCCTCCATCAGTTCGACGACCTTCTTGCGCGCGGCGAAACGGTCAAGCCCGTCGAGTTCGTCCCAGACAGCCTGGCGCTCAGGCGTCAGCTCAAGACCGGCGAGAAAGTCCTCGTTGTCCTTCAGCTTGATGGTCGCCTCGACGGTCAGGATATTGATCGCCGGCAGCTTGTGGCGCTTGCCGACTTCGAAGTCGTTGAAGTCGTGCGCCGGCGTGATCTTGACCGCACCGGAGCCCTTCTCCGGGTCCGAATATTCGTCGGCGACCACCGGGATCTTGCGGCCGACGATCGGCAGGATGACGTTCTTGCCGACCAGATCGCGGAAGCGCTCATCATCCGGATGGACGGCCACCGCCGTGTCGCCGAGCATGGTTTCCGGACGGGTCGTCGCCACCGTGATGAAAGTCCTGGGGTTTTCCGGATCGAAAACCGTGCCTTCGACCGGATAGCGGAAATGCCAGAGGTTGCCGTTGACTTCGTGCTGCTCGACCTCGAGGTCGGAGATAGCCGTCAGCAGCTTGGGGTCCCAGTTCACAAGGCGCTTGTCCTTATAGATCAGCCCTTCCTTGTAAAGGCTGACGAACACCTCCAGGACCGCCCTGGACAGGCCCTCGTCCATGGTGAAACGCTCTCTCGACCAGTCGGCGGAGGCGCCGAGGCGCTTCAGCTGGTTGAAGATCGCGCCACCGGATTCAGCCTTCCACTCCCACACCTTTTCGATGAACTCTTCGCGGGTGAGATCGCGGCGGTGGATTTGCCTCTCCATGAGCTGGCGCTCGACCACCATTTGGGTGGCGATGCCGGCGTGATCCATGCCGGGCTGCCAAAGCACGTTCTTGCCGCGCATGCGCTCGAAGCGCACCAATATGTCCTGAAGCGTGTTGTTGAGTGCATGGCCCATATGCAGCGAGCCGGTGACGTTCGGCGGCGGGATGACGATGGTGAAGGCCTCCGCCCCCTCCTCCGAACCGGCGCCGGCGCGAAAGGCGTCGGCCTCCTCCCAGATTTTGGCGATCTTGGGCTCGACGGTCTTGGCGTCGTAGTTTTTTTCAAGCATGGGGGAAGTCCGAGCTGTCGGGGATAGGCGTCCGGTGTAAATCGGAAGCTGTTGGCCGAGTCAATCGCGACAGGTGATGCCTGCTCTTTCACATAGGCCTGCCGAGGGCGGCGGCAATCCCAGCCTTATCGCGACAGAGCTGTTCGTCACATCCGGCGAGAACAAAAACGCCGCCCGAAGGCGGCGCTTTCACCTTGAACGGTCTGACTAAGTCACTGCGCGCCGCGCGCCACGCGCTCGATCTCTTCGCGCACCAGCCGCTCGACCAGCGTCGGCAGATTGTTGTCGAGCCAGTCCTGCAACATCGGCCGCAGCATCTCCTCGGCCATTTCGTCGAAGCTCTTCCTGCTGCGGTTTGCGAAGGCGTCTGAAAGTTCACCAAAGGCGGCGGCGACCTGGCGGCCCGTGTGCTCGGACAGAATTGACGGGCGGACCGATGACGAATCTGCTGACGCACGCGATACGCTGCTGCTTGACGCGCCGGTTTCGGCCGCCGTCAGCTCCGGCAACTCATCGTCCTCGATCTCCACTTCCGGTGCGGCTTCCGGCGTCGGGGTTTTCTCGGCGGCGGCGCTCCCACCAATAGCGGCGACGTCGCGACGCCAGTCTGCCACGATGCTGTCTGCGTTTTGCGGAGGCTCTGCTGGCCTGTTCGTGACCACGGATGCGCTAGGATGGGCGGCAACCCTTGCACCAACCTCGGCGAGCGTCGTTGGGGCGGGCGGCATCCTTGCCGGTTCCGGCCGCGGCGCCACGGCGACGACCGGATCGGTCGCAGCGAGCTGGGCCTGAACCTCCGCCAGCGTCACCGGCTTCTTAGGAGCGGCGTCGGCCTGCAATTCGGAACGGAAGGCCTCGATCTCGGGAACCGGCACCGGGGTCGGCGGTGGCGCCAGATCCTGGCGCAATTCAGCCGCATCGGCCGGCTGCTTGCGGCCGGTGTCGCTATCCTCGATGATCCTTCGGATGGAAGCCAGAATTTCTTCCATGGAAGGTTCGCGCTGCGCGCTGCTTGCCGTCGCCATCGTCACATCCGCCGCCTTTGTGACCCATTGTCGATTCGCTCCGGCCTGACCGGATTCGAATCATGGCGACAGCGTAACCGACCGATCGTCATCCGAGAATCCCCAAACTGAGGACATGTTGGATTTCAACAGATTAGCTCGACGGCGAGCCTCCTATCGACACAGACAAAAGAAAAGCGCCGCGCATCCATTGATACGCGGCGCTGTTTGCAAGCCCGAATGAAGGGATCAGCGGCCGTCCGGCGTGCGCAGTCCGATCCACTTGTCCTTGACGGCATTGTAGTGCTCTTCCGGTCTGTACTTGGTGACCGCCAGGCCGAGCCGCTCGACCGACAGCCGTCCGATCGCCGACAGGATGGCATAGCTTGCCACCACCACATCATGCTCGGAGCCGGCCTGGTTGATCTTGGCGGTGATCACCGCGTTCTGCGCGTTGAGCACGTCGAGCGTGGTGCGCTGCCCCACATTGCGCTCCTCGATGACGCCGTTCAAGGCGAGCTGCGCGGCCGCGATCACCTGCCGGTTGGCATCCACGCTTTGGCGTGCGGCGATGTATTGCGTCCATGCCGAGGCCACCGCCTGGCGCACCTGGTCGCGGCTGACGTCGACTTCGATCCGGGCCTGGCTCAGCGATTCCTTGTTCTGCCGCACGATCGCCGAGGTCCGGCCGCCCGAATAGATCGGAATGGTCAGCGTCGCGCCGATATTGGCAGAAGTCGAATCGCCGTTCGTTCCTATGCCTGGATCGCGGTGCAGGTAATCCTCCGAAATGCCGGCAGAGGCCGAAAGCTGCGGCAGGAGCGCCCCTTCCGAGGATTTCACGGAGAACGCCGCCGCGTCGACGAGGTGCTGCGTGGACAGGATCGCCGGATGCTCGACCGCGGCGATGGCGAAGGCCTGGTCGATGCTCGGCGGCAACAGCCTGCCCACCGGCGCCGCTGCCTTCAGCTTGCCCGGCTCATCACCGACGATCTGGTGATAGGTCGCCGCGCTCGCCAGCGCCTGCGCGCGCGCGGCGCTCAGTTGCGCCACGGCGGTCGCGCGCGAGGCATCGGCCTGCGCCACGTCGGTACGCGTGCCCTCGCCCACCTCGAAGCGCGAGCGGGCGGCGCGCGCCTGCTCGGTCAGGAACTGCAGGTTCTGTTCCGTCAAGACCGCGATCTGGCGGTCGCGGATCACATCCATATACGCGCTGGCCGCGTTGAACAGGATGTTCTCCTCGGTGTTGCGCAGGCTCTCGACCGAGGCCTTCACCTGCGATTCGGCGGCGGCGACATTGTTCCTGGTCTGAAACCCGTCGAACAGCGTCTGGTTGATGACGATGCCGAAGCTGCCCGTGGTCAGCTTCGAGTTGGCGCCGCTGGCGCGTGTGTTCTGATAATTGACGTCGGCAGAGCCCCTGATGGTCGGGCGCCAGCCCGACTTGGCGATTGCCACGCCTTCGTCGGTGACGCGCACGCCGGCCCGGGCCGAGTTCAACTGGGAATTGTACTGATAGGCTTTGGCGAGCGCGCCGGTGATGGTTTCTGCCGATGCGGCCAACGGCGAAAGCGCTGTCGCGGAAACGAGCATAGCTGCTAGGACAGTTTTGCGTACAGACGGCACGTAATTTCCCTCATTCGTTTGCATGGGAACCACGCCGCGTCGGCCTACCCGTTTGGATCAGCCAGCGCCGCGTTGTTTATCGTTCCCCCGCTGACCAGCCTCCCGAAATACGCCCGGCAACCAAATCAGCAACGATTGTTCAGGTGAAAGCGATCATGACAATGCCTTCGCTGCAAGGCAAAATCGCTTAAAATTCGAACGCATGGATACGTTCGAACCCCGGTAGTGGCTTAATTGCCGCATTAAATGCCCGCCGCCCGGTTACAACGCCTCCGGCTTTGAAGAACAGACGGGCCACGCCGGAATTGCCCTGTCCCTCGACAGCGACGAGGCGGCCATCCTCGGCCAATTGATTCAGAAGCTCCGCCGGGACCTCCTGGACGCTGCCGCCGACGAATATGACATCGTAGGGGGCGCCGGCCGCATGCCCTTGCGGCAACGGCCCGTTCACCACCGTCACATTCAGGCAGCCGAGGCTTGCGAGCGTCGACCTCGCGGCCTCCGCCAGCGCCGTATCGCTCTCCAGCGCAACCACCGATTTTGCTATTCGAGACAGCAGAGCGGCCGAATAGCCGGTGCCGCATCCGACATCGAGCACCGAATCGCTTGCGTCGATCTCAGCCAGTTGCAGCAGCTTGGCCAGCGGCGACGGTTCCATCAGGTAGCGGGCGCCGGTGCCGTTGGCGGCGTCCGAAATGCGAATGTCCTCGTCGATATAGGCCAGATCGCGCTGACCGGCGCCGACGAAAGCTTCGCGCGGCACCGAAAGCATGGCTTCGATGAGCGGCGCGCTGGTGACGTCGGTGGTGCGGACCTGGCCATCGACCATCTTCACGCGGCGTTCGGAGAAATCAGCGCTCATGTCCCAACCAATCCGCTTCCCGCGCCCAATCCGCTGACCGGACGCGGCTCAATTCGACTGGAACCTCGCTCCCGGCGCGATGGCGCGGGAGCCCGGGCATCTGGAGGCCTCGCCCGGAATCGAACCGGGGTGCAAGGATTTGCAGTCCTCTGCGTAACCACTCCGCCACGAGGCCCCATACGCTCCCGGCGTTCCGAGCGCACTCAATATGGTGGCGGTGGAAGGTCGTCAAGCGCCGGAAATTCATTCCGGGCGCTTTCCCGTGCGTCATCACAGGTAAGAATCGCAATCCCTTGTGGCCGATCTCGACGGCGGTGTCGCAGCTTGCGTCGGAGTTGGCCGGGCTTGCAATGGCAAGCTCTCAGTCCGGCCGCCGCCGGCGCTCCCACCAGACGACGAAGCGCCGCCTGTGACGACGCACCAGCGCGAATTCGTAGGACAGCACCAGCAGGCCCAGCGGGATCATCCAGAAGCCGAGAATCGGCAGGAAACCCAAGATGCCGCCGACGGTCAGCACCATGCCCAACGCAATCCTGAGGCCACGCGAGCGCGGCATGGTGAACTCGCGTCCGAAGACCGTGATCTTGCGCGCTGGTTCCTGATCGTCGTTAGCTGCCGTCATGTCGATGCCATATCCCATCCGCTGCCTAAGCCATCGGGAATCGAAATCAATAGCCCGGCCCGTTGTTCCCTGCCGGCGTGAAGCCCTTCATATGTGGGCATGCCGAAACGATGCCACAAATGGCCGCAGGAAAAAGTGCAGAAAAATTACGAATTGCTTCTTTGCAAAGCCGAAACGGGTTTGCTATAGGCAGCGCCACTCACATGAGAGCCTCCGTTCCCCGGTAGCTCAGTGGTAGAGCAACCGGCTGTTAACCGGTTGGTCGCTGGTTCGAATCCGGCCCGGGGAGCCAAGTTTTCCAATTAAATCGCGCAGGATCGGGCAGTCGGGGGCGATCCGCCTTCGAAGGCACGGCGATGCGGCCGGTCAGCTTCTTCCCGGCCTGCGCCGAGATTTACGCCGACGGCGAAAAGGCCAGTGCTGTCTACCAGGTCGAATTCGGCGCCTGCCGCCTGCTCGCCGACGGCCGTAGGCAGATCAGCGCCTTCCGTCTGGCCGGAGAGACTTCGAGGCCGACGCCACCCACCGTTTCTTCGCCGAGGCGATCAATGCGACCGGTGTCCGCGTTCACCGCATCGCCGCTGCCGCCGACATGTCACGCCAGCTTGGCCGCTTGCCCTGGAAGGGCTGACGCGGGCGCAGGAGCACCTTCTCGTGCCGCCAGAACGCCATCGAGCGCGTCGCGGCCCTCCTGCTCGACATGGCAGAGCCGCAGGGCGGCCTGCGCCAGGTGGAACTGCCGATGTCGCGCATCGGCATCGGCGACTATCTCGGGCTGACCATCGAAACCGTGTCGCGGGTCTTCACCCTGCTGAAGACGAAGGGCGTCGTCTCGCCTGCTCAGCCCGCGCATCGAGATCCTCGCATCGGATATCTACAGGCAATGGGTGAATGACTGCTCATTTTTGAGCCAGCTTGGCAGATAACTCCTGCCAACCGGCCAGCAGACACTCAGACCGCCTCAAGGTTGAGCAGTTCTGTCGCCACCGCACGTTCCTCGTCGGCCGGAATGACATGGATGTCGACGCGGGAAGCGGGAGCGCTGACAATCCCTTCGCGGTTCGCGTTCAGTTGGCCCTCGAGAGCCACTCCAAGCCATCCGGCAGCCTCGCAGATCCTCCGCCGGATGACGGGTGCGTGCTCCCCGATGCCGGCGGTGAACACCAGCGTGTCGAGCCCTCCGAGCGCGGCCGCAAGCGAGCCGATCTCACGCCCGACGCGATAGACGAAAAGATCGATGGCGTGGGCCGCCGCGGGCTCCTTCGAGGCAAGCAGGGTCTGCATGTCGCCGGAAATGCCGGAGACACCCAGCAGGCCCGATCGCTCGTAGAGCAAGGTGGTCAATTCATCAGTCGGCAGCTTGCGTTCCTGCAGCAGGTGCAGGAGGACGCCTGGATCGATCGATCCGCAACGCGTGCTCATGACAAGCCCATCGAGCGTCGAGAAGCCCATGGAGGTGGCGCGGCTGACCCCTGCTTGCATCGCGCACAGGCTCGCTCCGCTGCCGAGATGAGCGACGATGGTCCGCCCGCCGGCGGCCGCGCCGTAGCGATCGCGCAGCTTCGCGGCGACATGGGCATAGGACAGCCCATGGAAGCCATAGGAAACGATGCCTTGTTCCGACATCTCACGCGGCAGGCCGTAGAGTTTGGCGAGTTCCGGCCGCGCCGTATGGAAGGCCGTGTCGAAGCAGCCGACCTGTTTTGCTTCAGGCAGAAGGCGGCGTGCCAGCTCGACGATTTCGAGATTGATCGCCTGATGGATCGGCGCGAGCCGCTCAAGCTTGTGCAAGGCCGCGAGCGTGGCTTCGTCGAGCCGCGTGGCGCTGGTGAATTCCAGCCCGCCATGAACGATGCGATGCCCGACCTTGCCGATCTGGCGCACAATGCCGTAATCGGCGAGGAAGGCAGCGACGGCTCCGAAGGCCTTGGCGATGTCGATCGGTCCCTGCCCCAAGCTCCTGTCGATTTCGGGCGAAGACGCAGTCTGTTCGATATGCAGCCGCGGCTGGTGTTGGATGGACGACACGCCGCCGCGCGCCAGCAGGGGAAGTTCGTCGCGCTGTCGAAACACGGCGAACTTCAGGCTCGATGAGCCCCCATTGAGGGCAAGGATCGCATCCTTCATTTTCTATCCCGCACCTGCCCGTGGACGCCCGCAGCGCGCCTCAATGCGCCGTTTGACGGCTACTGTTGCCACTTCCAGCCAACGATCTCCGGCATATCCTGCCCATGCGCTCGGATGTAAGCGCGGTGTTCGAGCAGCTTGCCGTCCATCATCTGCCTGAGCGCGATCTGCGCGCCGCTCGGCTTCGAGAGGCGGTCGAGCACGCCGAGCACGAGATGAAAGCGGTCCAGACCATTCAGAACGGTCATGTCAAAGGGCGTGGTGGTCGTCCCTTCTTCATTGTAGCCGCGCACATGGATGTTGTCGTGATTGGTGCGCCGGTAGGTCAGGCGATGGATGGTCCATGGATAGCCATGATAGGCGAAGATGACCGGCTTATCGCGGGTGAACAGCGCGTCGAACTCGCGATCCGACAGGCCGTGCGGGTGGTTTTCCTTCGGCTGCAGGGTCATCAGATCGACGATGTTGACCACCCTTACCCTAAGCTCGGGAATGTGGTTCTTCAGAATCTGGACGGCGGCCAGCGTCTCGAGCGTCGGCACGTCGCCGGCGCAGGCCATGACCACGTCCGGCTCGGCTCCGCGGTCGGTCGACGCCCACTGCCAGATGCCCACGCCGGCGCTGCAGTGAACTTTCGCTTCCTCGATCGACAGCCATTGCCAGGACAGGGCCTTGCCGGCAACGATGACGTTGATGCGGTTCCATGTCTGCAGCACGTGATCCGTCACGCAGAGCAGGCTGTTGGCATCGGCGGGCAGATAGACGCGAACCACATCGGCCTTCTTGTTCAGGGCCACATCGATGAAACCGGGATCCTGGTGGCTGAAGCCATTGTGCTCCTGTTGCCAGACATGGCTGGACAACAGGTAGTTCAACGACGCGATCGGGCTTCGCCAGGGCAGCTTGCGGCAGGCGTCCAGCCACTTCGCATGCTGGTTGAACATGGAATCGACGATGTGGGTGAAGGCTTCGTAGCAGGAGAACAAGCCATGCCGCCCGGTAAGCAGGTAGCCTTCCAGCCAGCCTTGGCATGTATGCTCCGACAGAATCTCCAGAACCCTGCCCCGGCTGCCGAGATGCACATCCTCGGGCAGGATTTCTTCCATCCAGGCGCGTTCCGTCACCTCGAAGACATCCTGCAGCCGGTTCGAAGCCGTTTCGTCCGGACCGACGATGCGGAAATTCGCCGCGTCCTGGTTCAGTGCCACCACGTCACGCAGGAAGCAGCCCATCACCCGGGTTGCCTCTGCCTTGACTCCGCCCGGCCGCTCGACCGGGACGGCATGCTGATGCAGCTTCGGCAGCTCGAGCGACCGGCGCAGCCGGCCGCCATTGGCATGCGGGTTGGCGCTCATGCGCCTGACGCCCTGCGGCGCTGTGGCGCGGATCGTGGACACCGGTGCGCCAGCGGCATCGAATAGCTCTTCGGGCCGATAGCTTCTCATCCACTCCTCGAGCACCTTCAGATGCGCCGGGTTGTCCGCCAGGCCCGACAGCGGCACCTGATGGGCGCGCCAGAAGCCCTCGGTCTTCAGTCCATCGACCTGCTTGGGCCCGGTCCAGCCCTTCGGGCTTCGCAGCACGATCATCGGCCACTTCGGCCGCGACTGCACTGCCTCCGCGCCGCTGCGTGCCGCCTGCTGGATCGCGCCGATGCGGTCCAGCGCATCATCGAGCACCACCGCCATCCGTTCATGCATCAGGACCGGATCGTCGCCTTCGACGAACAGCGGATCATAGCCGTAGCCGACGAACAGGGCGCGCAATTCTTCCCCCGGAATGCGGGCCAGAATCGTGGGATTGGCGATCTTGTAGCCGTTGAGGTGGAGAATCGGCAGCACCGCGCCGTCATTCGCCGGATTGAGAAACTTGTTGGAATGCCAGGCGGTGGCGAGCGGCCCGGTTTCCGCCTCGCCGTCGCCGACGACGCAGGCGACGACGAGGTCCGGATTGTCGAAGGCGGCGCCATAGGCATGCGAGAGCGCATAGCCAAGCTCGCCGCCTTCATGGATCGAGCCGGGCACATCAGGCGCCGCATGGCTGGGGATGCCGCCGGGAAAGGAGAACTGCCGGAAGAGCTTCCTCATTCCGGCCTCGTCCATCGAGATGTCGGGATTGATCTCGCTGTAGGTTCCCTCGAGGTAGGTGTTGGCCACCATGGCGGGGCCGCCGTGGCCGGGGCCGCAGATGTAGATGACGTTGGCATCGCGCAGCCGGATGGCGCGGTTCAGATGCGTATAGATGAAGCTGAGGCCTGGCGAGGTCCCCCAATGGCCGAGCAGCCTGGGTTTGACGTGCTCCAGCCGAAGCGGTTCGCGCAGCAACGGATTGTCGAGCAGGTAGATCTGCCCGACCGTCAGGTAGTTCGCCGCACGCCAATAGGCGTCGATGTCCCGCAATTCCTGTTCGGACAAGCGGTTGGGGCTCGAAAGTTCGGTCATTGCTTGGCTCCTTCGCTGGGTCCGGGTAGGTGCCAGTCGCAGGCACAACGCTTCGACGTCGGCGCCGGTTCATCGATGGTCACGATGAAGTTGCCGCCAGGGTCTATCCGGCAAGGGGCGATCTGGCCTTGATCCATCTCAACTGCCGAGCGCCAGACGCGGAAACATCACAAGCGTTGATCAGGGGTCGCCGAGCTCGGCAAGACGGGCGCGAGGCTTGCGTGCGAACGCCGCCCGCGCGATCTTGCCGCCGTTTGGAGGACATCATGCGAAAAATTTTGGCATCGACAATTCTGCTGCTGGCGGCTGCGTCATTTGCACCTTCGGCGCTTGCGCTTGACAGCAGCGGCACCCCGGTCGTGGTGACGCCGCTGGCCTCGAAGACGACCACGGCCTCCGGCCAGCCGATCACGCTGCCGCAGAAGAATGTCGAGGTTCAGGTATCGGCCTACCAGATCGCACCTGGCGCGACCCTGCCGGTGCACAAGCACCCCTTCCCGCGCTATGCCTATGTCGAAGCCGGCACGCTTAAGGTCACCAATGTCGAGACCGGCGCCAGCAACACCTACAAGACAGGCGATTTCATTGTCGAGATGATCGGACAATGGCACCAGGCCATCAATGTCGGTGCCGATCCGGTCAAGCTGCTGGTGATCGACCAGGTCGAGCAGGGCGCCAAGAACACCATCCTGCAGCAATAGGCTCACAGTCATCGTGGGCGTTTCATTCTGGACCGATCGTTGCGGCTTTCACGGCCAACACGCCGATGCTAGGGCTGGTCATCCCTGCAGCATGGACGGACGCTGGTGACCGACGCCCAAAAGCCCCTGATTGAACTTTGCGTCGAAGGCATAGACGGACTGCTCGTTGCGCAGGCGGCCGGCGCTGACCGGGTCGAACTCTGTGCCAGCCTCGTGGAAGGCGGCATCACGCCGAGCCTCGGCACGGTGCGCGCCGCCCTCCAGGCCGCGACCATTCCCTTCCATGTCATCGTGCGCCCGCGCGGCGGCGATTTTCTTTACAGCGATGCCGAATACCGCTCGATGCTCGCCGATGTCGGCACGCTTCGCGACCTTGGCGTTGCCGGTGTCGTTGTCGGGTGCCTGACGGCGGACGGCGCCATCGAGGAGAGGCGCATGAGCGAACTGGTCGAGGCCGCCGGCCCGCTCAACGTCACCTGCCACCGCGCCTTCGACATGACGCGTGACCCCCTCGAAGCGCTTGAGGCGCTGATCCGCTGCAAGGTCGGCCGCGTGCTGACCAGCGGCCAGCGCGACACGGCGCTCGAAGGCGCCGACCTCTTGGCGCAGCTCGTCCGCCTGGCCGGCGAGCGCATCATCATTCTCGGCTGCGGCGGACTGGCGCCCGGCAACATCGGCGAGGTCCTGAGGCGAACCGGCCTGACCGAGATGCATTTCGCCGCGCTCGCCGACGTCCCGAGCGCCATGCGCTACCGCAACCCGCATGTCGGCATGGGCGGCACCGATCTCGACCGCGAGTATCGCACCACGGTGACCGATGGGACCCTGGTTGCGGCAACGATCGCGGCAGCGAGGGCCTGATGCCGGAACTGACGATATCGACAGATCGGCAGCCGATCGAACGCCTCTCGCCCGATGATGAGGCTGCCATTTTGGCTCTCAACAACGAGCACGCCGCCGAATTGTCCTGGCTGGAGCCGGAGCGGCTGTCGTTCCTGCTCGGGCAAGCTTTCTACATGCGTCGCATTGGCGGGCTCGAAGCCTTCATCATGTGCTTCGACCAGGATGCCGGCTACGACAGCCCGAACTTCCTGTGGTTTCGCGAGCGCTATCCGCGTTTCGTCTATGTCGACCGCGTGGTGGTGGCGGCGGAAGCGCGAGGCCGCGGCCATGCGCGTCGGCTCTATGAGGATCTGTTCGAGCATGCCCGGCGCGCCGGCCACACGATCGTCACCTGTGAGGTCAATGCCGACCCCCCGAACCCGGCTTCCGACGCCTTCCACGCCGCACTCGGTTTTGTCGAGGTCGGCGACGCCGTCATCCATGGTGGCATGAAGTCGGTGCGCTATTACGCCAGGCCAGTGGTTTGAAGAGCGGCCACTGGCCACCAAAACAAGCCAGGGCTAATCTCGCTGCTCCGCTGGCTGGGGGCGCTAGATCATGCCAAGCAATGTCTTCCGTTTCGACGAAAGCTGGGACATCCCGGAAGCGACGCCCCGGGAAGTATGGGACGTCCTCTCGGATGCCGAGCTTCTGCCGCTCTGGTGGGGCGACGCCTACAAGGAAGTCGAGCCGCTCGACAAGAAGGGCAAAGGCGTCGTCGGCTCGCGGGCGCGGGCCAGAGCCCGGGGCGCCCTGCCCTATGAGCTGAACTTCATCATTGAGGCGGCCGAACTCGAGCCGGGCCGTCTGGTCGTGGTGAAGACTTTCGGCGATTTCGACGGGCTGTGGCGGGCTGAATTGTCACCGTCGGGAAGCGGCACACATGTGAAGCTGACCTGGGAGGTAATCGTGGAGAGGCCGATCCTCAAGCTCCTGGCGCCGCTGCTCAGGCCCGCCTTCGCCTGGAATCACCGCTGGACCACGCCGCGCGGCGAAGCCGGGCTGCGGCGCTATCTGGCCGCGCAGAGGCAAAGCAAACCCTGACCCGTGGCTTACCAGTTGCGGTTGAGCCAGCTGCGCGATGGTTTCTCGACGATGTAATAGCTGCAGAGCGCGCAGGCGAAGACAGCAGCCAGCATCGGGAGGGACGCGACGTTCCGATCATAGACGAATTTGTAGAAGGGCTGCTGCCACAGATAGAGCGAATAGGACCACAGTCCGAGCATCACCATCGGCCGCGACGACAGCAACCCGGTCACATATCCGTTTGCGAAGTCGAGCACGTTGACGGCGAGCGCGAGCAGCGGCACGCCCAGCAGGTAATGCACCGGCGTCGGCACCGGATCGAGGAACAGCAAGATCGCACCCGCGGCCGCCGCCAGTGCCGCATGCTGGTTCTTCAGGAATGCCGGCAGCCGTCCATCAGCCTTCAGCAGGCAGATCGCCGCCGAAAGCAGGATCGAGGCGATATGCACGTCCGTTCGCCAGTAGCTGGTCTCGTAGTCCATGCCGAGAACCCAGTAGGAGACGGCGCCGTTGGCCATGGCAAGCGCCGACAGCACTACCAGCAGCCGCACCACATTGGCGCGTCCCGAAACCGCGACGCTGACCAGCGCCAGGATGATGTAGGCATGCTCCTCGACGCAAAGCGACCAGATATGGTCGAGCGCGCCGGCCCGATTGAGCAAGATACCGGCATAGTTGTAGGTGAATGTCAGCGCCGTGAGCGCCGCCTTCCACTTGAAGGCGACGAAGGTGCCCGCAAGCCCGATCATGGCGACAATCACGAACACCAGCAGCGCGGGATAGATGCGCGAGAAGCGCCGCTTGAAGAACTTTTTCAGCGGGAAGCGCTCGATGAACAGGATCTCGGCCATCAGCCGCCCGCTGAGCACGAAGAAGAACTCGACGCCAAGCACGCCGAGATTGATTCCCGGTACCGGAAAGAAATGCCCGATCAGCACGAGCGCGATCGACAGGCCGCGCCAGCCGTCGAGATAGGCTAGCCTGGTTCGTGCCGCGCTGTCGGCTGTGGCCCGTGGCAGGACAACAGACGCTGCGGAGATGTCGGTCATGCCCATCCCTTCGCAACTGCGGATCCGAATGCGATGCAGATGACCGCGTGCTTCGGACCCTTTGTATTCCCGCCAGGGTCATTTTGCAGTGCGGGATAATTTTGTGCAAGTGCGAAGTCCGTGATTTGGATCGCCCTCACCCGCCAAGCCGCCCACTGCAAAGGAAAAGGGGCCGCGGCCGCCCCTTTTCCTTTCCGAAGCTACGCCCTTTCAGGCGCTCGCCGCGGCCACCGCGCGCTTGGCCATCACTGTGATCAGGTTGGCATGATACTCGGCCGAGGCATGAAGATCGCTCATCAGGTCCTTGGCACGCTCTCGAGCGCCGAAGCTGCAAAGTTCTTGGCAAGCGCCAACGGCAATCTGACCTCGGACGGCACCCGCACGCTGACCTGGGACGAGGCCAACCGGCTCAAGACCGTCACGCTCTCATCCAACACCGTCAACCTGAGCTACGGACCTGACGGCGCGCGAGCGAAAAAAGCCTCTTCATTCGCCACCACGCTCTATGCCGATGCTTCGGTCGAGATCGATCCAGCAATCCCGGGCTCGGAGGTCCACACCCGCTATCCGCACCCGGACATGAAGGTTGTCGGCGCGACCAAGTTCTTCCTGCACCGCGATCATCTGGCCTCGGTGCGCATGGTCACCGACAACTCAGGCGCCATCGCCGAAGCCACCAACTACGCCACCTATGGCGAGCGCCTCAACTCAGGCTTCCAGACGCAGAAGAGCTACATCGGCGAGCGCTTCGATCCCGAGACCGGACTGCTCTACCTCAATGCCAGGTATATGGATCCGGTGCTCGGAAGGTTCATCTCGCCCGATGATTGGGATCCGACGCTGCCTGGTGTTGGCACCAACCGATATGCGTATGCCCAGAACGACCCCATCAATAAGAGCGACCCGAATGGGCATAGCTGGCTGGGTGATGCACTTGGAAAAATCGGCGAGGCCATTAGCAACGCCTTTGGAGGAAAAGGGTTAGAGGCATCCTCTCACACCGGCGAAGGGAGCGGGAAAACAGTTCCAACCGCTGATGGAGTTACGACGACCAAAGATAACCAACCACCTGATGAGGCGTTGGATAAGAAAAAATCTCTGCCGAAATTAGATCCCGGAAAGTTTCCCTTGATGGCTGGTGGTCTTGTAGGTAAGACTATCGGATTCCTTGGAGCGTTCACCACCCCAGCTAGCTCACCGCAAGAAATTGCCATTGAGAGGTCTATCACGATTCAGAATCAACTTGATAAATTCTCTCAGACAAAAGAACAACCGCGGTTGTGCCCACGAAAGAAGGCACATTTGTCGTGTCATCAAGCACAGGCAGACTCACACCTGCTCAAAGAGCTGCGTTGAACGCCAATGAAGTCGAGGGGGTTGGAGTTCCGGGAACGCACGCTGAGATCAATGCACCAAACGCAGCTGACAGCATGGGTTTGACCCCGCTAGGCGTGGCTGCAAGCCGCCCATTTTGCGGCGGATGTGCCGCAGAGGCCACGCGCCGGGGCGTAGCCTTGTTGAATTGAGTAGGTAGTGATCCATGCCGAATGTTTCGCAAAAGATTGAAGACTTTTTTGGCAAAGCCAAATTGATGTCGATAGAGCATAAGTACAGATTTTGTGCACTAGTCTCGTCAAGGATAACTCCTGAGTATGCGCGATTCTGCAAGGAGGAAAATTTGGTAGACGAGAAACTTATTTGGAACATAGTATACAAACTTTCGACAGCTTTCCCATCAAATGCCGATGTGATGGAAGCATCCAAAAATATTTCTTTATCTGTCCCAGATTGCGAAGTTTATCCAGGAAGAGACTGCGTCTTTGCGCAGAATGCTGCATTTTGCGCTTTAAATTTTTGTGAGTACGCAGAACATTTTGATGACATTTGCTTGAAAAACTGCCTTGCCAATCTTGTTGATACTGTCGACTACTTTATACAAGACTTAATGTCTATTTCGAAAATCCGGCTCGATATCGATGATGCCATCTTGGAGGCCGATGTATTTAGAAGCGAGGTCGACGAAGAATTTGAACGGTACTTTAATGTAGTCGCCAATACATCTGCTTTTCATCAGATGATTTTGCACAACCTGAATGGACAATCCGTTGTTGACCGCTGGAGCCAGCCGTTATCGTCATGAATCGAATTGGTAATGAATAAGAATTACTGTGACAGTGCACTTTTTGGCCGGAACTTACCGGGGAATTGTGGTACCATCACACCTTCGAACCACCTCTAAAACCCCGCCTGATCCCGAAACAGCTCCGCATTGTCCAGCTTCGAGACCTCGATCACCGCTTGCGTTCGGCTGTAGACGTTGAGCTTGCGCAAAATCTCCGAGACATGGGCTTTCACGGTGGTCTCGTCCACCTGCAGCTCATAGGCGATCTGCTTGTTGAGCATGCCTTGGCGCAGCATCTGCAGCACGCGCAATTGCTGCGGCGTCAGCTTGGCCAGCCGTTGCACCATGTCGGCGCGGTCGGTGCTGTCGGGGTCCGGCGGCTGCCCCTCGTAGTTTTCCGGCACATAGACAGCGCCGTCCATCACCGAGCGGATGGCGGCGGCGAGATCGCTCTTGCGCGCCGATTTCGGGATGAAGCCGGCGGCGCCATAAGACAGCGCTTCGGAGATGATCTTCGGTTCTTCATGGCCTGATACGATCACCACCGGCAGGCGCGGATAGCGGGTCCTGAGTTGCAGCAGCCCTTCGAAGCCGTGCACATCGGGCATGCTCAAGTCGAGCAGCGCCAGGTCGAACGGTTTTGCGCCGGCCAGCAGATCGATCGCCTCGGCGATCGAACGCGCCTCGACCGTGTCGACATCCGGATAGGCCATCTGCACGGCGCTGTGCAGCGCCTCGCGAAACAGCGGGTGGTCGTCGATGATCAGGAAGCGGGCGCGATCGTTGACGGCGGTCATTGCTGGGGTTCGGGCACCGGTTCGGTTTCGTCGGGCACAGGATAGCCCCGTCACCATGGCCAGATTATTGCCAATCAGTACATCGCCCGAAGCCGCCTGCCGGCAAAAGGACAGGGTCATATGGTTTCGCGTGCTAATGCCTTGCCCGGCTGGCCAAATCGGCCGAATGTGCGGACAGATCCATGCCAACACAGAGCTCGCCGATGATCGACTTCGTCCTTCCGCCGCCCGCGATGGCTTCGGTTGCCGTCGCCGGCTCGGCCGAGCGGTTTGCTGTGCGGCGCATCTTCTGCGTCGGCCGCAACTACGCCGCTCATGCGCGCGAGTCCGGCAATGACGAGCGCGACCCGCCCTTTTCCTTCACCAAGCCGGCCGACGCCGTCGTCGATAGCGGCGTCGAGATTCCCTACCCGCCTGTCACCGGCGGTGTCGACGGCATCGGCAAGATCGAGATGACCATCGGGCAGCCGAAGCGATGAGCGACCTTGTCCTGCACAACTACTACCGCTCCTCGACCTCCTACCGGGTGCGGATCGCGCTCGAGATGAAGGGGCTGAGCTACACCTATGTGCCGCATCATTTGCGCCATGGCGAGCATCTCGAGCCGGCCTATCTCGCGGTCAATCCGCAAGGACTGGTGCCGGCGCTGGTTCTGGACGACGGCAGGCTTCTGACGCAGTCGCTGGCGATCATCGAATATCTCGACGAGATCGCGCCCGAGCCGCCGCTGCTGCCGAAGGATGCGCTGGGCCGGGCGCGGGTCAGGATGCTGGCGCAGATGATCGCCTGCGACATCCATCCGGTGAACAATCTGCGCGTGCTCACCTCGCTGCGGACCTTGTTCGGCGCCGGCGACGAGGATGTCGTCAACTGGTTCAGGCACTGGGTGAACGAAGGGTTCCAGCCGCTTGAGAAGATTCTGGCTTCGTCGCCTGAGACCGGCACATTCTGTCATGGCGATGAGCCCGGTCTGGCCGACATCTGCCTTGCCGCGCAGGTCACCAACAACGCCCGCTTCGGCGTCGACATGGCGCCCTACCCGATGATCTCGCGCATCCACGCCGCCTGCATGGCGCTCCCCGCCTTCCAGAAGGCGGCTCCGCAGAACCAGATCGATGCGGAATAGAGAAGCCAAGGACGCGAAGGAGGCGAAGACGCTCGCCGATATCGAAGCGTATGGCTGCCACATTCTGTGCGTGCTGGAAGAAGACGAGCTTCCGCCTTTCGCCTACTCCGTCGGGATTGAGCACAATTTCGAAGTTCCGGAACTGGTCGTCGTCGGGCTGAAACCGGAGCTTTCCCAAAGTATCATCAACGAGTATTGCCGAAGGGTGAGAAACGGCGAAAGGTTCCAGATCGGACAGAGGGCGTCAGGTTTCCTGGGCGGCGGTTTCGAGTGCCAGTTCGGCTCGGTTCATCCGGACCAGTATCCAGAACATTTCGGCTGGGACATCTGGTTCTACGACGGTCTGGATTTCCAGGTCATGCAACTCGTCTATCCGAATACCTCCGGCATCTGGCCGTGGGACGCCGAGGCCGACGAGTGGTTTCGCAAGCGGCAGCCACTTCTCGACCAAGCCCCATCGTCAACTTAGACTTGTTGAACTGAACATATGAAAGCACTTCCATGAAAGCTGTCGTCTACGAGAAATTCGGCGAGGTGCCGACGATCCAGACCGTCCCCGACCCGAAGCCGGCGGCGGACGGCGTCGTCATCAAGGTCGAGGCGACCGGCCTTTGCCGCAGCGACTGGCATGGCTGGATGGGACACGATGACAGCATCACGCTGCCGCATGTTCCTGGACATGAGCTGGCGGGCGTCGTCGTCGCTGCCGGCAAGCAGGTGAGCCGCTGGAAGGCGGGCGACCGCGTCACCGTTCCCTTCGCCGTCGGCTGCGGAAGTTGTTTCGAATGCACTTCGGGCAACCATCAGGTCTGCGAGCACCAGACCCAGCCGGGCTTCACCGGCTGGGGCTCGTACGCCGAATATGTCGGCATCGAGCATGCCGACACCAATCTCGTGCGCCTGCCCGACGAGATGGAGTTCGCCACCGCCGCCAGTCTCGGCTGCCGTTTCGTCACTTCGTTCCGCGCCATCGTCGATCAGGGCCGGGTAACGCCGGGAGAATGGGTGGCGGTGCATGGCTGCGGCGGCGTCGGCCTGTCGGCGATCATGATCGCCAGCGCCATGGGCGCAAATGTCATCGCCATCGACCTCACCGACGAGAAGCTGGAATTCGCCGGAAAGATCGGAGCGGTGGCGACGATCAACGCCTCGACGACGCCCAATGTGGTCAAAGCGGTCAAGCAGATCACCAATGGCGGCGCGCATATGTCGATGGACGCGCTTGGCCATCCCACCACCTCGTTCAACTCGATCGCCAACCTGCGCCGGCGCGGCCGTCACGTTCAGGTCGGGCTGATGCTCGGCGAGCACGCTCGCCCGCAGGTGCCGATGGACAAGGTGATCGCCTTCGAACTCGAAATCCGCGGCAGCCACGGCATGCAGGCCTATCGGTATTCAGCAATGATGGAGATGATCCGCACCGGCAAGCTGAAGCCCGAACTGTTGGTCGGCAAGAGGATCAGCCTCGAGGAAGCGCCGGCAGCCCTTATGGCGATGGGCGGTTTTGAAGGCATCGGCATCGGCGTGGTGACGAAGTTCGGGTAGTTATCCGATTAAAACTTTTCCGCGATCACTTTACGACCGGCGTCAGCCCATACACAATTTTAAGTTGACTACACTAAAAGCGCACGCATAGATAGACAACATCCATTCTCGTGGCTGGGACCGGAAATGAGACTTTTTCTACTTTGTCTTTTGTTGCTGTGGCCTACGCTCAGTGCCTGGGCGCAAGACAGTGGACTTGCCACTGGAGCCCAAGCGCCAAGTCAGAGCGCCTCGACCTCCGATGAACCAGGGACGGGAAAGGAATCCACTCTGCGGTTCGAGGATTTTCCGGCGAAAATTTTTCAAAAGAAGGCTGCCAAGAACATCCAAATTCACCCTAATGATTCTTGGGCACAGGCAGTTAAGCCGGATATTCGCGAAGCAATGAAACACGGTGCCGATTTCGGCGGCCACTTCTCCGTTGTTCTGGTCAATTGCGGTAACGCTTGCATTGCGGCTCGCATGATCGACTTGCGCACCGGTCAACTCTTTTGGATTCCCGGAGGCTACCAACTGGATTTGGAATACTACGTGCGAAGCCGGTTGATGAGAGTTGCTTGGGTGGAGCCTTCCGAAAATCCGGTGTGCGTGCGTCAAGATTTTGAATGGACGGGGCGCAAATTCGTCAAGCGCTACGAGGATCGCGAGAAGGTCGTCGATTCTTCCGAGTGTCCTGGTTTAGCGTACATAGGCAAGCCGCCTCAGTGAGCATCAACAACAGCAGTACCCCTACTTCGCAAACTTCTTGGCGCCGAACACGCAGGCCACGACGCCGAGCGTGACGACCACCATCAGCGGGCTGACCTGCTCGTGCAGCAGCGTCGCCGCCAGCGCCAGGCCGAAGAAGGGCTGCAGCAACTGCAATTGTCCCACGGCGGCGATGCCGCCCTGCGCCAGCCGCGATACCAGAACACGAAGCCGATCAGCATGCTGAACAGCGAGACATAGGCCAGACCGATCCATGCGCCCGACCCGACGCCGGCGAAGGATGGCGGCAGCGTCGCAAAACTCAGTGCCAGCATGACCGGCAGCGACAGAGCAAGCGCCCAGCAGATCACCTGCCAGCCGCCGAGCCGGCGCGACAGTGCCGCACCTTCCGCATAGCCCAGCCCGCAGGCGATGATGGCGGCGAGCATCAAGCCATCACCGATCGGTGAGGCGGTGACGCCTTGGGAGAGGGCAAAACCCGCGACCAGGGCGCTGCCGAGGCATGAAAACAGCCAGAAGGCCGGGCGCGGACGATCGCCGCCGCGCAGCACGCCGAAGATCGCGGTGGCCAGCGGCAGCAGGCCGACGAAGATGATGGAATGAGCCGTGGTGACGTGCTTCAGCGCCAGCGCTGTCAGCAGCGGAAAGCCCACCACCACACCCAGCGCGACAACGACCAGCGAGATGAGGTCTCCGCGCTGCGGACGTTTCTCGCGGAACAGCAGCAGCAGGGCGATGCCAAGCAGTCCGGCAATCGCCGCGCGTGCCGATGTCAGGAAGGTCGGATCGAAATCAGTCACCGCCACGCGCGTCGCCGGCAGCGAGCCGCTGAAGATCAGCACGCCGATGAAGCCGTTGATCCAGCCCGCCAAACTCTTGTCCATGATCCGCTCCGTTTGCGCTTGCGTAGCGGTGCTGGCCATGGTGCCGCCAGAGACAATAGGGTACAATTGCGCAAAACTGTAATGGCATGCAGGGAAGTACAGATGGACACGCCCGACCCAATGCCGGCGGCGGAACGCTCGTCGAGACCGTCATGTCAGCGATCCGGCAGCGGATTGCTGCGCGCATTCTCACCCCTGGCGCGCGCTTGCCTTCGATCCGCGCCTTCGCCGGCATGATGCAGGTGTCGAAGTCGACCGTGGTCGAAGCCTATGAGCGTCTTGCCGCCGAGGGCACGATCCGCTCGCGGCCGGGCTCCGGCTTCTACGCCGCCGGTCCTCTCGCGCCGCTGTCGCTGGCCGAGATCGGCCCGCGACTGGACCGTGCCGTCGATCCGCTCTGGGTTTCGCGCCAGTCGCTTGAAGCAGGCGGCGAGATGCTGAAACCCGGCTGCGGCTGGCTGCCGGCCTCCTGGATGCCGCAGGCCGCGTTGCGCCGGGCATTGCGAGGAGCGGCGCGCGCCGACGATGCGACGCTTGCCGACTACGGCACGCCGCTCGGCCTGCCGGCGCTGCGGCAGCTGCTCGCCCGCCGCCTTTCGGCGCATGGGCTCGAGGCTTCGCCCGACCAGATCATGCTCACCGAATCCGGGACACAGGCGATCGATCTCCTGTGCCGTTTCCTGCTCGAGCCGGGCGACGCCGTGCTGGTCGACGACCCCTGCTATTTCAACTTCCATGCGCTTCTGCGTGCACACCGGGCCAAGGTCGTCGGCGTTCCCATGACGCCGTCCGGGCCCGATATCGACCTGTTCGCGCAGGCGCTGACCGAGCATCGGCCGCGCCTCTACATCACCAATTCCGCCCTTCACAATCCGACCGGCGCCGTCCTGTCGCCGGTCGTGGCGCATCGGCTGTTGAAGCTTGCCGATCAAGCGGACCTCGCCATCATCGAGGACGACATCTTCGCCGATTTCGAGCACACGCCGGCGCCGCGCCTGGCGGCGTTCGACGGCCTCGGCCGCATCGTGCAGATCGGTTCTTTTTCCAAGACACTGTCGGCTTCGATCCGTTGCGGCTTCATCGCCGCACCCCGCGACTGGATAGAAGGGCTGATCGATCTCAAGATCGCCACCACGTTCGGCGGCGGGCGACTGTCGGCGAATCTGATACTGACGCTGCTCAAGGACGGGAGCTACCGCAAACATGTCGAACAGCTGCGCGCGCGGCTGGCGCGCGCCACGGCCGAAACCGCCGCCAGGCTTAAGGCGTTAGGTATCGCGCCCTGGATCGACCAGCCAGCCGGCATGTTCTTGTGGTGCCGCCTGCCCGAGGGCATCGACGCCGCCGACGTCGCCCGCCACGCCCTGTCGGACAATGTCGTCCTGGCTCCGGGCAATGCCTTCAGCCTGTCGCACACCGCCGGCCGCTTCATGCGTTTCAACGTCGCCCAATGCGGAGATCAGCGCATCTTCAGCACGCTCGAAAAGTCGATGGCAGCATCTCATCGCAAAGCTGCATAGAGTTGGCGGATTGTCGATCGGGTGAGGTTCAGGTCAGGCCGAGTCGAAAATGGTGGTTTCTCTACGCCGGCCGTAGCCTTCATAGAGCGGAGACACTTGTGACGGCTTCGGCCGGCGAAGGCCGGCGCGTGAGCACCGGAAGCGCAGGAAGACGCCGTTTGCAGACCGGCTTCACCTGAATATCAGCAGATCCTAAGTCCCTGCCCGCTTGCGGCGCTCATACATCATGACCAGCGTTTCGGCGGTCAACGCCGGCTTCTGCTCGCCTTCGATCTCGACGGTGTTGGCGGCCTTCATCAGATACTGGCCGGGTCCGCGGTCTTCCATGGATAGCAGCGTGGTGCGCAGCCTGATGCGCGCGCCCACCTTCACCGGCGCCAGGAAGCGCACCTTATCGAAGCCGTAGTTGAAGGCGGCCTGCGTGTTCTCGGGCACGATGCCCATCTCCAGCGCCAGCGCGCCGATCATCGACAGCGTCAGATAGCCGTGCGCGATGGTGGTCCGGAACGGGCTCTGCCGTTTCGCGCGCTCCGGATCGACATGGATCCACTGATGGTCGCCGGTGCATTCGGCAAACTGGTCGATGCGGTGCTGATCGACAGTCGTCCAGTCCGATACGCCGATCTCCTGTCCGGCCATCGTCCTCAACTGCTCGAAGGTCGGCGGCGTCTTCGGCCGTGCTTCCGTCATTCCTGCTTCCCGTGGCTCTGCCCGTCTCCCGGTCCACGAACCGGCCGCCTCTGTCAATTCATCCTTCGGGTTTTGGTTAGCCCGCACGGACGTTTGCGGTCGTGCGACGGCAACGCCGCCACACAGAGGCGATCCCGAGGCCTGCAGGAAATTGGGGCAGCCTACTTCTTGTCGTAGCCGGCGCGGATTTCCGCCATTGCTTCCTTGATCCGCTCGCGCAGGATCTCGACCGATTCGGCGCCGGATTTCCTGGCCATCTCAGCCACCTCGCCGGCATTCCTCAACGCCGCATCGAAAGACTTCCTGGCAAACTCCGCCTGCCTTGCGACCAGGTCCTGTGGATTGCCAGGAACCTTGTAGTTTTGCGCCATATCGGCGATCTCGTGCAGCGCCTCCTGCACCATTTCGCGCTGCCTGGACATCATCGAAGATGCGCCGGCGGCCCCTGCTTTCACCGATTTCTCAAGCGCTTCGAGATTCTTGCGGTGATGGCTGATGATCGCCTCGACATCGACATTCGGTACCTTGAGGTCGCGGCCGAACCTGCTGAACATGTCCAGAAAAGAGTCGGATTCCGGTCGCTTGGCCATCTCACTTCCTCCCGATCCGCCTTGCGCTGCCTCAATGCATGTCGCCCAGAAGTGTGCAGCGGTTTTGCATCAAAACAAGGCCTTGAAGCGCATTGCCTGAATCCGTGTCAGCGCGATGCGCTTCAAGGGAGAATAGTGCGCGCCCAGCCCGCGTCAATCGAGGAGAAAGAGCCGCTCCGCCGTGTACAGCACCAGGCCGGCCAGTCCGCCAATCACCATGCCGTTGAAGCGGATATATTGCAGGTCCTTGCCGATGTTCATCTCGATCAGCCGCGTCAGTTGACCCAGGTCCCAGCGCTTGACCTGGTCGGCTATGAATTTCGACACGCCGCTCTTCTGGTTCTCCACGAAGGATGCCAGCGCCACGACGAAGCCCCGGTTCATGTCCGCCCTGATCCGGGCGTCGTCGGCCAGTTGGCGGCCGATCTCGACAAACATATTGGCGAGATGCGCGCGGATCGCCGAATTGGGCGCGTTGGCGTCCTGCTCGATCAAGAGCCGCAGGCTTGTCCACATGTCGCCCGCCAGCGCCTTCATCTCCGGCCGGACCAGGAAATCGCGCTTCATCTTCTCGGCGCGTCTGGCATATTGCTTGGACGTTCGCAGCCGCTCGATAAATCCTGTTGTAAAACGGTCGAACTCGGATCGCATCGGATGGTCGGGATCGGTGCGCACCTCCTCGAGCAGCGATCCGGCGGACGCGACGATCTTCTTCAAGAGATAGGCATCGGCACGAAACAGGTTGAACAGCGAAGGCAGTTCCTCGCGGATTTTTTCGCGCATCGTCGCCAAGGCCTGCTCGTCGTTCAGGAAACGTCCGACCACCCTGGTGAATTCGTCGAAGAGCTTCTGGTGGCGGCGGTCCTCGGTCATCGCCGACAGAAGCTCTGCGGCGAGCGGCGCCAGAGGCACCTTTTCGATCTGCTCAAGCATGCGGCTGGTGACGAAGTCACGTAACCCGGACTGCTCGACCGCCGCAAGGGTTTGCGGCACCAGCCGGGCGACGAACCGCGACAGGCCGGCGGCGCGTTCGGCGTCGGCCAGCCAATCGGCGACCAAAGCGGCGAAGTCGACCTCGGCGAGCTTTTCCCGCACTGGTTCCGGCGCCAGGAAATTGGCTTCGATGAAGCGGCCGAGATTGTCGGCGATGCGGTGCTGATTCTCAGGAATGATGGCGGTATGCGGGATCGGCAGCCCGAGCGGCCGCCTGAACAGTGCAACGACGGCATACCAGTCGGCCAGCCCGCCAATGGTCGCCGCTTCCGCGAAGGCAGCGACGAAACCGAGCCATGGTTGGCTGCCCTGGAAGGACTTGGCGAGCGCGAAGACGGCGATGCAAAGCGCCAGCGCCGCTGCGGCAACGGATTTGGTGCGCCTGAGCGCGGTAAGCTTGGCGGTATCGCCGCCGAAGGCAACGCTGGCCTGAACCGATTGTGACATGGTCGAGCCGCTCCTGATCAGTCTTGCGCCATATCTAGGGTGGCGTGCCGCAAAATGCCCGGTATTCAACATTCCCGTGTCCACGCACATAAAGTTGACGAGCGAATTCACCTATTATGCGAGGCTTGTCTGGAATTATTCCAAACTATGGGCCATATTCGCGGTTAAGCGATTGCTTTCATGAGGACGAAATGCGGCTGACCCGCCAGACCAACTATGCCATGCGCATCCTGATGTATTGCGCAGCCAACACGGACCGGCTGAGCCGAATCCCCGAGATTGCCACCGCCTACTCGGTGTCGGAACTGTTCCTGTTCAAGATCCTCCAGCCGCTGGTCGAGGCCGGCCTGGTCGAGACCGTGCGTGGCAGGAACGGCGGCGTCAGGCTCGGCCGCCCGGCCGAACAGATCACGCTGTTCGATGTCGTGCGCGTCACCGAAGAAAGCTTCGCCATGGCCGAATGCTTCGAGAACGACGCCGCCGAATGCCCTTTGGTCGACAGCTGCGCCTTGAATTCGGCGCTGCGTGAGGCGCTCAACGCCTTCTTCGCCGTGCTCTCCCGCTACACGATCGCCGACCTCATCGCGGCGCGCCCGAACGTGCGCAGCCTGCTTGGCATCGACCTCCTGGAGCAGCGCGCCCCGGCCGCTTGAACCGGAACGCGCCCGCGATCTCCGCGTCCGCTTCGCTGCCGCTCCGCCGGTGGATGACGAAGGCAGGAAACCGTCCCTCGCCGCCAAGCCTACGCGGCTGATTGTGGCAGCACGAAAGGCACGCTTGCCTCGGGCAGCGCGCCGACCTTCAATCGGCAGTCGAACACCTTCTCGATCAGGGCGTCGTTGAGCACGTCCTTGGGCGAACCGGCGGCTGCCAGTTGGCCGCGATGCAGCACGAACATGCGGTCGGCATACATGGCGGTCAGGTTGAGGTCGTGCAGGATGGCCACTACGCCGCCGCCCCGCCGGGCGAAATCGCGGGCGATGTTCATGATGATGAGCTGGTGCTTGACGTCGAGGCTGGAGACTGGCTCGTCGAGGAACAGATAGCGTGGCCTGCCCGCCAGCACCGGCGCCCACACCTGGCAGAGCACGCGGGCAAGCTGCACCCGTTGCTGCTCTCCGCCGGAAAGCTCCTGGTAGAAGCGCCCGGCAAAGCCGTCGAGATCGACGCGCGCCAGCGCCCGTTCCGGCAGGCGCGCATGCTCGCCTGGCAGCACGCCCGGGCACCCGCCGATCAGGCCGAGGCGAACGATCTCGCGCACGGTGAACGGGAAAGATAGCGTCGTGGATTGCGGCAGCACGGCGCGAAGCGTCGCTGCCTCCGCCGGCGTCATTGCGGACACGCTATAGCCATTGAGCGTGACCGTGCCGGTATAGGCAAGCTCGCCTGTCAGCGCCTTGAGCAGGGTCGTCTTGCCAGATCCGTTCGGCCCGACGATTGCCGTCACCTCGCCCGGCCGCGCGTCGAAATCGACATGAGACACGATGCGCTTGCCGCCAAGTGCCACCGAAATGCCGCGTGCTTCCATCATCGGCGGCTCACAGATCGACGATGCCGCGCTTGCGCAGCAGGATCCATAGGAAGAACGGCGCGCCGGCGACGGCCGTGACGATGCCGATCGGCAGTTCGGCCGGTGCGACAATGGTGCGGGCGACCGCATCGGCGAGCAGAAGCAGCGAGGCGCCGAGCAAGGCCGAAGCCGGCAGCAGGTAGCGGTTGTCCGGACCGATCGCGAGGCGCAACAGATGCGGCACGACGATGCCGATGAAGCCGATACCGCCGCTCACCGCAACCGAAGCGCCGACCGCCGCCGAAACGGCGACGATTGCCGTGTATTTCAGCCGCTGCACCGGAATGCCGAGATGGCCTGCGGTCGCCTCGCCGAGCGCCAGCGCGTTGAGACCGCGCGACAGGAACGGCATCGTCGCCAACGCGAGCACTATCGCCGGCCCGACGGTGCCGATCTTCGGCCATGTCGCCCCGGCGAGCGAGCCGAGCTGCCAGAACGTCAGGTCGCGCAACTGCCGGTCATCAGCCATGAAAATCATGACGCCGGTGAGCGCCATGGCGAGGGCTGCAATCGCCAGCCCGGCAAGCAGCATCGTGGCAACCGATGTCCTGCCCTGACGCGTGGCGACGGCATAAAGCAGCAAGGTGACAGTCATCCCGCCGAGGAACGCGGCCAGCGGTAAGGCGAGCGTGCCGAGGGCCATGGTGACGGGCGCGAACCATGTCGTGCCGAGCACGATGATCGCCACCGCGCCGAGGCTGGACCCGGCCGAGACGCCGATCAGGCCGGGATCGGCAAGCGGGTTGCGGAACAATCCCTGCATCACAGCCCCGGAGACGGCGAGCGCGGCGCCGATCAGCACGCCGAGGAGGATGCGCGGCAAGCGGATGTCGTAGACGATCAGCTGATCACGAGCCGCGAGTGCCGGATCGGCGGGCACGGTCCCGGTGAGCCAATAAAGGACAACACCCAAGCCGGACGCGTCGGAAGCGCCCGATATCAACGACAGGAGCATGGACAGTGCAAGGGCAAGCGTCAAAAGCAGGATGACCGTCCTGGCCCGCGCGGAGCCGTCGCCATCGGCTGCCATCGCCACCCTGCCCGCCGCGCCCGCGATCGACTGGTCCGCCATGACGGCCGGTCAATCCGTGACCTGATCGCCGTAGAGCGCGACCGCAAGGTCATGAATGGCTTCGGCCGTGCGCGGCCCGAAACCCAGGAGATAGCCGCCATCCATGCTGATCACCTTGCGGCCAGCACCCGCCGGTGTCGAAGCGATCGAGGGGTTGGCGAACAGCTCGTCTTCCGAAATCGGCCGTCCGGCGTTCTTCATGGCCAGGATCACGTCCGGCCGGGCGGTAACGATGGCCTCGTCCGACATCTGCTTGTAGCCGGAGAACCCCTCGACGGCGTTGATCGCGCCGGCAAGCTTGATAATGCCGGCGCCCGCCGTGTCGCTGCCCGCGGCCAGTATCTTGCCGCCCTGAGTCGACAGCACGAACAGGATGCGCTTGCGCTCCTTGATTGAAGCCGTCTGCTTCTCGGCGGCCTTCAGCTTCGCGTCCATGTCGGCCGCCAGTTTCTCGGCCTTGGCGTCGGCGCCGAGCGCCCTGCCGACAATGCGGATCTTTTCGAGAATGCCGTCATGGCTGTAGTGCTCGGGCACTTCGATGAAGGGCACGCTCGATTTCTTCAGCACGTCGACCGCTTCCTTCGGCCCGCTGCCATGGAGCGCCAGGATGCCGCTCGGATTGACCGACAGAACGCCCTCCGGCGACAGCGCACGCATATAGCCGACATCGGGCAGTTTCAGCGCGGCCTTGGGGTAATAGCTGGTCGAATCGCGGGCGATGAGATGGCCCTCCTCGCCGAGCGCATAGACGATCTCAGTGACCGAGCCGCCGATCGATGCGATCCGCGAGGGATCGGAGAACACTGTTGTACCGTCGTTGGCTCTGGCCGGCAAAGCCGCGAAAGCCAGAAGCACGCTGAGTACGGGCGCCAGTGTCAGGCGGGAACGAGAAGCAACGCGCATTGGGTTCTGCCTCATGCCGCGGTCGGGCTGGGAACGCGCGGCAGGTTTTCGGCGAGGAAGCGCCAGTCCTCCCGCTCGCCCTCGCCTTCGTGCCGCTTGCCGAAGAACTGGATGATCATGCCGCCATTGGCGTCATATGCCTCGAGCGAGGTGACATGACCGTCGTTGGTCGGCTTGCGCACCGCCCAGACTTCATGGATGTGATCGGTCCTGAGATGCAGGTGGAAGCTGTCGTCGAGCACATTGATCCATGGCCCCATCGGCTTGACCGACCTGACCGGGCCGGAATGGATCTGGATGCAGCCGCGGTTGCCAACGAAGCACATGATCGGCATCTCGCCTTCCGCTGCGTGGTGGAACATGGCGCTGACGGCGTCATTGTCGAGCAGCCATGCATAGTCCTGGCCGACCATACGCACCGCCTCGCGGCGGCTGAGTTTGAGGGTCTTCAGCATGCCGAAGAACTGATGCACGTCCGTCAGCCGGCTCCAGCGATCGCGCAGATCATCGATGCTGGCCAGCGGGCCTTGGGCCTCCCCCTCGCCTTCCGCAGCGCTTTCGGCAATCGCGATCGTCGGTTCCTGGTTCGATGATTCCAGGCTCGCCACCAATTTTTGATAGGCATAGAGATTGGACGCGGGGCGCAGATGCACCTTGTGCACCGCCTCGCCAGATGCGTCGAAGAACTGCAGGCTGCGGCGGATCTCACCACTGTCCCGCTTGTCGACGGCGAAGCCATGCGCCCACACTTTCGGGAAGATGCGCAGGTCGATGTTCTCGCCGAGCACCATGGCATTGTGGTTGCCGGTGACGACCTTGTCGTAGACCCCGATCTTTTCGTGGACGGCGCCTTCGTTGCGGGTCAGCGCCATCACCTCGCCCACTGCGTCAAGGCCGGTCAGCAGATCGCTGACACGCGGCTCGATGCGCACCGCGCCATGCCCGCAATGAGCCGCGACCAGTTCGGCTTCCGAAATGCCGAGTTGGGCTGCAAGATCGCGCTCGCGCATCTTCGGATTGTCTTCCCGCGCCCGCCGGATCTCGTCCGGCGAGAGTGTCACGCGCTGATCCATGTCTCCACCTGCCTGCTGTTGTCTGCTCGTCCTTGGCCGGCTGATCTAGTTGTTGAGGATCAGCTTGCCCTGGCGGGTGATCTTCAATCGGTAGAGCGCGCCGTGATGCTCGATGCCGATCTCATGTTCGCCCTGAAACAGCGTGTTGCTGGAGAGGGTGCGCACCGCCATCGGTACGCGCTCGAAGCGCGCCCGCGCGTCGTCGGAACGGCGCGCGCGATAGCGGAAGTCATGCGGATTGTGCGTGTTCATGGTCGGTCCCTTTCCTCTGCCGGCCCCTTCTGCGGCGGCCTCGTAAAATGGTGATTCAATTCTTGACTATAAAACTCATGTTTATTAGTCAGTGCATTACCGGAGTGAATGAGTCAACATTTATGACGCCGGACATGATCAAAAATGCGAGCGAGCGCCGTGCCAGCCAGCAGCGAGCCTGAATTATTGGAGCTGGGGCATGGGGCTGGGGAATTGGGGACGGACGGGCCAGGCGAACGCAGGCGCAGGCTACCGATCGAGTGCAAAGACAACCGCCATATTGATGGCCGGAGCAGCGGCAGTCGCGCTCATCATGCCGGCTGCGAAAGCGCAACAAGCGGCGCAGCCGGCGACCGACCAGCCGGCCGCTGAAACGAAGAATGCCGACCAGCAGGCCGCCGACGACACGACGCTGCTCGACAAGATCCTGGTCATCAGCCGCACCGGCGAAACCGCGATCCAGTCGCTGGCTTCGGCCAGCCACGTCGACCAGGAGCAGCTCGAGCGCCGCATGGCGACCACGCCGAACGAGATGCTGCTCGGTGTGCCCGGCGTCACCGTGCAGGCCGACGCGCGGCGCGTCAGCTCCAGCATCAACATCCGCGGCCTGCAGGATTTCGGCCGCGTCGCGGTGATCGTCGACGGTGCGAGGCAGGATTTTCAGCGCTCAGACCACGGCACCCAATCGACCTTCTATATCGATCCCGAACTCGTCAAATCGGTCGACGTGATCCGCGGTCCCGTCGCCAACACCTACGGCTCCGGCGCCATCGGCGGCGTCGTCTTCTTCGACACCAAGGACGCCGAGGATTTCCTGAAGCCGGATGAGACCTGGGCCGCCTCCGTCACCGGGCGCTACGAGAGCAACGGCAACGGCTGGACCACCAGTGCCAGCGGCGCCTACCGCTTCAACGAAAACTGGGATGTTCTCGGCAACATCGTCTACCGCAACTACGACGACTACAAGGACGGCGGCGGCGACACTGTCGCCGGCACCGGCTTCGATGTGCTGAGCGGGCTTCTCAAGACCACCATCCGCCCAAGCGAGAACAGCGAGCTGAAGCTCGGCTGGGTCGGCTCCAGCGATGGCTGGACGGAGACCAGCGGCGGCGTTCCGGCGAACGATGTCGACCTGAAATCCAACACATTCACGGCCCGCTACAACATCACCGACGATGCCAGGAGCTGGCTCGATCTCCACATCAACGCCTCTTACAACAAGACCGACCTCGACCTGACGACGCTGATCCCGCAGAACCGGTTCGACCCAATTACCGGCCTTCCCGTGGTGCTGCCGGCCGGCTCGTTGTCGACATTCGATGTCGGCACGACTGGCATCGACATCTGGAACACGTCGCGCTTCGACACCGCCGGCATCGCGCATGAGCTGACCTACGGCGGCGACTGGGTCGGCGACGATGTCGAGACAGGCGGCACGGCCGGCGGCGACAGCTTCTACACGCCATCGGGCAAGCGCAACGTCTCCGGCGCCTACGTCCAGGACAAGCTGACCTGGGACTGGCTCGAGGTCATCACCGGCCTGCGTTACGACAGCTACAGCCTGAAAGATTCCGACAGCGAGACATCCGGCGACCGGCTGTCGCCGCGCATCACCGTCGGCGTCTCCCCTTTCGAAAGCCCCAGCCTGGCCGGCCTGCAGTTCTACGGCACCTACGCGGAAGGCTATCGCTCGCCCTCGCTCACGGAGACGCTCATCAGCGGCAATCATCCGGCCGGTGTCACCTTCCCGTTCCTTCCCAATCCCAATTTGCGGCCCGAGACCGGCAAGACCATCGAATTCGGCGTCAATTACAAGCAGGATGATATCCTTGAGGCCAGCGATGCGCTGAGGCTGAAGGCCGCCTACTTCCGCAACAATGTCGACGACTACATCGATGGGGTCGTGCTGTCGGCGTTCGATCCGACCAGCGGCTGCCCATTCGGACCCGGCATTCCGATCTGCTTCCAGTATCAGAACTTTGCCAAGGCCAAGATCGACGGTTTCGAACTGGAAAGCGTCTACGACGCCGGCTGGGGCTATGCCGGCCTCTCCGCCTCGATCATCGACGGCTACACGATTTCGTATGAAGGCGAGCGGGCCGACCTCGCCACGATTCCGTCTTCGCAGGTCACTGGCCAGCTTGGCCTTCGCTTCCTGGAAGACAAGCTGACCGTCGGCGGCGAAGTGCAGTACAATGGCAAGCCCAAGGGCAATCCGGTCGCCAAGGACTACACGCTGGTCAATGCCTTCGCCAGCTACCAGGCGACGGACAATCTCAAGCTCGACTTCCGCGCCGACAATCTGTTCGACGTCAAATACACCAACCCGCTCAACGGAAGCACGACTGCCGTCCTTTACGAACCCGGCGTCACGCTGAAGCTGGCGGCAACCATGCGTTTTGGAGGCTGACCGGAAATGCCACGTTCAACGACATCGCTTCGTCTCCTGATCTCGGTGCTGGCGATGTCGCTTGGCCCGGCGCCGGCGTGGACCCAATCCACGCCGGCGGCGGCCCCAGTGCAGACATTGAGCTTGGAACTCAATGCCGCGCAGCCCTCGGACAAGGGCTGCCGGCTGACCTTCGTGGTCAACAACGCCCTCGGCTCCGACCTGTCCAAGGCTGCTTTCGAGATCGCGCTGTTCAACGAGGCCGGCGTCGTCGACCGCCTCACCGTGCTCGACTTCAAGGACCTGCCCGCCGGCAAGACAAAGGTCACGCGCTTCGACCTTGCCAGCGCCGATTGCGGCAAGCTCAGCCGCGTGCTGATCAACAGCGCGGCCGAATGCGCCGGCTCGGGCATCGACCCGGCAGCCTGTTTGCGCAGGCTGAAGACCTCGACCAAGACCGGCATCGCTTTCGGGGTCTGACAAGCGGTGGGGATCGAGCCGGCATTCGCGCGCGACGCCATCGCCTGGCCTCTGGCCGGCAGAGGCTTTCCGCCGCTTGCGGCAAGCGATCTTGATTTGACAATTTGTGACTGGTCGCGGCAGCTTTCGGCCCGCGCCATGCAGGACACCACCGAAACTTCCGACACCAGCAGCGAATTGACGGCAGCTCCGGGCGAGCCTCTAGCGCGACCAAGCGCGCCGGAGAGGAGCTTCAAATGGGGTGCTGCGATCGGCGCGTCGGGCTCGCTCCATGCGGCATTGGCGGCCGCGTTCTTGATTGCGCCTGCCGCAACGTTGGACTTCCAGGACGCCATGAACGCGGAAGGCGCCGATCGAGCGGGCTCGAGCGTAGTCGGCAGCGCCACGGATGGGCAATTGCCGGGCTCGGTCAACGTTTCCCTGGTGCCTCCGCAACCGGCTAGACCTCAGCCGCCTGCACCGTCAGTCAACGCTTCTCAGCTACGACCATCGACGGCCGTTGTCTCTCAGCCGGCAGCGCAACCCCTCAAACAGCCACGTGCGGCCACTGACATATTGGCTGCCGGAACGACGCGAAGTGATCTTCAAAGCCCCGCTCCGACAAGCGCGGCGGCAGTGCCTCCAACCAGCAATCGGAAAGCGCTGAACCCGACTACACGGGTCAGCCGCCCATCCCAACGGCAAGGCCGAGCGCATCACAAGGATCCGGCTCCGCAAGCAGGACAGCCGACGCGCGCGGCACTGCGGACGGCAAAGAAGTCAAAGCGTCGATCGCCAGCAAAGGCAAGGCAAGCACTGCGACTGGCGACGCGGCCAAGTCGCGATACAGCGGCGAGGTCGCGAACAAGCTTGCTCGGGCAAATCGTCGGGTTTCGAAAGCGGCGCAAACCAAGGCCCGGAACAACGCCACCGTGAGTTTCGTGGTTCTCGCCAACGGCAGCGTCACGGAGTTGCAACTCGCCAAGAGCTCGGGCTCGCCCGAACTCGATCAATTCGCCTTGAACCTGGTGCGTCAGCAGGCCCCCTTTCCGCCCATCCCGCCGGAGATTGGGATTTCAAGCTGGCGCTTCAGAGCCCCAATAGGCCCGTACGGAACGGCCGATCAGTAAACATCGCCAAGGAACATTCAATGTACATCGCCATGAACCGCTTCAAGGTCCAGAACGGCTCGGAGGAAGCCTTCGAGGATGTCTGGAAAAGCCGGGACTCCAGCCTCTCCGAAATGAAAGGCTTCAAGGAGTTCCACCTGCTGCGCGGCCCGGTCAACGAGACCGAAGGCTATACGTTGTTCGCCTCGCACACCGTCTGGGCGAGCCAGGAAGATTTCGTCGCCTGGACCAAGTCGGAGAACTTCCGCGCCGCCCATCGCAACGCCGGCACCACCAAGGTGCACTATCTCGGCCATCCCCAGTTCGAGGGCTTTTCGGTCGTCGAAGGCGCCTGATACGCGCCTCCGACAAACGAGATCGTTCGAGTTGGCTATGCGGCCGCAAGCAGGCTGGCATTGCCGCCAGCCGCCGTCGTATCGACGCAGACCGCGCGCTCATGCGCATAGGCGGCCGGGTTGAGCACCTCCGTGACCACCGGCACGATCGGGCCGGCGCGCTCGGCAATGACCTTGCGCACGACGCGCGATGTTTCCGGCGTGCCGGAGAAGGCCACGACATCGACCTTCAGCGATCGCGCCTCGACCGGATCGGGACGGCCGTCGATCGCGGCGAGCGGCAGGCCCTTGCCGGTCAGCGCCGACAGTGCCGCCGGTGCGCCTGGGGCAACCGCCAGCACCGCATTGCCGGCGGCTAAGGCCTGGATTGTTTGCGCAAGCAAGGTGTCGGCATCCGGACCGAGGCAGAGCACCCGGCCGCGCGGCGACAGCGACAGCGTGTTGGCCTCACCGGTTGGACCCGGCAGATCGACCTGGCCGAAATCGAGGCTGGCGGCAGCGGCGATGGCCGCGGCGCCCTTGCCACGTAAATGCTTCCGCAGGATCGCAACGCGGTCGGGCCGCGCCGACCAGCCGCCCAGCGTCGGATCCGGCAGATTGTCGGCGAGCTCGGTGGCAGTGACCTTGTGGCCTTCGCCAAGCTCGGTGCCGGCCTCCGGTCCTTTGCGGAAGCGCCGCAGATAGTGCGGGCCGCCGGCCTTCGGCCCGGTGCCCGACAGCCCCTCGCCGCCGAACGGCTGCGACCCGACGACGGCGCCGATCTGGTTGCGGTTGACATAGATGTTGCCGGCATGGATGCCGTCGACGAAGTGCTGGACACGGCCTTCAATGCGGGTGTGCAGGCCGAAGGTCAGGCCGTAGCCCTTGCGGTTGATGGCGGCAATGACCGCATCGATCTCGTCGGCATCGAATGTGGCGACGTGCAGCACCGGGCCGAACACCTCGCGCTCCATCTCCTCGATGCCTTTGACCCGCAAAACATGCGGCGCGACGAAGCGGCCGCTCTTCGGCGCTTCCAGCTTGGCGACGAGGCGGCCTTCCAGCCCCTTCTTGATGCAATAGTCGCGGATCGAGCCTTGCGCCTCCTCGTCGATGACTGGACCGACATCGGTCGAGATCAGCCAGGGATCGCCGACATTCAGCGCCTCCATCGCGCCCTTCAGCATTTCCAGCATCTTCTTCTCGACGTCCTTCTGGACATAGAGGATGCGCAACGCCGAGCAACGCTGGCCGGCGCTCTGGAAGGACGACGCCAGGATGTCGCGCACCGCCTGCTCGGGCAGTGCGGTGGAATCGACGATCATGGCGTTCAAACCACCGGTCTCGGCGATCAGCATGGCGTCGTGCGCGGCGGTGTCGGCCAGTTGCTTCTCGATCAGCTTGGCGACCTCGGTCGAGCCGGTGAAGCACACGCCGGCAATGCGCGGGTCAGCGGTGAGCGGCGCGCCGACCGTCGGGCCATCGCCCGGCAGCAGTTGGATGACATCCTCCGGCACGCCGGCCTGGCGCAGCATCTCCACGGCGCGGAAGGCGATCAGCGGCGTCTGCTCGGCGGGCTTGGCAATCACCGAGTTGCCGGTCACGAGCGCAGCCGCGATCTGGCCGGTGAAGATCGCCAGCGGGAAATTCCACGGCGAGATGCAGACGATTGCCCCGCGCGCCTCGGTACCCGCCTCGGCACCGGCCGCCTCGGCCGCGTAATAGCGCAGGAAGTCGACCGCCTCGCGCACCTCGGCGACGCCGTCGGCGAGCGACTTGCCGGCCTCGCGGGTGGCGAGCGCGAAGAACTCGGCGGCATTGGCCTCGTAAAGGTCGGCGGCGCGGTTGAGAATCGCGGCGCGCTCGGCGACCGGACGCTTTGCCCAGGCCGGCTGCGCTTCGACCGCGATGCGCACGGCGGTCGTCACCTGCTTGGCTGCTGCCTCGTGCACCGTGCCGACGATCTCGTCCGGCTTGGCCGGATTGATGATCTTCCGCTGCTCGCCATAGCCTGCAGCGCGTGTAACCGGCTTGGCATGCCAGCGATCCGGTCCGGCAAACTCGGCTCTGGCCTTCTCGATCGCGGCGAGCGTGACGATATCGGTGATATCGTATCCCTTGGAATTGCGTCGTCCACCGCCGAAGATTGCGGCCGGTCGGGCGATCGCGGGATTCGCGGCCGCGCCCTGGCTTTCCACCGTCTCCAGCGGATCGCGGGCGATCTCCTCCGGCTCGACCTCCTCATCGGTCAGTTGATGCACGAAAGACGAGTTGGCGCCGTTTTCCAACAGCCGCCGCACCAGATAGGCGAGCAGGTCCGAATGCGCGCCGACTGGCGCGTAGATACGGCAGCGGGTCCTTTCGGCCTGTCGCACCGTCTCGTGCAGCGCCTCGCCCATGCCGTGCAGGCGCTGGAATTCGAAGGAATCGCGATCCTTTGCCATCGAAAGAATGGCGGCGACCGTGTGCGCATTATGGGTAGCGAATTGCGGATAGATGCGGTCGGTCATCGACAGCAGCTTCCTCGCACAGGCGAGATAGGAAACGTCGGTGTTGGCCTTGCGTGTGAAGACGGGATAGCCGGCAAGGCCAAGCGTCTGCGCGCGCTTGATCTCGGTGTCCCAATAGGCGCCCTTGACCAGCCGCACCATGATCTTGCGGTCATGCTTTTTCGCCAGCGCATGGAGCCAGTCGATGACGAATGCCGCGCGCGGCCCGTAAGCCTGGACGACGACGCCGAAGCCATCCCAGCCGGCGAGTTCCGGCTCGGCCAGCACGCGTTCGATCACGTCGAGCGACAGATCGAGGCGGTCGGCTTCTTCGGCGTCGATGTTCAGGCCCATGCGCGAATGCCGCGCCGCCAACGCCAGCGAAAGCAGCCGCTCGGCCATGACCGGCAGCATCTTCTCTTTCTGCGCCACCTCGTAGCGCGGATGCAGCGCGGAGAGCTTGACCGAAATGCCGTGGTTGTAACGGATGTCGGGCCCGTTCGAACCGGCGTCCAGCGAGGAGATCGCATCCGCATAGGCCTTGTGATAGCGCAGCGCGTCTGCCTCGGTGCGGGCCGCCTCGCCCAGCATGTCGAAGGAATAGAGATAACCCTTCTGCGTCATCGACCGGCCGCGCTTGACCGCCTCGGCGATGGTGCGCCCGAGCACGAACTGCTCGCCCATCTCGCGCATCGCCGCCGCCACTGCCTTGCGGATAACCGGCTCGCCCAGCCTGCGCACCATGGCGCGCAGCGTGCCCTCGATACCGCCCTCGCCTTCGTCGAGCACGCGGCCGGTCAGCATCAATGCCCAGGTCGAGGCGTTGACGAAGATCGAGCTCGAGCTGCCGGAATGCGACGACCAGTCATGCGGCGCGATCTTGTCGGCGATAAGATCGTCCATCGTCTCGGCGTCGGGGACGCGCAGCAGCGCCTCGGCCAGGCACATCAGCGCCACGCCTTCCTTGGTCGAAAGGCCATAGGCCGACAGGAACACCTCCATCAGCCTCGGATCGGTAGAGCCGCGCACCGCGCGCACCAGATCGGCGGCCCGGGCCGAGATCGCCTTCCGGTCGGCCGCCGACAGTTCTGCCGCCTCGGAGAGCCGTTTCACGGCCTCGTCTTCGTCGGGAAGGTAGTTGGAACGGATCTGCTGGCGGATGGCATCGAGCGGCATGTCGGGTCCATAGGGCGAGCGTTGGGGGTCGATCTGGCGGGCGCCGGACCGAATGGCGCAAGCTAGCACAATTGGAAATTTCAGCCGGTCCAAAGAAGTCGACATGGCAGTCCGTTTGAACTATCATGAGCGTTCAATTCCCTTCAGTTCGGCCACGACATTGATGACTGCAGATCAATTGGACCGCATCGATCGCAACATACTGTCGGCGCTCGGACGCGACGGCCGGCTTTCCATGTCGGAGCTGGCGGGCAAGGTCGGGCTGTCGAAGACGCCGGTGCAGGCACGGGTGAAGCGGCTGGAGAAGGACGGCTACATAAAGGGCTATCGCGCGGTCATCGATCGCGAGCGCATGGGTGAAGGCCACGTCGCCTTTGTCCAAGTGAAGCTGTCGGACACCCGTTCGGCAGCGCTGGACGCTTTCAATCGCGCGGTGCAGTCGGTGCCGGAGATCGAGCAATGCCACATGATGGCGTCGAGCTTCGACTATCTGCTGAAGGTTCGCACTACCGACATAGCCGCCTATCGCCGCGTGCTCGGCGAACGCATCTCGGCGCTGCCCCACGTCGCCCAGACCTCGACCTTCGTGGCGATGGAGACGGTGAAGGATCGCTAGGCTACTGCGAGAGGGTCTTAAGGAACGCCACCAGCGCCGCCAGCTCGCGGTCCGAGAGCTCAAGGGGATGTATCTCAGATGTCCCCTCGACACTCGTCGGCGCCTTCGAGTAGTGCGCGACCACCTCGTCGAGCGACGCAAGCTGTCCGGCATGCATGTAGGGTGGACGGGTGGCTGCTCCGCGCAGCGACGGCGTCTTATAGGCGCGCACGAGTTGAGGCCCATCCTTGACCATGAAACGCAGCTCGCGGCAGGCGCTGGCGTCGCCGTCACGGAACTTGCCGAAGCAGTTGAACGGATCGGCCGCGACCTGCGCGACCGCATCGACCCGGCCGCGATCCGGAGGCAGGTCCTTCACCGGCGCCACACCCGTATTGTGGAAAGAGTTATCGGTGAAGCGCGGCCCGTTGTGGCAGGTGACGCAATTCGCCTTGCCGATGAACAGCTTCAGCCCGAGGATTTCCTCCGGCGAAAACGCGGCATCGCCCTGCGGTTCGGTGCCGGTCGCGACATCGATGGCGAAGCGGTCGAAACGCGTCTGCGCAGGCTCGATCGACCGCTCGAAGGCCGCGATCGCCTTGCCGATATTGGCAAAGACGCGGTTGACGTCGTCGGCCTGGTTGGCGGGCATGGCATTCCACGCCGCCTTCTCCGCCTCAGTGCCGAGCGGGCTGGCATTGGCCGGCACGGTGGAAAGATCGGGAAGCGGCCCGAAGATCCGCTCGTAGCGCTCGCCGAACCGGTTCTTGATGTAATGCGCGAAGGCGGCGCGGTTTCCGGCCTGCTCCAGCGGGTTTTCGAGCGGCGTCAGCGCTTGTGCCCACAGGCTGTCGCGCCGTCCGTCCCAGAAGAACCATGGATCGCGCGCCACGCCGGCGAGCGGCATGGTGCGCCGGTTGGTGTGGCCGACGCCGACCGCCCGCGGCAGGTCGTCCTGAAATTGGCGGTCGATCTTGTGGCATGTCGAGCAGGACACCGTGCCGTCGCGGCTCATGCCGACATCGAAGAACAGGGTCGACCCGAGCGCGGCCGCCGCCGGCACGTCGGCATATTGGTTCGTGCTGTCGGGCTTAGGCGCCGGCAGCGTGTTCAGCGCCAGCGATGTGATGGTCTTCTTCTCGGCATCGCTGAACTGAGGTTCCTTGCAGCCGCCAAGCAAGGCGAGCGCAGCCAGGGCGGCCAGGCTTGCGACGCGGGCGAGACGCCTCATCGGCCGCTCACAACACGATGTTGAAGACGACGGAATCAGATCCCGCCGCCGCCGAGATGGCGAAGCGCAGCTGCCACCAGCCGCTCATGGAGAATTTGACGCCGTCGATGCGATATCGGCCAGCTCCCAGATAGTCGGTCGCCTGCGGACTGGTCGGCAGGCCGTGATTGTGCTGCGGCATGCCGCCGGAAACGGTGATGGCGGCACCCTCGACCGGCGCGCCGGCGGCGGTCTTCAGCGTCAGCAGCCACGACTGCAACTCGCCCTGCCGGATCACCCCACGCTCCGGTTCGAAGCTCGCGACGAACAGGCCGCTCGCCGTCTTCTTCGAACGCGCCGTCTCCGGTCCAGGCGCGGGTCGCGGCGCCGTCAGATAGACCACGGCCAGGATGCCAACGAGCAAGGCGGCCAGACCGAGGCCTGCGAGAGTGTAACGCCATAGTGATGCCAAACCGGTTCCTCTTCGGCTGATAACGTCACGGGCCGCATGCTGCGTCCCGCCCCTGCCTGTGGGAAATCGCTTGTGGCGCAAAAATCGGCCTCAGCCAAGCATGGCGCTGCCGATTGCAAAAAGCTACAGCAACAAGGCATCAGGAGAAAAGAGTCACATGGCTGCCAGAGGTGTCGCGTCGATCGGCGAATGCATGCTTGAACTGTCGGGACAGGCAGGCCCGAATTGGCGCATGGGCTTTGCCGGTGACACCTTCAACACATTGTGGGCGCTGCATGCGCTCACTCCAGAGCGCCCCGCGAACTATGTCTCGGCCTTCGGCGATGATCCCTTCTCCAAAGAGCAGATTGAATTTTTCGCTCAAAACGGCATCGGCATCGGCGACAGCCCGGTCATTGCCGGTGCAAGGCCGGGCCTCTACGCCATCACCCTCACCGGAGCCGAGCGTGCCTTCACTTACTGGCGAAGCGATGCGGCGGCGCGGCGGCTCGCCTCCGACCCGGCCGCATTGACGAAAAGTCTTGCAAACCAGGCTCTTGTATATTTTTCCGGAATCACTTTGGGAATTCTGGACGATGCGGCGCGCAAGACTTTGCTCGCGGCTATTGCAACGGCTCGCGCGGCTGGCTCGCTCGTTGCTTTCGATCCCAACTATCGCCCCCGGCTGTGGCAAAGCCGCGAGGCGGCTCAGGCCGCAGTCCTGGAAGCGCTCGCCGTCACCGACATCGCGCTCCCGACTTTCCCTGACGAGCAGATGCTGTTCGGAGACGAGACGCCGCAAGCCACCGCCGAGCGTCTCGAGAAGCTGGTCAATGAGGTTGTCGTCAAGAATGGCGAGCAGCCGGCGTTGGTTGCCGTGAACAAAGCATCGCAATCGGTTGAGGCAGTCCATGTCGCGGCGCCGATCGACACGACCGGCGCCGGCGATTCCTTCAACGGTGGCTATCTCGCCGCGCGGCTGGCCGGCGTTGCGCCGACCGGCGCGGCTCGACGCGCACACCAGGTAGCTGCCGCTGTCGTTCAGGTGCGCGGTGCGCTGGCGCCGTTCGAGACGCTGACAGCTGCCTTTGAGCACTGATATCTGTTGGAACCGAAGCGGAGCGTACTTAGCGCACGTCAACACCGGAAGCGCAGGAAGCCGCCATTCGCAGGCCGACTTCAATAGGCCTCAAGGCAGGCGGAAACGAAACTCCGTCACCTGATGATAGATCTGCCCCGGCCACAGCGTGGCCTGCGGGAAATAAGGCCGGTTCGGCGCGTCAGGCCAGGCCTGCGCTTCGAGGCAGAAGCCCGAAAACGGTTTGTAGCGGCGTCCATCGAGCCCTGGCGATGCGGGGGCCACATACTGGCCGATATAGAGCTGCAGGCCGGGCTCGGTGGTCCAGACCTCCATCTCGACACCGGAATTGGCGCCTTGCGCCCAGGCCGCCTGGTGGAGTGGTCCACGGCTGGAGGCGAGGCAGAAATTCACATCATAGGGAAGCTGCTCGCCTTCCGTTTCCATGCGCAACGGCCGCGCCTGGCGGAAGTCGTAGGGCGTGCCGTCGACAGGCTTCACCACGCCGGTCGGGATCATCTCGCCATCGACGGGAGTGTAGGCTCCGGCATTGAGCATCAGCCGATGGTCGAGGATGTCCCCGGCCCCGCCATCGTCGAGATTGAAGTAGGAGTGCTGCGCAAGGTTGCAGAGCGTCGGTTCCTCGCAGGTCGCGGTCAGTTCCATGCTGAGCGTGCCGGGAATCTTCAGCCGGTAGGTGCAGGTGACATCCAGAGCGCCGGGAAATCCCATCGTGCCGTCCGGGTCGTGCAGCGTCAGCGTCACGAAATCGCGGCCATGCAGCGAGACGGTCCATGGGCGCCGGAAATATCCCTCCGAGCCACCATGCAACGTGTGCTTGCCGAGGAAGTTGGGCTCGGTCTGATAGCGGTTGCCGGCGATGGTGAAGCGGCCGTCGCGGATGCGGTTGGCGTAGCGGCCGACCACCGCGCCGAAGAAGGCGCGGTCGGTTTCGTAGGGCTCGAAACGGTCGTAGCCCAGAACCAGCGGCGCGTCATGGCCGGCGAGCCGCAGATCCTGGATGATCGCGCCGAGCCCGATGATGTTGGCGGTCAGCCCGCCGCCGCGAATGGCAAAGCGGCGTACGTCCTCGCCAGTCTGCGTCGTGCCGAAGACCTCGCCGTCCTTCATCGCCATGCCCGAAATGTCAGTTCGTTGATCCGTCCGAAAAATGCGCGGCAGTTTTCCGTCCGGAGTTACGTAAGCAGAAATACGCGCAACGGGTCGGCGTTTCTACCAAAAGCTGAGCCGCTCTGCGCCGGCTGTCCGAGGAGGGCAGGCCAAGCGCCTGCCCCGCCCCTGGCTAATGTCAGAGCCCGAGGCCGCCGATGCAGACATACTTGGTGTCGAGATAGTCCTCGATGCCCTGATGCCCGCCTTCCTTGCCGAGGCCCGATTCCTTGACGCCGCCGAACGGTGCCTCGGGCGTGGTGATCAGGCCTTCATTGACGCCGACCATGCCGTATTTCAGCCCTTCCATGACCCGGAAGGCGCGGCCGAGATCGCCGGTGTAGAAATAGCAGGCCAGGCCGAATTCGGTTTCGTTGGCGAGCGCGATCGCCTCTTCCTCGGTCTCGAACTTGAACACCGGAGCGACCGGCCCAAAGATCTCTTCCTTCATGAATCGCATCTTCGGCGTTGCATTGGCGATGACGGTCGGCTGGAAGAACGAGCCCCCGAGCGCATGGCGCTTGCCGCCGGCAACGACCTTGCCACCCTTCGACGTCGCGTCGGCGATCAGTTCCTCGACCTTCTCGACCGCTTTCTCGTCGATCAGCGGCCCTTGCTGCACGCCCTCCTCGAGGCCGGACCCGACCTTCAGATTGTTGCTGGCGGCGACCAGCTTCTCGACAAACTTGTCATAGACGCCGGCCTGGACCAGGAAGCGGTTGGTGCAGACGCAGGTCTGGCCGGAATTGCGGTATTTCGCGGTGATGGCGCCGGTCACGGCGCGGTCGATGTCGGCATCGTCGAAGACGATGAACGGCGCATTGCCGCCGAGTTCCATCGACACTTTCTTGACGGTCACCGACGACTTCTGGATCAGCATTTTGCCGATCTCGGTCGACCCGGTGAAGGTGATCTTCGACACCAGCGGATTGGCGCAGATCTCGTCGCCGATCTCGCCGGCCGAGCCGGTCAGGATGTTGATGACGCCCTTCGGGAAGCCGACCTCCTCTGCGAGCGCGCCCCAGGCAAGGCCCGAGTAAGGCGTCTGGGAGGCGGGCTTGACCACTGCCGTGCAGCCGGCGGCCAGCGCCGGGCCGAGCTTGCGGGCCAGCATCGAGGACGGAAAATTCCACGGCGTGATGGCGGCAATGACGCCGACCGGCTCCTTGGTCACCAGGATGCGGCGGTCGCCCCACGGCGACGGCACGATGTCGCCATAAGTCCGGCGGCCTTCCTCGGCGAACCACAGGATATAGGATGCGGCAGAGCCGATCTCGCCCTTGGACTCGAACAGCGACTTGCCCTGCTCGATGGTCAGCAGCTCGGCAAGCACATCCTGATTGTCCATCATCGCGTCGTGCAGTTTGCGCAGGAGCTTCGAGCGCTCGAGCGCGGTCGTCTTGCGCCAGCTCTTGAAGGCTTCGTCCGCCGCCTCGATGGCGCGGCGGGTTTCAGCCTTGCCGGCTTTCGGCACGGTGCCGATCTTGAGCCCAGTGGCCGGGTTGATGACGTCGACGGTCTGGCCGCTGTCGGCCTGCACCCATGCGCCGTTGATGAGGTTGGCCTGGCGCATGAAATGGCTGGTTTTCTGAAGCATGATCTGGCCTCCGTTCGGCGCGCTGATCGGGCCGTTCTTTCTCGATATTCGGTGAGCGTGCAGGGCCGCACGCTGGCGCATGCTCTTACCTAGGGAAAGCCCGGCAAGCAATCATAAGATGGCATATAGGGGTTGGGCCAGCAAAAACGAGCGCGCCTGGCTGTCGGGTCCTATCCAAACACATGAACGACCACGGTCAGCCAGATGGACGTGGTGAGCACCGCGCTGGCCGTGGCGATGGTCATCTGGTTTGATGCAAGCGCCTGGCCGGTGTTGAACTGGACAGCTATGAGATAGGAATTGATGCCCGAAGGCAGCGCAGCTGCGACCACGGCGACTTTCGCCGTAAGTGGCGGCAGGCCGAGCAGCCACACAAATGCCAGCACCAGCGCCGGCATCACGAAGAGTTTCAGCGCCGACAGCGCCAGGGCCGGTCGGACGTTGCCGGAGATTCCGAAGCGGCGCAGGCTAAGACCCATGGCAAACAACGCCACCGGTCCCGCCGTACCTGCCAGCGCGTCGACCAGCCGTTCGACAAAATTCGGAAGCGGAGCGCCGGTGACGCGCCAGGCAAGCCCGGCAAGAATGCCGATGATCAGCGGATTGACGAACAGCCGACGCAGGAAACTCTTCACGATACGCAGCGGATGGACGGTCTTCCCATGGCCGCGCCCGAACATCTCGAACAGCACGATCGAGGCCATCATCATGATCGGCAGATGGACCGAGACCAGCAGCGACAGCACCTCGAAGCCGCCCGGGCCGAATATGCCGAGGATGAAAGGGGCGCCCAGCAGCACGACATTGGAATAGGCCGAGGAAACGCCGCCGACGATGCCGGCGCGGGCATCACGGCCGAAGATGCGCGTCGTGACCAGGTGACCGGCAGTCCAGGTGGCGGCTACCGCCGCGAAATAACTGCCCCAGAGCGACCATGGCGTCACGCCATGGAAATCGGACTTGACCATGGTCTGGAAGAGCAGCAGCGGCATCGCCACGTTGACGGCGAATTCGGATATGCCTTCACCGCTCACCGGCTTCAGATATTCGGTAAGCCCGGCTAGATAGCCGAGCGCCACGAGACTGAAGACGAATAGGACGGTTTCGACGAGCGGAGACATTTTTCCCGTGATAGGCGAGGCCCGATCGCGGTTCAATCGGCCAATGGAGTCGCCCTGCAGTGCTCTGCTTGTGTTTCGAACGGCTTTGCGGTCCCTATATGCCGATCATGGTTCCGGCCTCTCGGGCCGCCATAAGGACTTCTCATGCTGCGACTTGCCCTGGCGCTTTTCCTTTTGATCGTTCCGAACCTTGCCCGAGCAACCGACGCGGGCTGGGCGCTGCTGCGCGACGGCGGCCACATCGTGCTGCTTCGCCATGCCTTTGTGACCGGCACGACCGATCCAGCCAATTTCGACATTGCCAAGTGCCCGACGCAGCTCAACCTGTCGGCGCGCGGCCAGCAGCAGGCAAGCCGCATCGGCGCTCTCTTCGCCGCGCGCGCGGCTCCCATCGAGCGTGTGCTCTCCAGCCGCTACTGCCGCTGTCTGGACACGGCCCGCATCGCTTTCGAGACCGAGCCGGAGCCGTTCGCCCCGCTCGATCTGCTCAAGACCGACCCGGCGCAGAAGGCCGCTCAGCTTGCCGCGGTCATGGCTGAGATCCGTGACTACTCAGGTTCCGTCAATCTGGTGCTGGTCACGCATCTGGAGAACATCCTCGCCCTGACCGGCATCGCCCCGCGCGAGGGCGAAGCGGTGGTGGTGGCGCCGGAGGGGGACGGGCTCAAGGTTCTGGGGCGAGTCACTTTCTGACAGCATTGGTGTCGCGCCCTCCGCCTCTGTTGCTTAACAGCCACACTCGGAAGAAGCCGCGAACTCGCCGCCACAATGCCACTTGCGACAACCCGTCGCAGGGTCTATAGGCGCGCTCCCGGTCACGAAAACCGAAGCGAGCACAGCGGTTGGAGCTTTTGTCTCCGCCCGCGCAGCCGGCTCTGTCGCGCTGTGTACGGCGCCGTTTCGGGTGTTGGGATCTGCGGGTGTAGCTCATGGAGAGCGCCGGAGTTGGCTCCGGAGGCAGGGTTCGATTCCCACACCCACGACACGGATAGCTCAGCTGGGTAGAGCATCAGACTCATAATCTGAATGTCGAAGGTTCGAATCCTTCTCCAACGGCCAGACAAGGCGACACCTTAGGGTGGTGTTATCTGGAAAACGGTCCGGGGACCGGAATGCGAGGACGTCAAGGACGGCAGGGCTTCGGCCTCGCCGGGTCGCGATTTCCTGCGCCATCGGCGCGCGGCCAGGCCGCGGTGACGATCAAGGCGCGGCAGCGCCGGCAAGGGAGGCTCAGCCTCCGGCGCCCGCCCTGCCGCCCCGTGATCCGCTCCCGAAGGCCCGCCTCGCGCCGATGCCACCGGTCCCCGGATCAATCGTGCCCGGGACTGGAAAGGGACGATCGAAACGAGAAACGAAAGGATGATCGACGCATGACGTGACGCCTCGCATGGGGCCATGCCCGACAGGAGTGAAGACAATGAAGACCATTCTCGAGAAGATTCTTGGACGCCAGCGCGTCCTCGTGAAGGAAAATGAGCGTGCCGTCGCCCTCTACAAGGGCGAAATCCAGGCTGTCCTGATGCCGGGCGAACATTGGCTCGCCAACCGGCGCCACAACCTGGAAGTCTCCCGGCACGACCTGAAGAATCCGGAATTCGTTTCGGCCTACGAGAAGGCGTTGTTCGACAAGCTCCCGGACGTGGCCGCGCGTCACTTCACCGTCGTTCGCACCGGGCGCGCGGATGTCGCCGTCATCGAGCGTGACGGCAACCTCCATGCCGTTCTGGCGCCGGACCGCAAGCTCGTGCTGTGGACCGATGCCGGGCCGTGGAAGGCGACGCTGCTTGATACGTCGTCCGATCTTGCGATCGATCCGGCGGTCATGCGCCGGCTCGGCCAGGCCCGGAAGACGGAACTGGTGTTCCTGCATCCGGTGGTGGACGGCCAGGTCGGGCTGCTGTTCGTGGATGGTGTCTACGTTCGGACGCTTGCCGCGGGCGTGCACGCCTTCTGGAATGTCGGCCGCATGGTCCAGGTGAAGGTCGTCGACACCAAGCGCCAGTCGCTTGATGTCGCCGGGCAGGAAATGCTGACCAAGGATCGCGTGACGATCCGCGTCAACATCGCCGCCGAATACCGGGTGGTTGACCCGGTGACGGCGGTGAGCACGGTGAAGGACTTCTCCGAGGCCCTCTATCGCGCCCTGCAGTACGCCTTCCGCAAGACGCTTGGCGCGCTCACGCTCGACCAGATCCTCGACAAGAAGGTCACGGTCGACGAGGAAGCGGCGGCCAAGGTGCGCGCCGACATGGCCGTGATCGGGGTCGAGGTCAGCGATATCGCTCTCAAGGACGTGATCCTGCCGGGCGAGATGCGCGAAATCCTCAACCAGGTGGTTTCGGCCGAGAAGCAGGCCGAGGCCAACGTCATCCGCCGCCGCGAGGAGACGAACGCGACGCGTTCGCTGCTCAACACGGCCAAGGTGATGGCCGAGAACCCGGTGATGCTGCGGCTGAAGGAGCTCGAGGCTCTCGAGGCCATTGCCGGCAAGGTCGAGCGTCTGACGGTCCACAACGGGACCGGCGGGCTGCTCAACGACCTGGTCAAGCTCCGCGACGGCTGAGCTGACCGACCATCAAATGGGGGCCGCCGGGCAGACCGGCGGCCCTTCTTGCGCTCCGAGAGCCGGCATCCCACCTGCGCCCGGCGCATCAGGCCTTTTCCTGCCCGGAAAAACCGATTAGACAGCGCCAAAACCAGATGCGGACAGATTCCGCCCGCAACCGAAGGAAAAGCCCTTGTCCACGACGTTCGACAAAGTCGCCAAGATCATTGCCGACACCAGCGAGATCGATATCGACACCATCACGCCCGAAAGCCATACCATCGACGATCTCGGCATCGACAGCCTCGATTTCCTCGACATCGTCTTCGCCATCGACAAGGAATTCGGCATCAAGGTGCCGCTCGAGAAGTGGACGCAGGAGGTCAATGACGGCAAAGCCTCGACCGACGACTATTTCGTCATGAAGAACCTCTGCGCCAAGATCGACGCTTTGGTCGCAGCCAAGGCCGCCTGAGGCGGTTCGGGCGCGGTCTTGAGCTGCGCGCCGCATGAACCCCAAAATTCGGCTACGAATGGGAGGATCATGCGCAAGATCGAAAGCAACCTAACTCACAACAGCCGCCTATGAGCTCCCACGACGTCGTCATCACCGGCATCGGCCTTGTCTCTTCGCTGGGAGAGGGTCCTGACGCGCATTGGCAGAAGCTCACCCGGCCGGGCCTCGAGCCGGTGCTCGATGCGACGCGCTTTGCGCCCTACACCATTCATCCGCTGCCCGAGATCGACTGGAACCTGCAGATTGCCAAGCGCGGCGATCAGCGCCAGATGGAAACCTGGCAGCGGCTCGGCACCTATACCGCCGGGCTTGCGCTGGACGATGCCGGCATCAAGGGCAATGACGAGCTCTGCGCCACCATGGACATGGTTGTGGCAGCCGGCGGCGGCGAGCGCGACGAGGCCGTCGACAGCGCGATTCTTGCCGCCTCCGAGAGCCGCAACGACCGCGACGTGCTGCTCAACGAGAAGCTGACCACGGAATTGCGGCCGACGCTGTTCCTCGCGCAGCTGTCCAACCTGCTGGCCGGCAACATCTCGATCGTGCACAAGGTCACCGGCTCGTCTCGCACCTTCATGGGCGAGGAAGGTGCCGGTGTTTCCGCCGTCGAAACGGCTGCGGCGCGCATCCGCTCCGGCCAGTCGACCCATGTCCTGGTCGGCGGCGCGTTTCAGACCGAGCACTCCGACATGCTGCTCGGCTATGAGCTTGCGGGCTATCTGCATCGTGGACCCTGGAGGCCAGTCTGGCAGCGACAGGGCGCCGAAGGCGGCGGCGTGGTGACAGGTTCGGGCGGCGCCTTCCTGGTGCTCGAGCAGCGCGAGCACGCGAAAACACGCGGCCGCAAGATCTATGCCGAGCTGGGGCCCGTGATTTCCGGACGTGCCCGGCGCCGGCGCGGCGACCTGAATGCCGAGATCGCCGCGCTGCTCAAGCAGGCAGCTCTGCCCGATGGTCCTTTGCTGACCATTTCAGGCGCGTCCGGCGCCCACGCCGCCACCGCGGCCGAAAAGCAAGTGCTCGACGCCAACCCGGCGCTTGCCGCGCGCGCCTTCTCGACGCTCACCGGTCATATGAAGGAAGCGCAGTTCCCCTTTGCGGTCGCGCTTGCTGCGCTCGCCATCGACCACAAGGCCGGCTATCCGGCTTTCGATGCCACAAACGAACGGCCGTTCGAAGGTGCCCCCAATACCCTCCTTGCAACGGCTGTCGGCTATCACCAATTCGAGGGGCTGGGGCTGATCAAAGCCGCTTAGATTTCTCTTCACGCAATTCCGAACGGAAACTGTGACACACTTTCCCGGAATTGCCCTAGACCGAGGCAGACAGAGCATGGCCAATCTCCGCGACCACATGGGCAGGCCGATTGTTGCCGTGACCGGCATCGGCGTGGTGACATCGCTTGGCGTCGGCAAGGCCGACAATTGGGCGGCGCTGACCTCAGGCAAGTCGGGGATCCACCCGATCACCCGCTTTCCCGTCGACCAGTTGAACACCCGCATTTCCGGCATGGTCGACTTCCTGCCGTCGAGCTCCAAGGGCGCGAGCCCCCTCACCTATGAGTTGGCCGAAACGGCTGCCCAGGAAGCTGTCTCGGAAGCAGGCCTTGATTCCGGCGATTTCGGCGGACCGCTGTTTCTTGCCTCGCCGCCGGTCGAGCTCGACTGGGCCGACCGCTTCTCGCTGTATAATTCCGACAAGAAGGAGAGCGGTTCCGAAAGGCTGCTGAGGGTCGCACGCGGCCTGAAAGAACTCGACATCTTTGAAACGACCCAGTTCGGCTCCATAGCCGACCGGCTCGCCGACCGTTTCGGCACGCGCGGCCTGCCGATCACGCTTTCGACCGCGTGTGCCTCCGGCGCCACCGCCATCCAGCTCGGCGTCGAGGCGATCCGCCGCGGTGAATGCGACAAGGCGCTGTCGATCGGCGCCGACGGCTCCGCCACTGCCGAAGCACTGATCCGCTTCTCGCTGCTGTCAGCGCTCTCCACCCACAACGATATTCCCGAAAAGGCCTCAAAACCTTTCTCCAAGGATCGCGACGGCTTCGTGTTGGCCGAAGGCTCCGGCGCGCTGGTGCTGGAATCGCTCGAAGCTGCCCTTGCACGCGGCGCGACGATCCTCGGCATCATGCGCGGCTGCGGCGAGAAGGCCGACGATTTTCACCGCACCCGTTCCAAGCCCGATGGTTCGCCGGCCATCGCGGCCGTGCGCGCCGCTCTGGCCGATGCCGGCTTGGGAGAGGACGAGATCGACTATGTCAACGCGCACGGCACCTCGACGCCGGAAAACGACAAGATGGAACACCTGTCGCTGTCGACCGTGTTCGGCGAGCGGATTGGCGCGATGCCGATCTCGTCGAACAAGTCGATGATCGGCCACACGCTGTCCGCCGCCGGCGCGGTCGAGGCGGCGTTCTCGCTGATGACGATGCGCGAAAGCGTCATTCCGCCGACAATCAACTACGACAATCCCGATCCGGCGATCGTGCTCGATGTCGTGCCGAACACGAAGCGCAACGCCCAAGTCGGCACGGTTTTGTCGAACTCCTTCGGCTTCGGCGGCCAGAACACCTGCCTTGTCATGGCGCGGGAACCGGTCTAAGCGGACGTTTTTCCGCTCAGATAGTTCCGACAGGCCCCATGCGCGCATTGCAACTTATAGAGGACCGCCGCCTTGAAACGGTGGACCTTCCGCCTCCCCCGCCGCCTTCGCTCGGCGAGGTCACGCTTCGCATCAGGGCGGTGGCGCTGAACCATATCGACGTCTGGGGCTGGCGCGGCATGGCGTTCGCCAAACGCAAGCTGCCGCTGGTGGTCGGTGCCGAAGCGTCGGGCGAGGTCGAGGCGGTCGGGCCCGGTGTTGCCAATCTGCTGCCTGGACAATTGGTGTCGATCTATGGCGCGCGCACTTGCGGGCTTTGCCGGGCCTGCCGCGAAGGCCGCGACAATCTCTGCGAGCATGTGTCCGGCGTGCACGGCTTCCACCTCGACGGCTTCGCGCAGGAAAAGATCAACCTGCCGGCGCGCTTGCTGGTGCCTGCCCCGCCCGGCGTCTCCGAGATCGGCGCCGCCGTCGCGCCCGTCACCTTCGGCACGGTCGAGCACATGCTGTTCGACAATGCGAAACTCGAGCCCGGCGAAACGATCCTCGTCCACGCCGGCGGCTCCGGCATCGGCACCGCCGCGATCCAGCTCGCCAAGAAAATGGGTTGCATCGTCATCACGACGGTCGGCTCGAACGACAAGATCGACAAGGCGAAGGCGCTCGGCGCCGATCATATCATCAACTACCGCGAGGATCGTTTCGAAGGCGTGGTGCGCAAGCTGACCAGGAAAAAGGGCGTCGACGTCGTCTTCGAACACGTCGGCGCCGACACCTTTGCCGGCTCGATGCTGTGCTTGAAGCGCGGCGGTCGTCTCGTCACCTGCGGCTCGACCTCGGGCGTGTCGACACAGGTCAACCTGATGCAGCTCTTCCAGCAGCAGTTGAAACTGCTCGGCTCCTTCGGCTGCCGCATGGAGAACATGGCCGACGCCATGCAGAAGATGGCGGCCGGCCTGGTCTCCCCCGTCATCGACACCGAAGTCGGCTTCGACGACATCGACGCCGCGCTGAAGCGCATGGAAGGCCGTGACGTCTTCGGCAAGATCATCCTGCGCGTTTCCTAAGGCGAGATGGTAAGCAAGGTGCTCAAGAAAGCCCGCCGGGACTTCATGTTCCGTTACGGCCGGCGGCTGCGCCAGATGGAGCACTGGCTGATCGCGCGCGCGGCGATGACGATGATCTCGCTGCTGCGCCTGCTGCCCCCCGACCGGGCGCTCAACTTCGCCGACCGCGTCGCCCGCCGCATCGGCCCGCTGGTCGGCCGGCATCGGGTGGCGGTCAACAATCTGCGCCTGGCCTACCCGCAAAAGAGCGATGCCGAGATCGAGGCCATCGCCTCGGACATGTGGGGCAATATGGCCCGCCTTGCCGCCGAATACATCTTCCTCGACGCCCTGTTCGATTTTGATCCGAATGCCGCGGAGCCCGGCCGCGTCGAGGTCCGCGGCGTCGAGCATTTCGCCCGGATCGCCGGCGAGAAGAAGCCGCATATCCTGTTCACCGGCCATCTCGGCAATTTCGAGCTGCTGCCGGTGGCCGCCGCCACCTTCGGCATGAACATCACCGCGCTGTTTCGCCCGCCCAACAATCCCTATCTCGCCGACTACATCCATTCGACCCGCCGCTCGACCATGGGGGGTCTGCTTCCCTCCTCGACCGGCGCGTCATTTGCCCTCGCCGCCATTCTCGAGAACGGCGGCAACATCGGCGTGCTGGTCGATCAGAAATTCACCAATGGCGTCGAGACGACCTTTTTCGGCCGCCGCTGCCAGAGCAATCCCGTGCTGGGCATGCTTGCGCGCCACTATGATTGCGACGTCTACCCGGCGCGCTGCGTCAGGCTGCCGGGCAACCGGTTTCGCCTGGAGATCGAAGACAAGCTGACCTTGCCACGCAACAAAAGCGGCAGCGTCGACGTTCACGCCGCCACCCAGCTCCTCGCCGACGTTGTCGAGCGTTGGGTGCGCGAGGATCCAGGCCAGTGGATGTGGTTCCACAAACGCTGGGAGATGAGCGGACGCAGCCGCAGCCGGCGCGGTGGAGAGACAGCCACCCAATAATTGGCCGGCTACCGCCACAGATCAGTCGGTGACGACGATCCGTGTGTTGCCGTAGCCGACTTCCTTCACCATCGAGTAGAAGGTCGCGGCATTGGCCGTGTGCAGCCGCACGCAACCGTGCGAGGCCGGACGCCCGAGATGCTTCACTGCACCGGTGCCATGGATAGCGTAGCCGCCGCGGAAGAACACCGAATAGGGCATCGGCGACATCTCGTATTTGCGCGAGTACCACATCCGGGCCGTCCACTGCGGCCGATAGCTGCCGCGCGGGGTGAAGTAGCCCCTGCGTGCCGTCGATACGCTCCAGCGGTAAAGCACCTGGCCATATTTGCTGACGGTCATCGTCTGCGACGACACGTCGATGTTGGCGACCAGCGAGGCCGCCCGGCTTGCGGTGGACGCGCCGAGCAAGGTTGTCAGAACCGCCGCCATGAGAACCGACTTTTTCATACGATCAAACCCCCTTGATTGCCCCCTGCCATCACGCGGTTCTTTCCATCATTTTGCCGGCAGGTGAGTTAAGTACCACACACTCCTTGATAAATTCGCCAATGCAGACCAGCAAATTTGAATGATCTTCTCGCCATGGTTGCCGATGCGAGATCCACTCTCGGTGGTTTAGCCGTTGGGCCTACCCGGATCATTGTTTGGCAATGAGCGGGAGGCTGCTTGCAAAACCACCGCATTGCTTCTTCAATTCGGCGGATGAAGGAACGACTCTACAAGGCCGTCGAGGACCGCGTCGACGATCTGATCGCGCTGACCGTCGACCTGATCCGCTTCCCGACCGTGAATCCGCCAGGCGAGGCTTATCGGCCGTGCGCCGAATATCTGGGCGCGCGCCTCAGAAAGCTCGGCTTTGAAATCGATTTCATTCGCGCCATGGGAGCGCCCGGCGATACCGATCGCTACCCGCGCGTGAATGTCGTCGCCCGCTTGGAAGGCCGCTCGCCCGGCCCCTGCGTGCATTTCAATTCACACATCGATGTCGTCGAGGCCGGCGACGGCTGGACCGTCGATCCATTTGCCGGACTGGTGAAGGACGGCAGGGTGTACGGCCGCGGCGCCTGCGACATGAAGGGCGGACTCGCCGCCTCGGTCATCGCCGTAGAAGCCTTCATGGAAGTGTATCCCGACTTTCCCGGCGCCATCGAGATCTCGGGCACTGCCGATGAGGAGTCCGGCGGCTTCGGCGGCGTCGCGCATCTGGCGAACCTCGGCTATTTCTCAAAGCCGAAGGTCGACCACGTCATCATCCCCGAGCCGCTGAACAAGGACCGTATCTGCCTCGGCCATCGCGGCGTCTGGTGGGCCGAGATCGAGACCAAGGGCGAGATCGCGCATGGCTCGATGCCGTTCCTCGGCGACAATGCCGTGCGCCATATGGGCGCCGTCCTGCAGGGCTTCGAGGATGAACTGTTCCCGGCGCTCGACCGCAAGGTGACGCGCATGCCGGTCGTGCCCGAAGCAGCGCGGCGCTCGACCATGAACATCAACTCCATTCATGGCGGACAGACCGAGGACTTCCGGCCTGGGCTGCCCTCGCCCAACGTGCCCGACTCCTGCCGGCTGACCATCGACCGCCGGTTCCTGCTGGAAGAGGACCTCGCCACCGTCAAGGGCGAAGTCACCGGCATCCTCGAAAGGCTGAAGCGCGAGCGAAAAAAGTTCGATTACGAGATCCGCAACCTGATGGAGGTTCTGCCGCTGATGACCGAGCGCGACGCGCCGGTGGTCAAGGCCGTGGCGCAGGGCATCATGGAGGTCTTCGACCGAGAGCCGCACTATGTCATCTCGCCCGGCACCTATGACCAGAAGCATGTCGCTCGCATCGGCCATATCTACGACTGCATCGCCTACGGTCCCGGAATTCTCGATCTTGCCCATCGGCCCGACGAATGGGTGGGCATCGCCGATATGGTGGAATCGGCCAAGGTGATGGCGATCGGCCTCAATGTGCTGCTGCGCGGTACGACGGACTGATCGAGCCGTCGACGGGAAAACATTCCCGCAAGCGTGGCGCGGCAGCACGAAACGCAATTTACTCGCGCGCCAAATCACGCTTCTATCCGCCGGGCTTGAGCACATGGGAGTTCAGCGATGAAACTGTGGAAGACCATTCTGGCCGCAACCGTGCTGTCATTCGCTGCCGCCACCTCGGCATTTGCCGCGCGCACCGACCTCGTCATCGGCATTCCGCTGGAGCCTCCGCATCTCGATCCGACCGCGGGTGCCGCGGCGGCGATCGACGAGGTGCTCTACGCCAATGTCTTCGAAGGGCTTACCCGTATCGGCCCGAACGGCGAGGTGCTGCCCGACCTTGCCGAAAGCTGGACGATCTCGGACGACGGCAAGGTCTACACCTTCAAGCTGCACACCGGCGTGAAGTTTCACGACGGCTCCGACTTCAGCGCCGACGACGTGAAATTCTCGCTCGACCGTGCCCGCGCGGACAACTCCGTCAACGCGCAAAAAGGCCTGTTCGCGGCAATCGACAAGGTCGACGTGGTCGATCCGGCGACCGTGAAGGTTACGCTGAAGAACCCGCAAGGCTCCTTCCTCTACAATATGGGCTGGGGCGACGCGGTGATGGTGTCGCCGAAATCTGCCGATACCAACAAGGAAAAGCCGATCGGCACCGGCCCGTTCAAGTTCCAGGCCTGGGCCAAGGGCTCGTCGATCACGCTGGTGAAGTCTGACAGCTATTGGGGCGCCCCCGTCTCGCTCGACAAGGTCGAGTTCCGCATCGTCCCGGACGCCGCCGCCGCCGTGCCGGCGCTTCTTTCCGGCGACATCCAGGCTTTCCCGTTCTTCGATCCCGACAGCGTTTCCCAGGTCAAGGACGATCCGCGCTTCCATGTGGTGATCGGTTCGACCGAGGGCGAGACGATCCTGTCGATCAACAACAAGAAAGCGCCCTTCGACAAGCTTGAGGTCAGGCAGGCGATCTCCTACGCGCTAGACCGCAAGGCCATCATCGACGGCGCTTCGGCCGGCCTTGGTCTGCCGATCGGCTCGCACATGTCGCCGGCCAACAAATACTATGTCGACCTCACCGGCCGCTATCCGCACGACGTCGCCAAAGCCAAGGAACTGCTGAAAGAGGCTGGCCTCGAGAACGGTATCAAGGCGACGCTGAAGCTGCCGCCGCCTTCCTATGCCAGGCTCGGCGGCGAAATCATTGCATCCGAACTGCGCGACGTCGGCATCGATCTGGAGATCATCCCAGTCGAATGGGCGCAGTGGCTGGATCAGGTCTTCACCAAGAAGGACTATGACCTGACCATCGTCTCCCATACCGAGCCGAACGACATCGATATCTATTCACGCAAGGACTACTACTTCAACTACGACAACCCGGCCTTCGACAAGGTCATCGCCGACCTCAATCTCACCTCGGACGAGGCGAAGCGGAAGCAGTTGTACGCCGAAGCCCAGAAGATCCTGGCCGACGACGCCGTCGTTGGCTTCCTCTACGAACTGCCCAAGGTCGGCGTCTGGGATGCCAAGCTGCAAGGCCTTTGGGAGAACGCGCCGATCCAGGCCAACGACCTCACCAAAGTGAAGTGGACGGACTGACGGCCTGTTGAGCCAAAGGCGAAAGTTGCGCTCCGTCACACCCCCATCTGCCCTGCCGGGCATCTCCCCCTCAAGAGGGAAGATTGCGCTTTCAATTGGGCCTTCGCCAATCACCAACTTTGGACGGTTGTCGGCGACGCTGAAACTGCCAATCTCCCCCCTTGAGGGGGAGATGTCCGGCAGGACAGAGGGGGGTTGGCGGGAACTCGACCTTTATCTAGCTATCGCCCGTGACGATACTGCAGTCCTCCGCTTCCCATGACCGTCTACCTCCTCAAGCGCCTCGCAATCGCGGCCCTCACGCTGGTGCTGGCCTCGATGGTGGTGTTTGCGGTGATGGAGATCCTGCCCGGCGATCCCGCCCGGCTGATGCTGGGCTTCAACGCCAGTGCTGAGCAGGTCGAGTTGTTGCGCAACCAGATGGGGCTGAACGCGCCACTGGTCCTGCGCTATCTGCATTGGGCGGGCGGACTGCTCAGCCTCGATTTCGGCCGCTCCTATACCTACTCGGTTCCCGTCGTCGAACTGGTGCGCGAACGCGTCGTGGTTTCCTTGCCGCTGGCGCTGATCGCGTTGGCGATGTCGACAGTCATTGCTATTCCGGTCGGGATTTTCTCGGCCAGCCGTCAGGGCCGCGCCGGTGATTCACTCGCCATGGCCGCCGCCCAGCTCGGCGTCGCGGTACCGAACTTCTGGTTCGCCCTGATGCTGATCTACCTCTTCGCCGTATGGCTGCGGCTGGTGCCGGCCGGCGGCTTTCCAGGCTGGAGCGCCGGCATCTGGCCGGCGCTGAAGTCATTGCTCCTGCCGGCCGTTGCGCTGGCGCTGCCGCAGGCGGCGATCCTGGCCCGCGTCGCTCGTTCGGCGCTGATCGAAGTTCTCAACGAAGACTTTATCCGCACCGCCCGCGCCAAGGGCCTTCCCTATCGTGCCGTGCTCTGGCGCCATGCGCTGCGAAACGCCATGATCCCGGTGCTCACCATTCTCGGCCTGCAATTCGCCTTCCTGCTTGCCGGCACCATCATCATCGAGAACGTATTCTACCTGCCCGGTCTCGGCCGGCTGGTGTTTCAGGCCATCACCCAGCGCGATCTTATTGTTGTCGAGAGCGTCGTGATGCTGCTGGTGGTGGCGGTGATCGCCGTCAACCTGCTGGTCGACTTCTCCTATGCGGTTATCGATCCGCGATTGCGGGGCCGGCAATGACCATGCGCTTTGGCCTGCCCCAGGAAGCCCTCGCCGGCGTTCCGGCAAGAGCCTTCGGCAATCGCTCGTTCCTGATCGGCTTTGCCATCACGCTGCTGGTGGCCGGCATTGCCCTCCTCTCTTTCGTCTGGACCCCCTACGATGTCACTAAGCTGGTGATCGCCGACAAGACGCAGGCGCCGTCGCTGACGCACTGGTTTGGCACCGATCATTTCGGCCGCGACATCCTGTCGATGATCATGGTCGGCGCCCGCAACTCGATCGCCGTGGCTTTGGTTGCAGTCGGCATCGGCATGGGCATCGGCGTGCCGCTGGGCGCCTTTGCCGCGGCGCGCGGCGGCATTGCCGACGAAGCGCTGATGCGGCTCAACGACCTCGTCTTCGCCTTCCCGGCGCTGCTTTCGGCGATCATGATAACCGCCATCTTCGGCCCAGGCGCCGTCAACGCCATCATCGCCATCGGCATCTTCAACATCCCGGTCTTCGCCCGCGTTGCCCGTGCCGGCGCACTCGCCATCTGGCCCCGCGAATTCATTCTTGCCGCGCGCGCCGCCGGCAAGGGCATGACGCAGATCAGCATCGAGCACATCCTGCCCAACATCGCGACACTGCTGCTCGTCCAGGGCACCATCCAGTTTGCGCTGGGCATCCTGGCCGAAGCAGGTCTGTCTTACGTTGGCTTGGGCGCGCAGCCGCCGATGCCGAGTTGGGGTCGCATGCTGTTCGACGCTCAGACGCGCATGGTGACGGCCCCCTGGATGGCGATCTTTCCCGGCATGGCGATCATCGTCACCGTGCTTGGGCTGAACCTGCTTGGCGACGGCATCGCCGACATCCTCGATCCCAAATCGCGGCGGCAGCGATGAGCCTGCTCGAGATCGAGAACCTGTCGCTCTCGATCGGCGGCACGCCGATCCTGAAAGACGTCGACCTCGCGATCGCGTCGGGCGAAGTGGTCGGCCTGGTCGGCGAATCCGGCTCCGGCAAGTCGATGACGGCGCTCACCGTCATGCGGCTTCTGCCGCATCTGGCGCGCGCCGGTGGGCGCATCACCTTCGACGGCATCGATGTTCTGGCCGCAACCGAGGACCAGATGTGCGCGCTGCGCGGCGACGACATCGGCATGGTCTTCCAGGAACCGATGACGGCACTCAATCCGGTCAAGACGATCGGCGAGCAGGTGGCCGAAGGCATTCGCTGGCACACCAAGGCAAGCCGCGCCGAGGCCGAGGAACGGGCGCGCAAGATGCTCGACCGCGTCGGCCTGCCCGAGGCGAAATTTCCGCTGTCGCGCTATCCCCACGAACTGTCCGGCGGCCAGCGACAGCGCGTGGTCATTGCGATCGCCTGCGCGCTGAAACCGAAGCTGCTGATCGCCGACGAGCCGACGACGGCGCTCGACGTGGTGCTGCAGGCGCAGATCCTCGACCTGCTGCGAGATCTCGTGCGCGAAAACCGCATGGGCCTTCTGCTCATCTCGCACGATCTCGCCGTGGTGACCGAGATGGCCGACCGCCTGACCATCCTGCGCCGCGGCGAAGTCATGGAAGCCGGCGATACCGCGCGCACGCTGTCGGCACAACTCCACCCCTACACGCGCGAGCTGGCATTGGCTTCCATGCATGTGCCGGCGCGCCCGAAGCCCCATCTTGCCGGCTCCGCCAAGCCGCTGCTCGAGGTCAAGGGCGTTAGCCGCACCTATCAGGGCCGGCGGACCTCCCTGTTCCGGCCGGCACACCCGGTTCGCGCTGTCGACGATGTCTCGCTCACCATTGAGCCTGCGCAGTCGGTAGCCCTGGTCGGCCGCTCCGGCTGCGGCAAGTCCACCCTCGCCCGCATGATCCTGGCGCTCGACAAGCCGACGGAAGGCGCGATCCGCTTTCGCGGCGAGACCATCACCGGCAGGGCAGAAGCCGCGCTGAAGCCGGCGCGGCGCGACATGCAGGTGGTATTTCAGGATCCCTATGGTTCCTTCGACCCGCGCCAGAAAGTCGAGAGACTGGTGGCCGAGCCTCTACACCTTCTCGAGAAGCAGCCGGCCAGGGCCGAGCGCCGGGAAATGGTCGCGCATGCGCTGCACGAAGTCGGGCTCGGCCCGCGCGACATGGACAAATACCCGCATGAGTTCTCGGGCGGCCAGCGCCAAAGGTTGTCGATCGCCCGCGCCATCATCACTCGCCCGAAACTGGTCGTCGCCGACGAGCCGGTCTCGGCGCTTGATGTCTCGATCCGCGCCCAGATTCTGGATCTCTTCGCCGAACTCAACCAGAAACTCGGCATCGCCTACCTCTTCATAACCCACGACCTGACGGTTGCCCGCGCCATGTCGGACGAGGTGCTGGTCATGCATGAGGGCAAGATCGTCGAGCACGGCAGGACCGCCGACGTGCTCGACAATCCGAGCTCGGAAGCGGCGCAATCCCTGGTAACGGCGGCGCCCGATCTCCACCGCGCGATCGCACGGCGCATGCAGGAACAGGGATGAGTTGCGTCCTCAGTCGTCCTGCCTCACCACGTCGACCGGGCTGATATCCAGCAGATCGAGCGTGCGCCGCAAGAGCTTCACCTCGCTCTCTGCCAGCTTGGCGTCGGCCTTGGCAATCTCAGCCATGTGGCGGGCAAGCAGCTTGCGCCGCTCGATATCCAGGTCGCGGAACAGCGCAATCGCCTGCGACCCATTGGTCTCGTAACCATAGTCGTTGAGATATTCGATGACGCTGTCGGTGCTGGATTCGGGAATGCCGAAAGCTTCCTTGCAGATGCGGCGGAAGGCGGCCATCTCGCTTTCCGAGACCGAGCCGTCGGCCAGGATCATGCGGAACAGCATCAGCAGTTCTGCCGACAGCACCGGATCGTCCGCCACCTTGCGCACGCCAGGGTCGCCGTCGAAGATCGAGCGTATCTGATCGAGCAGCGCCATCGCAATCAGCCTCCCCTTCGCGATTCCGTGAGATTGTTAGCGCGGAATCTGTCTTGCGCAAACTGGGCGAGCATGATCGAAGCTGCGGTCCCTCCGCCGTACTTGCAGCCCATGATCGAACTTACCCTGCAGACCGTGCTTATGCTCACCGCCGCTGCTTTCGCGGCGGGCTTTGTCGATTCGATTGCCGGCGGCGGCGGCCTGATCACCATTCCGGCCCTGCTTCTCGCAGGCTTCTCACCCGCCACAGCTCTCGGCACCAACAAGCTCCAGGGGATGTTCGGCTCTGGCTCGGCCACCATCCACTATGCCGCGAACGGTCAGGTAGATCTTCGCCGCCAGGCTCCTTCAGCGCTGCTGGCCCTCGTCGGCGGTGCGGTCGGCGCTCTGCTGGCGACGATCGTGCCCGGCGACTTCCTGCGCGCCCTCTTGCCTGTTCTGCTGATCGCGATTGCCCTCTACTTCGCGATCAAACCCAATATGGACGATGTCGATCGCGCCGAGCGCCTGTCTCCGTTTCTGTTCGCTTTCACTGTCGTGCCCGCCATAGGCTTCTATGACGGCCTGTTCGGCCCGGGCACCGGCTCCTTCCTCATGCTGACCTTCGTCGCACTTGCCGGATACGGCGTGCTCAAGGCGACGGCGCACACCAAGATGCTCAACTTCGGCTCCAATGTCGGTGGCTTCATCGTCTTCGCCGCTGTCGGCGTCGTCTATTGGAAGATCGGACTGATGATGGGTGTGGCGCAGTTCATCGGCGCCCGCGTCGGCGCAAGTCTCGCGATAAGAATCGGCGCGAAACTGATCAAGCCGCTGCTGGTCGCCGTCTGTCTGGCGCTGGCGGCCAAGCTGCTTGCCGACCCTGCCAACCCGTTGCGCCAGTTGATTGGTGTGTGGCGGTCCTGCTGATAGAATTCGCAAGTGCGAATCATGTTGGAGGGACCAGACATGAATCTCAGTGCACCCACCCAGATCGTGTTCATTATTTCGTTGGTCATTGCCATCATCGGCCTTCTCGCCGCTCTTGGCCTTCTTGCGTTTATTCCTGTTGCGGCAGTGTGGATCATGCTCATCGCCTATGTCGTGCTCGCCGGTGGCTGCCTGATGCGCGGCGCCTGAACACATCACTCTCCGGCAACTCGAGGCGCCCGGCTCAGCCGGGCGCTTTTGATTTGGAACGCAGGTGGCGAGTTAACGGGCCAGTGCGAAAATCGCGTCGCAATCGAGATGGGTCTCCAACTCGGCCGCAACCTCGTCCAGGGCCTTCTCGACCTCGGCGCGGTAATCGATGCCGCCGCCCCTGACGCCCAAACTTTTCAGATATTCGGCACGGAAGGCATCGGCGGAAAACAGCCCGTGCAGATAACTCCCGATCACCTTGCCGTCGGCGGAAACCGCGCCGTCCTCGACGCCATTGATGACGGCCGACGGCCGCGCGGTGTCGGGGCCGGTGGTGCGGCCGAGGTGGATTTCGTAGCCTTCGAGCGGCAGGCCGAACTGGACCGAGCGGGCGCTTGAATTGCGCACCGTCTTTTCCGGCTCCATCACCGTTTCGATGTCGAGCAGGCCGAGCCCTTCCGCTTCGGTGATGCTGCCTTCGATACCCTCGGGATCGCGCACCACGCGGCCGAGCATCTGATAGCCGCCGCAGATGCCGACGACATGGCCGCCGCGCTTGCGATGCGCGAAGAGGTCGCGATCCCAGCCATTCTCGCGAAATCCTATCAGATCGCCGATGGTCGACTTCGAGCCGGGAATGACCACCAACCCTGCATCTTCAGGCAGCTTCTTGCCCGGCGGCACGAACACCACCTCGACCTGGGGCTCGGCCTTGAGCGGATCGAGATCGTCGAAATTGGCGATGCGCGCCAGCATCGGCACCGCCACCTTCAGCGCCCGCCTCTCGCCGGAGGCGAGACGCTCGAGGACGACCGAGTCCTCGGATGGCAAGCGCGCCGCCGCCTTCAACCAGGGAACGACGCCAAAACAGCGCCAGCCTGTGAACTTGTCGATCGCCTCCAGACCGTCGTCGAACAGCGAGACGTCGCCGCGGAACTTGTTGATGAGGTAGCCGGCGATCATGCGCCGGTCTTCCTCCGGCAGGATCAGATGCGTGCCGGCGATCGAAGCGATGACGCCGCCGCGATCGATGTCGCCAACCAGGATCACCGGCACATTTGCGCGGGTCGCAAAGCCCATATTGGCGATATCGCGGCTCCTCAGATTGATCTCGGCGGGAGAACCGGCGCCCTCGACGATGACGAGATCGGCGCCCTCAGTTACCTTCGTCCAGGACTCCAGCACCGCGTCCATCAGCCGTGCTTTCATGCCCTGGTAGTCGCGCGCCCGGGCCTCGCCGAACACCTTGCCCTGCACAATCACCTGCGAGCCGATATCGCTCTGCGGCTTGAGCAGCACCGGGTTCATGTGCACGGTCGGCGTCACTCCGCAGGCCAGCGCCTGGAGCCATTGGCCACGGCCGATCTCGCCGCCGCCGGCTCTTGTCTCGCCGGGGATCTCGGCGACGGCGGCATTGTTCGACATGTTCTGCGGCTTGAATGGTCTGACCTTCAACCCGCGTCGTTTCGCGGCGCGACACAGCCCCGCCACCAACACGGTCTTGCCGACATCCGAGCCAGTGCCTTGGAGCATGATTGCCCTTGCCATCAGCCGCTGCCCTCGATTCCGACGATGGTCGACTTCTGCGCCAGCGGTCCGCCGCGCCAGATATAGAGCGCCATCAATGGCTCCTTGCCCGTGCGCATGGCGTGATCGACATTGGATGCGTGGTGGACGACCTCGCCGGCCCCGCGAACGCGAAAGCCGCCCTCGCCCATCCGCCATTCGGTGCCGCCGGTCAGCGGGATGTAGATTTCCTCGGCGATGTGATGATGGTCGGGGTAGACGATGTCGGGCCCGAGGATCAGCAGGCCGGCCGCGGCCTCGTCATTGACGAAGTGCCCGCGCGTGCCGAACACTTCCAGCCAGCCGTAATTGTCGACGAAGTCCTGCCCGAAATCGGCGGCCGTATAGGTCTGCCCCCAGCGCAGTTCGTCCCGATGGTCGGCCACGAACTGCGCCAGCGGCTTGATGTCCGGCGGCGCAAGCTCCGCGATGCGGTCGAGATGGCGAAGGCAGCCGAGCCGACGCGGTTCGCCCGAGCGGGAGGCCATGTTCCAATCGATGCGTCCCACCGCACCCGCGACCAGATCGCTGTCGACTCCGGCGAGATAGCTGTGGAATCGGTCCAGCAACTGATCGAAGACTGTCGGCACGCAAGGCTCCGTTGCTCAATTCGTGCACAGCCGGTCCGCTGGGGGCCGGGTTGCGCGGCGGCATCATTGGTCTAGATTGATCCGCGCGCAAAGCCAAAAACGACAGGCCAGACGGCCTGAAGCGACAGGGAGCACGCCATGGACGCGGCAGTCGATGCGGGCACTGGCCAATTCGAACTCACCGAGGAGCAGCGCGCCATCCAGGAAATGGCTGAGGCCTTCGCGGCCGATCGCGTCGCGCCGAACGCGCTCGACTGGGACAGGGCAAAGCACTTTCCCGCCGATGTGATCCGCGAGACCGGGCCGCTTGGCCTCGGCGGCATCTATGTTCGAGACGATGTCGGCGGCTCGGCGCTCGGCTGCCTCGACGCCGTGCTGATCTTCGAGGCGCTGGCCCGCGCCGATCCGGCCTTTTCCTCCTTCATCTCCATCCACAACATGGCGGCCTCCATGATCGATCGCTTCGGCAGCGATGAGCAGCGCCAGCGCTTGCTGCCGAAGCTGACCTCGATGGAATGGCTGGCCAGTTATTGCCTGACCGAGCCCGGCTCCGGCTCGGACGCCGCCGCGCTGAAGACGCGCGCCGTGAGGAGCGGTAGCGACTATGTCCTGAACGGCGCCAAGCAGTTCATCTCCGGCGCCGGCGACAGCGATCTCTATGTCGTCATGGCGCGCACCGGCGTGGAAGGGCCGAAAGGCATTTCCACCTTCGTCGTGCCCAAGGATGCGCCAGGTCTCTCCTTCGGCGCCAACGAACACAAGATGGGCTGGCACATGCAGTCGACCCGCCAGGTCATCTTCGAGGACTGCAAGGTGCCGGCCGAGAACCTGCTTGCCACCGAAGGCGCCGGGTTCGGCATCGCCATGGCCGGGCTCGACGGCGGCCGGCTCAACATCGCCGCCTGTTCGCTCGGCGGCGCGCAATCGGCGCTCGACAAGGCGCTCGCCTACACGGCCGAGCGCAAGGCTTTTGGCGCGACGATCAACCAATTCCAGGCGCTGCAGTTCAGGCTGGCCGATATGGAGACGGAACTGCAGGCGGCGCGCATCTTTCTCTACGCCGCCGCCTCCAAGCTCGACCGCAAGGCGGCGGATGCCGGAAAATGGTCGGCCATGGCCAAACGCTTCGTCACCGATATCGGGTTCGACGTCGCCAACCAGGCGCTGCAACTGCATGGCGGCTATGGCTATCTGCACGATTACGGCATCGAGAAATTGGTGCGCGATCTGCGCGTCCACCAGATCCTCGAAGGCACCAACGAGATCATGCGCGTCATCATCGCGCGGGCATTGATTGGCCGCTGACGGCGAACACCGGAGGAACAGGAATGACGACGATCGCCTTCATCGGGCTCGGCAATATGGGCAATCCAATGGCCGCCAACCTTGTAAAGGCAGGGCACACTGTAAACGGTTTCGATCTCGTGCCCGAGAACCTCAGCGTCGCAAGGGAGCATGGCGTCACCGTCATGGCCAATGCCGTCGCCGCGGTGAAGGACGCAGACGTGGTCATCACCATGCTTCCAGCCGGCAAGCATGTTCTCTCCGTCTACGAAGACATCGCGTCCAAGGCGAAGAAGGGCGCGCTGTTCATCGATTCCTCGACCATTGATGTCGAATCGGCGCGCAAAGCCCATGCGATTGCTGCGAAGCATGGTCTGCCGTCGGTCGACGCGCCGGTCTCCGGCGGCACCGGCGGCGCTGCCGCGGGGACGTTGACCTTCATGGCCGGCGGCTCCGATGAGGCTTTCGCAGCCGCTGAGCCGATCCTGAAGCCTATGGCCGGCCGCATCGTCCATTGCGGCGGCGACGGAGCCGGCCAGGCCGCCAAGATCTGCAACAACATGATTCTCGGCATCTCGATGATCGGCGTAGCCGAAGCTTTCGTTCTTGCCGAAAAGCTCGGGCTGTCGCACCAGGCGCTGTTCGATGTCGCCTCCACCGCCTCGGGTCAGTGCTGGTCGCTGACCAGTTACTGTCCAGTGCCTGGCCCGGTGCCGGCTTCGCCCGCCAATCGCGACTACAAGCCAGGCTTTGCTGCTGCGCTCATGCTGAAGGACCTGAAACTGTCGCAGGAGGCCGCGCAGAGCGCCGGTGCGGTGACGCCTTTGGGCGCCGAGGCAACCCAGCTCTACGCGCTGTTCAACGCGCAAGGCAACGCCGGCCTGGATTTTTCCGGCATTATAAATTTCTTGCGCGGCGATCAAATCTAACCCGCTGCTTTGAAACGGTTATTAGCGTCTCTTTTTTGGCGGAATCCGAGCAAATTTAGATTTGCTTAAGGTCTTGCTAACCCACCGGTAACGATGTGCCTTTAAAACGGATTGCGAGGCGGACATCGCATCCGCCCGGCGCTCCGGATCAGGTCTCGCGTACCGGAGCCCGTAAGTTTCGCAAGTGCTTCGTAGCGAAACGCCATGCGTATCTGGCAAAGCCGCGTTCCCGTTGGAGCGCGGTTTTTGCGTTTCGGGAAGCCCGGTCGCGCCCGGCAAACTGCGACGCCCGGGCCGCCCCTCCGCGAAGGGCGCCAGAGCGTTCGATCATCGCTTGCGCAGATCCACCTCGGCAAGGTCGAGTGCTTTTGCGATCCGATCGCAAGCCATGTCGATCGTATCGCGCGTCCAGATCAGCGGCGGTGACAGGATGATCGTGTCGCCGGTGGCCCGCAACATCATGCCTTGGGCAATCGCGTGGTCGCGCACGACGACGGCGGCACTTCCCGACGGCAGGTAACGCTCCCTCCGCGCCTTGTCCTTGACGATCTCGATCGCCCCCATGAGGCCGATCGAGCGCACCTCGCCGACCAGCCTGTGCCCGGCGACGCGCTCCTGCAGCGCCTGCGCGAAATAGGGACCGGTGTCGTTCCTGACCCGCTCGACCAGGCCTTCCCGCTCAATGATCTCGAGGTTCTTCAACGCCACCGCGCAGGCCACCGGATGACCGGAATAGGTGTAGCCGTGATAGAACTCGCCCCCTTTCTCGACCAGCGTTCTGCTGATGCGGTCGCCGACCAGCAGCGCCGACAGCGGCTGGTAGCCGGAGGTCAGCGCCTTGGCGGTGGTTATGGTGTCGGGCTCGATCCCGAAGGTCTGCGCCGCGAACCATTCGCCCGTCCGGCCATAGCCGGTGATGACCTCGTCGAGCATCAGGAGCACGTCGTGCTTGCGGCAGATGCGCTGCACCTCCGGCCAGTAGCTCATCGGCGGGATTTTTACCCCGCCGGCGCCCATTACCGGCTCGCCGATGAAGGCCGCGACTTTGTCGGCGCCGGCTTCGAGAATGGCTTCCTCGACCGCCTTTGCCGCGCGGATGCCGAAATCATGATCGCTCTCGCCGGCCAGCGCGAGTTCATAGGCATAGGGCATCATGACATGGACAATGTTCGGCACCGCGCCGCCGAGTTGCTTGTGCATCGGCTCCATGCCGCCAAGCGAGGTGCCGGCGATCGTCGAGCCGTGATAGCCCATCTTGCGGGATATGATGCGGTTCTTCTCCGGTTTGCCTTCCAGCGCCCAGTAGTGGCGCACCAGCCGCAGCGCCGTATCGTTCGCCTCCGAGCCGGACGAACCGTAGAAGACCTGGCTGATGTGCGTGGGGGCCAGTTCCGCCAGTTTCTGCGACAACAGCACCGGCGTCGGCGTCGAGCATTTGAAGAAGGAATTGTAGTAGGGCAACTCCTTCATCTGCGCATAGGCTGCTTCGGCGAGTTCGTCGCGGCCGTAGCCGACATTGACGCACCACAGGCCCGCCATGCCGTCGAGGATTTCCGTCCCCTCGGAATCGTAGATGAAAGCGCCGTCGGCGCGGGTGATGATGCGCGAGCCGGCCTCGCGCAGTTCCTTGTGATCGGTGAAGGGATGAAGATGATGCGCGGCATCGATTTGCTGAAGCTGCTTCAGCGAATAGTTCTGATAAGTCATGGATCTGGTCTTTCCTCTTGACTCAATCCGGCAGTAGCCGGGGCGGATTCGTCAGAGGAAGGCGGGCGGCGAGTAGCCGATGCGAGCACACAGCCGCAGAAGCTCGGCACGCAGCGTGCGCGGTGACGGCGTCACCGCGCCCCCGAGGGCGCCAGATGTCCTCATGCGAGCCATGGCCGGCAGCTTATGCCGGCTGATAGCTCGACTTCAAGCCGTGCCGGTGAGCGCCCTCTGCAGGAAAACATAACGCATCGCTGTCTGCGCCGCCTGCGGCCGGCGATCGCCGCGACCACCATGACCACCTTCCGTCTCCTCGAAGAACAGCGTCCTGGAATGCCCGGCTTTCTGCAGCCGCGCCGCCATCTTGCGCGCATGGCCGGGATGGACGCGGTCGTCGGCGGTCGAGGTCATCAGCAGCACCGGCGGATAAGCGGCATCGGCCGCGACATGCTGATAGGGCGAGTAGGCCGCAAGCCACGCCGCCTCTTCCGGTTTCGACGGATCGCCGTATTCGGCGATCCAGGAAGCGCCGGGCGGCAACTCGGTGTAGCGCAGCATGTCGAGCAGCGGCACGTCGATGATGACGGCGCCGAACAGTTCCGGCCGCTGCGTCAGCGACACGCCGGTGAGCAGGCCGCCATTCGAACCGCCCTGGATGCCCAGCTGTCCTGCCGTCGTTATGCCGCGCCTGACCACGTCCTCGGCCACGGCTGCGAAGTCATCGAAGGCCTTCTGGCGATTGGCCTTCAGCGCTGCTTGGTGCCAGCCTGGTCCGAACTCGCCGCCGCCGCGGATATTGGCCTGGACATAGGCGTTGCCCGCTTCCAGCCACAGCCTGCCGCGAATGCCGGCATAGCCGGGCAGCAGCGGTACTTCGAAGCCGCCATAGCCATAAAGCAGCGCCGGTACCGGCCCGCTCTGGTCGCGGCGCCGGACGACGAAATACGGGATCATCGTGCCGTCGCTGGAGCGCGCCTCGAATTGCTCGGACACATAGGGCGAGGCGTCGAAACGCGCCGGCTGCGACTTCACGGTTGCCAGCGTCGCGCCATTGTCGTCCGACCAGATGATCGAGCTCGGCGTCAGGAAATCGGTGAAGGAGAACGAGACGCTTGCGCCGAAATGCTCGGCATGGCTGATGCCGACATTGCCGTTTTCCGGCAGCGCGACCGGTTTCAGCGACCAGCCGTCGGCGGTGCGGTCGCAGGCGACCACCTTGCCGCGCACATTGTCCATCAGGTTGATGAACAGCCGATCCTGCGTCCTGGCGAGCCCCGCGATCGAGACGCGGGGCGCTGGTTCCAGCACGGTTTCGAAGGGTCCGAATGCTCCGGTTTCGACCCACCCATCGAAATCGACGGAATAGAGTCCGTCTGGCAGGCAGCGTGTCCCGTCCGGTGCCGTCCACGGGCTGCGCACGCCGAAGACGAGCTGTCCTTTGAAGATCGCCGTGTCGGTGGCGTCGTCAGGCAAGGGGATGCGCCGGTTCTCGCCTGAAGGCAGCCGCAGGAAGCTGTGCGAGGTGAAGAAGTCGAGCGTCTTGCCCAGCAGCACATGCCGCCTGTCGCCGTCGAATTCGACACCGCCGCCGACGGCCAGGTGGTGCTTCTCGCCTTCGAAAATCGGCTCAGCATCCTCCAGCCTCGCGCCGCGCCGCCAGAGCTTGATTACGCGCGGATAGCCGGACTCGGTCTTGTCGGCTTCCTCGAAAGCCGCCGAGAAAATCACCGTGTCTCTGTCCAGCCAGGAGAAACCCGACTTGGAGGCCGGAGCGCGAAAACCATCCTCGACGAATGATTTCGTCGCAATGTCGAACTCGCGCATCTCGCTGGCATCGCCGCCGTCGGGCGACATGGAGAGCAGGCAACGGTCGAAGTCGGGATAGAGCCGATTGGCGCCGCCAAACACCCATCTCACGCCCTCCTTGGCCGAGAGCGCATCGAAATCGATGATCGTTTCCCAATCGGGCTTGTCGGTCTTATAGGAGGCCACAGTGGTGCGGCGCCACAGGCCAAGCGCGTTGGTCTTGTCCTGCCAGAAATTATAGACATGGCCGTTGAGCGCGGCGCCGACGGCAATGTTGTCCTCGGCAGTCATCAGATCGAGCGCGGTCTCGAACGCCGCCTCGTAGGAGGCGTCGCCCTGCAGTTCGGCAACCGTCACCGCATTCTGCCGGTGGACCCAGTCGAGCGCGTCCTTTCCGTTGCGGTCCTCCAGCCAGAGGAAGGGATCCTCTGCCGTCGGATCGGGCTGGCGTTGGATCATCGTGCTGGGCATTGCGGACTCCGAAGTGCGATCGGCTAGGCTGGGCCTACATCGCGTTTGCGGCGCGAACATTCAAGAGCAACCCGCCAGGTGGCGCGAACATTCAAGAGCAACCGCCAGGTCTCGTGCCAGTCCGGTCTACATCACTCGCCGGTGAATGATCGTTGCCGCCGCCAGCACCGCGCAGATCGCCCCAAGCGTGACCGGCAGGCCCGATGCGCCGATCACCTCCATCACGCTGCCGGTGAGCGGCGGCACGAGGAAGCCGCCAACGCCCCACATCAGCGAGAAGGCGGCATTGCCGGCGACCAGCGCCGAGCCGCTGAAGCGCTCGCCGAGCTCGATGATCGACATAGTGTAGATGCCGTAGGATGCCGCGCCCCAGACGAAGACGCAGACCCAGATCAGCCGCGTGTCGACCAACTCCGGTAGGAGGATACATCCCAGGATCGTTGCCGACACGCAGCCGAGCCGCACGAGACGCGCTGTCAGCCGTTCGGCGAGCAGCCCGAGCGGCACTTGCATGAAGATGTTGCCGGCAATCATCGTCGACAGAAGCGCCGACATGTGGGATTCCACTATGCCATAGTGTGTTCCATAGACCGGAAGCAGCGCCAGCACTGCCTGCTCGAAGCCGGCAGCGACCACGACGGCCGATAGGAGCAACCAGGCCTTCGGCATGAAACCCAACACCGAAGCCTCGTTCTCGGGCTCGTCGATCTTGGGTAACCGCCCGACAACCAGCGCCAGGCAGAGACCGCAGAACAGAAAGGCGCAGATGCCGACCAGGAACGGCGGCCAGCCTTCGGTGCCGACGGCAAGGAGGCAGAGCGGCCCCGCCGCAAAACCTGTCGAAATGACGGTGGAATAGGCGCCCATGACACGGCCACGACGTGACGGCGGTGCGAGTGCGATTACCCAGGTTTCGCTGAGCACATAGAGCGGGTTGGTCACCACGCCGACCAGAAAGCGCAAAGGGAACCACAGATAGACATTCTGCGTCCATCCGACGAGAGCCAGCATCAGCGCCGAAAGCGCCGCGCAGGCGAGCGCCAGGCGGCCTGCGCCGAACCGGCGGGCCAGCGCCGGGATCGGCGGCGAGGACAGGATGAAGCCGATCGGCGTCATCGCCGCCGACAGGCCGATCATTGCCGGAGAAACTCCTTGGCGCTGCAGGATGAAGCTGAGCAGCGGATAGGAAAGCCCCTGCGCGATGGCGAATACCGAGACCGTCGCGATCACGCCAATGATCGCAGCCCATTGCACCGCTTCGCCAGTCTTCGGATGCGCCAGTGCCATGGATCCCGCCCACCTATCGTTTCGCAAAGTAGCGGTTATGGCCGATCATTGTAAGACCGTGACTCTCGAAGGCGCATCTTGCAGCCGACATTCGTCAGGATCAGCGCAGCCGAGAGCGGTAGAACGCGAATGCGACCAGCAATGTGACAAGCCCGATGATCACCGCTGGCAGACCGAGCGGCCCGATCGCCTGCATCAGCGCGCCGGCACCGGGCGGCCCGACAATGCCGCCGAGGCCCCACATCAAGGCAAAGGCCGCATTGCCGGCGAGCAATGTCGTGCCTCCGAAGCGGCTGCCGAGCTCAATCAGCGCCATCGTGTAGACGCCGTAACCGACCGCTCCCATCACCAGCAGCATCGGCCATGCGAACGGCGTGGTGATGAGGACCGGCAGCGACACCGCGCAAATGGCGGTCACCACTGCGCAGACGATGATCATCGCCCGGCCGCCGAAGCGTTCGGCCGCCAGCCCTAGCGGAATCTGCAGAAAGATGTTTCCAAGCGAACGCGCCGTCACCAATGCGGCAAGCTTAGCCTCGGGCAGTCCATAGGCCGAGCCGAACACAGGGATCAGCGCATAGGAGCTTTGCTGCACGGCCGCGGAAACCAGCACGGCCAGCAGCAGCACGGGCGCCAACCTGGCGAAATCGACAACGCCGCCGAAAGACTGGCCGTCATCCTCGAAGCCGGTAAGCTTTGCCGAAACCGCGCACAGGATCAGCGCGCAAAGCACGAAGCCCGATATAGCCGCGATGAAAGGCGGCCAGCCGGCCGTACCGACCGTGATCAGGACCAGCGGGCCTGCGGCATAGCCGGCGCCCATCAGCGCATTGAACACGCCCATCACGCGGCCGCGCCGCGACGGCGGCGCCAGCGACAGCGCCCAGACTTCGCCGAGCACATAGAGCGGATTGATGATCACACCGATCAGGAAGCGGAGCGGGAACCAGGCCACCCAGTTCTGCAAAGCGCCGATGGCGAAGAAGCACAGCGCGCCTGCCAGCGCGCAGCCGACACCCAGATTGCGCGCCCCGAACAAGCGCACCGCGACGGGCACGAGGGAAGCCGACAGGAGAAGGCCGACGGGCATCATAGCCGCCGAGAGCCCGATCAGCGTCGGCGACAGTCCTTGCCGCTGCATCAGCAGCGTGAACAGCAGATAGGAGAGCCCTTGCGCTGCGCCGAACATGGCAAGCGCAGCGGTGACGCCGGCAAGCGCTGCCCATTGCGTTCCCGCCTCGTTATCACTCTCCGCAACCATTCCGCCAACCGTTTGAAACGCTCCCTGCGAGGGGCATCCCGGCCGGGCTAAAGACTCGGCACCGCAAAAGAAAGAGCCGCCGGGCGAATCCGCTTGCGCCAATGGCCGTCCCCAACGCTCTATCGGCAAGGACCTACGGGAAATGGCGCGCGACCGCCCCTTTCTTCCCCTCGGCATAGGGCTTCATCCGATACAAGGAATGCGACTTCACTGTTGGCGCGCACGCACTCTGGTGACGTCAGGCGTCCCTATCCCCTCAAGATGCTCGGTGCGCAAGTATAGCAAAAGTAAAAGATGAACCCGTAACAGGCTTCACATTGCGAGACGCCAGTCGCGCGGATGCCGCTCCGCCATGTCGCTTCCCTCGCCGTAGTGGTCGCCGCCTCCTTACCGGCGGCGTTGCCGGCGGTCCATTATGCCGGTCACTTTCATATCCTTTGAGGTTCTCATGACCGCTGCCCTCCATCCCGCCGACCCGGCTCTGGCAAACGATCGTGCCCGCCGCGGTGGCCGCGCTGGCAAGCGCGCCGGTGGCTCGGCCTCGTTCGAGCAGCCGCCTTTCCGGCAATTGAAGAACCCGCTGACGCCGACGAAGCTGGTGTCCGATGACGAGCTGGAATCGATCCACCTCGCCTCGTTGCGGGTGCTGCAGGAAATCGGCGTCGACGTGCTGCACGAAGAGGCCCGCCGCATCATGAAGGCGCATGGGGCGGAGGTTCGCGAAGGCAGCGAGCGCGTGCGCTTCGACAGCGAGATGATCCTCGAGCTTATTTCGTACTGCCCGCCGGAATTCACGCTGCATGCGCGCAACCCGGAGCACAATCTGCGCTTCGGCGGCGACAACGTCATCCTGTCGATGATGGCGTCGGCGCCCAATTGCTCCGATCTCGATCGCGGCCGCCGGCCCGGCAACCAGGCCGACTACCGCAACTTCCTGCGCCTGACGCAGATGCATAATATTCTCAACTGCACCGGCGGCTATCCGGTCGAGCCGATCGACATCCATCCGTCGGTCCGCCACCTGGAATGCATCCGCGATCTCAGCCTGCTGACCGACAAGGTCTTCCACATCTATTCGCTCGGCAAGGAGCGCAATGTCGACGGCATCGAGATCGCCCGCATCGCCCGCGGTATCAGCCGCGAGCAGCTGATGGAGGAGCCGTCGGTCTTCACCATCATCAACACCAACTCGCCGCTCAAGCTCGATGTGCCGATGATGGAAGGCATCATCCAGATGTCGAGCATGGGCCAGGCGGTGATCGTGACGCCGTTCACGCTCTCGGGCGCCATGGCCCCAGTCACCATCGCCGGCGCGCTGGTGCAGCAGAACGCCGAGGCGCTCTCCGGCATCGCCTTCGCCCAGATGGTCAAGAAGGGCGCGCCCGTCGGCTACGGCGGCTTCACCTCCAATGTCGACATGAAGTCCGGCGCGCCGGCCTTCGGCACGCCCGAATACATGAAGGCGCAGCTCGTCGGCGGCCAGCTCGCCCGCCGCTATCGAATTCCCTATCGCACCTCCAACACCTGCGCCGCCAACACGGTCGACGCGCAGGCCGCCTATGAGAGCGTGTTCTCGCTCTGGGGCGCCATCCAGGGCGGCGGCAATCTGATGATGCACGGGGCCGGCTGGCTCGAAGGCGGCCTCCGCTGCTCCTACGAAAAGACCATTCTCGACATTGACCTCCTGCAGATGGTGGCCGAATTCCTCACCCCGCTCGATCTGTCAGAGGACGCGCTGGGCTTCGACGCCATCCAGTCGGTCGGCCCTGGCGGCCACTTCTTCGGCACCCCGCACACGCAGCAGCGCTACAAGACCGCCTTCTATTCGCCGATCGTCTCCGACTGGCGCAACTTCGAGACCTGGGCCGAGGCGGGCTCGCCGACGGCGCTGGAACGCACCAACAAGGTCTGGAAGGAGCGCCTTGCCGCCTACGAGGAGCCGTATATCGACCCCGCCATCCGCGAGGAACTCAACGATTTCGTCGACAAGCGACGCGCCGAAGGCGGTGCGCCGACTGATTTTTGATTTTTTTTGCTTGATGAACAGTCGACTCCTATTGCGTCGAGCTGCGCTCGACACTTCTCCCCCGATCGACGGGGTAGAGGAAAGGCGCGACGTGACTCCAGCCGCCCCCCTTACTCTCCCTCCGGAGGGTGACGCTGCGAAGCACAGTTCATATGACCGCCGCCGTGACGACTTCATGCGCGCTCAAGGCTATTCGATCCTGCGTCTTTGGAACCATGACGTCGTGAAACACCGAACTTCCGTCTGTGAAGCCAATCTTGCCGGGCTTGATGACAGGCTGGCCGAAAGCGTCGCCGTGTCCGATCTCCGCTTCGCCTTCACGCCCCACTCACTCGAATCAGTCTCTTCAAGAACGGACCTATCTTCATGAAATCCCACGTTAAAGCGGTTGTCATCGGCGGCGGTGTCGTCGGCTGTTCGGTACTTTATCACCTCGCCAAGGCCGGCTGGACCGATATCATGCTGATCGAGCGCTCGGAGCTGACCTCCGGCTCGTCCTGGCACGCGGCGGGCGGCTTCCATACGCTGAACGGCGACCCGAACGTCGCCAAGCTGCAAGCCTATACGGTTCAGCTCTACAAGGAGATCGAGGAGCTTTCCGGCCAGTCCTGCTCGCTGCATCTCACCGGCGGCGTCATGATGGCCGATACGCCCGAGCGCATGGACTTCCTGCGGCTCGCTCACGCCAAGGGCCGTTATCTTGGCATGGACACCGAGCTGATCACGCCTTCCGAGGCCAAGGCCATGTTCCCGCTGATGGACGAGACGAACTTTGTCGGGGCCATGTGGGATCCGGTCGAAGGCCATCTCGATCCGTCCGGGACCACCATCGCCTATTCGAAGGCGGCGAAAAAGCTCGGCGCCGAGATCGTGCTGCGCAACCGCGTCGTCGATCTGACGCAGGAAGTCGACGGCACCTGGAACGTCGTCACCGAACAGGGCACGGTCCACGCCGAACATGTCGTCAATTGCGGCGGCCTGTGGGCGCGCGAGATCGGCCGCATGGTCGGCGTCGAGCTGCCGGTGCTGGCAATGGAGCACATGTACCTGCTCACCGAGCCGATGCCGGAGGTCGAGGCATTCAACAAGTCGACGGGCCGCGAGATGATCGGCGTGCTCGACTTCAAGGGCGAGATCTACACCCGCCAGGAGCGCAACGGCATCCTGCTCGGCACCTATGAGAAGGCCTGCAAGCCGTGGTCGCCGGTCAACACCCCCTGGGATTTCGGCCATGAACTGCTGCAGCCCGACATCGACCGCATCGCGCCCTCGCTGGAGATCGGCTTCAAGCACTTCCCCGGCATCGAGAAGGCCGGCATCAAGCAGATCATCAACGGCCCCTTCACCTTCGCGCTCGACGGCAATCCGCTGGTCGGTCCGGTCCAAGGCCTGACCAACTTCTGGTGCGCCTGTGCCGTCATGGCCGGTTTCAGCCAGGGCGGCGGCGTCGGCCTCGCGCTCTCCAACTGGATGGTGCATGGCGATCCGGGCTTCGACGTCTGGGGAATGGATGTCGCGCGCTTCGGCGAGTGGGCGAGCCTGCGCTACACCAACGCCAAGGTGCGGGAGAACTATTCGCGGCGCTTCTCGATCCGCTTTCCCAACGAGGAGCTGCCGGCCGCGCGCCCGGCGCAGACGACGCCGCTCTACGACACCATGCTCGCCAACAACGCGGTGATGGGCGACAGCTGGGGGCTGGAAACGCCGCTATGGTTCGCGCCGAAGGGCACCGAGCCGAAGGACATCGTCTCCTTTCACCGCTCCAATGATTTTGGTCCGATCGGCGAGGAAGTGCGCGCCACACGCGAGAAGGTGGGCGTCACCGAGATCGCCAACTTCGCCAAATACGAAGTCTCGGGTGCAGCCGCGGAGGATTTCCTCAACCGGCTGATGACCAACCGCATGCCGAAGACCGGCCGCATCGTGCTCACCCCGATGGTCAACGAATTCGGCAAGCTGATCGGCGACTTCACCATCGCCAAGACCGGCGAGGACCGCTTCATGATCTGGGGCTCGTCGGCCGCCCAGAAATATCATATGCGCTGGTTCGAGAAGCACCTGCCGAAGGATGGATCCGTGCGCATCCACCGCTTCGACCAGACGCTGGTCGGGCTGTCCATCGCCGGGCCGAAGTCGCGTGACCTGTTGCAGAAACTCGTTGATGTCGACGTCTCGACCAAGGCCTTTCGCTTCATGGACTTCCGCGAGATGGCAGTCGGCGGCGCGCCCTGCATGGTCAACCGCATCACCTACACCGGCGACCTCGGCTACGAGATCTGGATGGCGCCCGCCTATCAGCGCCTGGTCTACAAGGCGATCAGGGAAGCAGGCGAGGAGTTCGGCCTCGTCGACTTCGGCATGCGCGCGCTGTTGTCGATGCGCCTGGAAAAGAACTTCCCGACCTGGTTCCGCGAACTGCGGCCGATCTACGGCCCGTTCGAAGGCTCGATGGATCGCTTCATCAAGCTCGAGAAGAACGACTTCATCGGCCGCGACGCGGCTGCCAGGGAGCATGCCGAAGGGCCGAAGCTGCGCCGCGTATCCTTCATCGTCGATGCGGCGGATGCCGACGTCATGGGCGACGAACCGATCTGGGCCAAGGTCAGCAAGGACTACGGCACGGTGGAAAAGCCGCACGGCTATGGCGCGCCGCGCTTTGATGAGACCGGCAAGGAAATTCGCGGCTCCAAGGCGGCCGAGGGCGCGTCGGCCGTGCGCGGCATCGTCGACGGCGAGTGGCGCGTGGTCGGCTGGGTGACCTCGGGCGGCTATGCCCACTACGTGCAGAAGTCGATGGCGCAAGGCTATGTGCCGGCGGCATTGGCCGACGACGAGAGTGCCGGAATGTTCGAGATCGAGATCCTCGGCCATCGCCGTCCGGCTCGCATCAATGTCGAGCCGCCCTTCGACCCGAGCGGCGAAAAGATGCGGAGCTGAGGTTTTCAGGGTCATGCATGGCGAGGCTCCAAAGGGAGGCTTCGGCCGTCACCGCAAGATCATGCCATTCGAACCCGGCTCGATCGAGGCGCTGCGCGAGGCTTCCCGGCAGAAAGCGGTTGCGTTCAACCAGCATGTGCTGGGCTATGGCGCGCGGGCCGAAGCCGAATGGGCCGCGGCAGGCGTTCGCCCGCCCGATCTTGCTGCCATGCGGAAATACCGGCTCGAACGCATCCGCGCCGAGCTTAGGCGTCGCGACTATGCCGGCGCCCTGCTCTACGATCCGGTCAACATTCGCTACGCGACCGACTCGACCAATATGCAGCTCTGGGTCGCCCACAACCCGACCCGCCACTGTTTCGTCGCCACCGATGGCCCGGTGGTGCTGTTCGACTATTTCTCCTGCGAGCACCTGTCCGACCACGCCGGCGTCGTCGACGAGGTGCGCCCGGCGGTCTCGTGGATGTATCTCTACAGCGGCGAACTGACCGAGCAGAAGGTCCGCCGCTGGGGTGCCGGCATTGCCGATCTCGTGGCCGAGCATGGTGGCGACAATCGCCGCATCGCCGTCGACCACATCAATCCGGACGGCGTCGAGGAACTTGCCCGCCGCGGCATCACGGTCGGCAATGGCGAAGCGGTGATGGAGAATGCCCGCCTGATCAAATCGCAGGACGAGATCCTGGCCATGCGCCGCGCCATCGTCGCGTGCGAGGCGGCGATGGGCGAGATGGAAGCAGCGCTGAAGCCCGGCATTTCGGAGAACGAGCTATGGGCGGAACTGCATCGCGGCAATATCGCGCGCGGTGGCGAATGGATCGAGACCAGGCTTCTGTCATCGGGCCCGCGCACCAATCCGTGGTTCCAGGAATGCTCTTCGCGCATCATCGAGGATGGCGACCTCGTCGCCTTCGACACCGACCTCATCGGCCCTTACGGCTTTTGCGCCGACCTCTCGCGCACCTGGCTCTGCGGAGACGGGTGGCCGACGAACGAGCAGCGCGACCTTTTCCGCATCGCCGCTGATCAGATCGCCCACAACACCGATCTGATGCGGCCGGGCATGAACTTCCGCGACCTCGTCGAGCGCTCGGCGGTGCCGCCGAACGATTGTTTCCCAGCACGCTACGGCGTTCTCTACCACGGTGTCGGACTGGCCGACGAATACCCAACCCTGCCGCATGCGAGCGACTGGACCGACGACACGCCCGACGGCGTTCTCCAGCCCGGCATGGTGTTATGCGCGGAAAGCTATATCGGCCGGCTTGGCGGACACGAGGGCGTCAAGATCGAGGAGCAAATCCTCATCACCGACACCGGGAACGAAAAGCTCTCAGCCTACCCGCTCGACGCAAGGCTGCTTGGCGGTTGAACCACCCAGGCCAAGCTCGGCGACGACCTCGCGCATGGATGCGATGACATTTGCAGGCGTGGTTCTCGCGGTGATGAAGGGGAGGCCCTTTCGCCTTGCCGTCCAGCCGACGACCTTCACCTGCTTCGCCGCCGGCTCGTGACGCTGCGCCAAAGCCCAGCTCGCGCAGTCGATCGCGGCGACGTCGGCCCTGCCCTCGGCAATGGCGACGATCGATGAGCGGTGGCCACCGCTCTCGCTGCGCGAGGCGAAGATATCGAGGTTTTCGCCGATAGCCTCCAGGTCTCGCGTCAGCCCGACCAGCCCGGACATCGAGTCCGGATTGTTGAACGCGAAACGCTTGCCGCGGATGAGGTCGAGCGGAATGACGGCCCTGCCGTCCTGCGGCGAAGCAACCGACGGCCCGCCGTTCGCAAGCATTATCAGCGCGCTGGAATAGAACTCGCCCTGCCCGCCCTCGAAGGCGTCATAGCTTGGCTGGGCGACCACTTGAACATGTTCGGCCAAGCCCAGATCCATCGGGCCCCAGCAGGTCTGTCCGAAAAGCAGCGCCGGGTGCAGCCAAAGCAGGCGAAAGTCCAGTTCGTCCGCGGGCAGCGTCGCCGGATCAGGCGCAATGACCTTGTCGGCGGCGCTGCGAACGCCTCCCGTAACCGGCGGCAGGTCGCGATTGCTCCGCACCACTGCTTCGGGCGCATCGAGGCCTCGCGAGCGGAAGGCATCGCGCAGCAGCGCCCATTGCGCGTCGATCTCGCCACGCACTTCCGGCCAATCATACATCGGCAGGGCCGCAACGAATTTGCTCATGACGGATTGCCTTCAAAAACAGGGCACTCGTCGGCGCCTGAATCACCGCAAAACTTGCGGAAGCTCGAATTTACTCCTTGGGCGGCTCAGCCGGAACCGGGGCCGTTCCAAGTCCATTCACGCTACGGGCCCTGATGCGCGGCTTGAAGGCGCGGCCTGACTCCGGCGCGCGGCGCAGTACCGGGTGCACGACCGGCTCCTTAGCCTTGAAGGCGAAGGATTTGAGCAGCGCGAAGTAGTTCGGATAGACATAGCCGTTGTTCATCCTCAGCCATTCGTCGCGGCGATCACGAAACATCTTCGGCAGTTTGTACCAGGCGACTGCCGGGCTCTTGTGGTGCACGAAATGCAGATTGTTGTTGAGGAACAGGAACGACAGCGGCGAGTGCTCGACGATGATCGTGCGCCCTTCAGGGTGCTCGGACCACTGGTGCTCTGCATAGGTGCGGACGGAAATCAGCGACTGGCCGAGCCACACCGGCACCAGTATGTAGAGCCAGAGCGGGATGCCGAAGCCGAGGGTGACGATCGGTATCATTACGGCAAGGCCGATGGCGTGCAGCAGCCAGGCGTTGCGGATGGCCTTATCGCCGGCGGCAATCTGCTTTGCGTCGTCGATGAAGAAACCGATCGACGACAGCCACGGGCCGAGAATGAAGCGGCCGACCATGGTGTTGTTGAGCTTCAGCAGAAATTTCATCGCCGGCGGCATTTGCTCATGCATCCACATCGCCTGATAATAGCTCTCCGGATCGTCGAGCGGATCGGTCAGCCGCTCGTCAGCATGATGACGCAGATGGATCGTCTTGAAGCGGCGGAATGGCCAGACCAGGCCGATCGGCAGGAAAACCAAGGCTTCGTTGACTCTGGCGTTGCGGGTTGGATGGCCATGCACCACTTCGTGCATCAGCGAAGACTGCAGCGCGAGCACCAAGGTCAGCGCGGCAAGCGCAAGCATCGGATAGGAGGGCCAGAGCAGGAAGCCGGTGGCGAGCCAGGCGCCGTAGCAGAAGAGTATGAGGCATATTGTCGGCCATTCCACGGCCGGTGCATTGCTGCGTCTCTTCTTCATGCTCGTCATGCTATCGACCACTGCCTTTCAGTCGCCGGAACCGCTGTGGTTCCTGACAATATTGTGTCAGTAGCCCATCGTTGTCGCAACGCGACAATGCGCACAAACTGTTGCGATTGCGCATTGTTGGCCGCAAATGTTATACATTGTAAACAAGATTGGGGATTCTTTTACGCTTGAGCAGCGATCCGGGCGGCCCGGGCGCAAATTTTTCCTCTCACGAACAGGGAAGAGCGTGATGGACAAGCGCGATTTGTCGACCCTTTTCAGAGACCGGCTGAAGTTGCTCCTGACACGTTCCGACTTGAACCAGTCGGCATTCGCGACAGCGGTGGGCATCGACCGCTCGGCGCTCTCGCAGTTGCTGTCGGGCGCCTCGACGCGGCTGCCGCGCGCCGAGACGCTGCTCAACATCGCCGCCGAGTTCAGAGTCTCGCTCGACTGGCTGCTTGGGCTGAGCCAGGACGAAGGCGTCACCGGCGAGATCCGCGAAAGCCTGGAGATCGAGGAAGCGCCGGACGGATTCGATCGCACGCTGCTTGCCAAGTGGCACGCCGAGGCGGCCGGCACGAAGATACGCTACGTGCCCGCGGGCATTCCCGATCTGCTGCGCACCGAAGCTCTGGTCGAATACGAGGCAGGAATCGCCAACAAGAGCCGTGAGGCACAGGCCGGCGAGACGCAGTACCGCATCGACTATACCCGGCGCCCCGAGACCGACATGGAAGTTTGCATGCCGCGTCACACGCTGGAGATCTTTGCACGTGGTCTGGGCGTGTGGGACCGTTTTCCGGAAGCGGAGCGGCGCAAGCAATTGCTGCATATGGCAGCCCTGCTCGACGACCTTTATCCGACCTTCCGCTTGTTCCTCTACGATGGCCGCATGCGCTACTCGATCCCCTACACGATCTTTGGGCCTTTCCGCGCCGCCATCTATGTCGGCGACATGTATCTGGTGCTGAACGCCACGCAGCCGATTCGCACCTTGACCAGCCATTTCGACAACCTAATCCGCGCAGCCGACGTCAACGCGCATGAGGCCGCGACCTTCACGCAAAAACTCGCTGGCACCTCGTTCGCATCAGGTCCTGTCTAGACCTCTCCGACATCGGCACGTCGACACGTCACTGCGGTCGCAAATTCATTGACTGGACATAAAGACTTCTTTATATCGTTATTCGAATTCCGGAACGAAAGCCATGGCCATGACCGCGACCAACCCCATCGATGCATTGCTGGCCGAAAAAGGGGTGCTGCTGGCAGACGGCGCCACCGGCACCAACCTGTTCGCGATGGGCCTCGAGGCCGGCGAAGCGCCCGAACTATTGAATGAGACGGCGCCCGAAACCATCGCCAGCCTGCACCAGAATTTCGTCGATGCCGGTGCCGACATCATCCTCACCAATTCCTTCGGCGGCACCCGCCACCGGTTGAAGCTGCACCACGCCCAGGACCGTGTGCGCGATCTGAACAAGCGCGCTGCCGAGATCGCCCGTTCCGTCGCCGACAGGTCCGGCCGCAAGGTGATCGTCGCCGGCTCGGTCGGCCCGACCGGCGAGTTGCTGGTGCCGCTCGGCGCCTTGACCTATGAAGACGCCGTCGACGCGTTTGCCGAGCAGATCGAAGGCCTCAAGCAGGGCGGCGCCGAAGTTGCCTGGATCGAGACCATGTCGGCGCCGGACGAGATCCGCGCCGCAGCCGAAGCTGCGATCCGGGTCGGCCTCCCCTATACCTATACCGGTTCCTTCGATACGGCCGGCCGTACCATGATGGGCCTTCTGCCGAAGGACATCCATGGCGTCGTCGACGGGCTGCCGCAGGCCCCGCTTGGCGTCGGCGCCAATTGCGGGGTAGGTGCGGCCGATATTCTTGCCTCGCTGCTCGACATGACCGAAGCGAAGCCGGAAGCCACGGTGATCGTGAAGGGCAATTGCGGCATTCCCGAATTCCGCGGCGCGGAGATCCACTATTCCGGCACGCCTGAACTGATGGCCGACTATGTCCGGCTGGCGGTCGATGCCGGCGCGAAAATCGTCGGCGGTTGCTGCGGCACCTCGTTCGCCCATCTCGGCGCTATGCGCCAGGCGCTTGACGCGCACATAAAGTCGGTGCGCCCGACGGTCGAGACGATCGTCGAGCGGATTGGCCCGATGCGCAACAAGATAGCCAGTTCAGCCGAGGCGGGCGAAGGCCGCCGCGAGCGCCGCCGCAGCCGCGCCTGAGGTTGCCCTGCTTTATTCGCTGTTTTCGGCGTAACGCGACAGCGCCGTGTTGAAGTCGGTGCCGGCGCTGCTGTCGCCGCCCATCGTCAGCAATGCACCTGAAGCGCGCGGATCGGTGATTTGCTCGAGCATCACGCGAAAGCGGTCATTGTTCAGCGCGGAGAGCGCTGTCTTGCGGGCCGCGTCGACATCATAGCTGAGGCGCGCGGATTCCGCGGACGAACCAGACGCCTCCCGCGCCGGCGTGCGGTTTGCCGTCGGCGTCGCGTTCCCGGTTGTGTTGATGTGCAATTGCGGCCCCCTCAGCCCGTCCATAAGCTTTGACTAACAGCAGGTCATTGCAACGAGGTTCCGAAAATAGCGGGCAATTTAACGATTGCGAAAAGGCCGGCAGGATTGCCCGACCGGCCTTCCGCTCAATACTGCATGCTATTTGTTCCCACCAAGTGATGACGCCAACCGGACCAGCGACAGGAATTCGGCTCTGTAGCCGAACGGGTCGGCGCCCCGCGCAGCGTTGGCGATCTCCAGGATCCGGTCATAGCCGAAATTCGCCGTCTGGTCCTCGTCGCGCAGCTTCTGGCCGAACGCGGCGACCGCGACCGAAAACCGCTGGTCGACGCCTGCCTCGTCGAAAGTCGAGACCTCATTGGCGCCGGTCACCGGCGTGGTGATCAGCTTGGAGACGTTCTCGTTCGGCAGCTTGTAGCGGATCTTGACGAAGGCATATTCGTCCGCATTGGCGACGCCGCCATTGTCGACCTTCGCCTGGCCGTAGCGCAACGGATCGACCTGCTCGGCGCCGCTGCCCTTCGGCGTGATTTCGTAGATCGCCGTCACCGAATGGCCTGAGCCGATGTCGCCGGCATCGACGCGGTCATTGTTGAAATCCTCGCGTTTCAGGGCACGGGTCTCATAGCCGACGAGACGGTATTCGGCGACCTTGGCCGGGTTGAACTCGACCTGGATCTTGACGTCCTTGGCGATGGTGAACAGCGTCGAGGACGCATCCTCGACCAGCACCTTCTCCGCCTCGGCGAGCGTATCGATATAGGCCGCCGTGCCGTTGCCGTTCTGGGCGATGGTCTGCATCATCTGGTCGTTCAAATTGCCGCGGCCGAAGCCGAACACCGACAGGAAGACGCCGGTCTTGCGCTCCTTCTCGATCAGCCGCTTGAGGTCGTCGTCATCGGTCTGACCGACGTTGAAGTCCCCGTCAGTGGCGAGCATCACCCGGTTGATGCCGTCCTTGACGAAAGACTGCTGCGCAAGCTTGTAGGCTTCCTTGATGCCGGCCTCGCCGGCCGTCGATCCGCCCGGCTCCAGATTGTCGATCGCCGCAAGGATCTTCTGCTTTTCCGTCGCCTTGGTCGGCATCAGCACCGTGCCGGCATTGCCGGCATAGGTCACGATCGAGACGGTGTCGTCGGCCTTGAGCTTGCTCACCAGCAGCCGGAAGGCCGACTTGAGCAGCGGCAGCTTGTCCGGCTCGTCCATCGAGCCGGACACGTCGATCAGGAACACCAGATTGGCCTTCGGCTGCTCGGCCGCCTTCACATCAAAACCTTTGATCGCGACATGCATGAGCTTGGTGTGCTCGTTCCACGGCGTCGGCATGACGGTGACGGTCGAATTGAACGGCGTCGCTGCCGCCTCCGGTCCTTTCCAGTCATAGGGGAAGTAGTTGATCATCTCTTCGACGCGGACCGTATCCGGATCGGGCAGAGCGCCTTGCTTGAGCGAGCGCCGCACGAAGGAATAGGAAGCCGTGTCGACGTCGATCGAGAAGGTCGAGACCGGATCCTGCGCGGTCGCATGCACCGGATTGGTCTTGAAGGTCTCGATGCGGTCGCGGTTCTGCTCTTGGGGCTGCAACTGGTCGGCCGGCGCGGGCGCGGGCTGCACCATCAGCTTGGAACCGGCGACCGCGCCCGCCGGCATCTCGGCAGACTGCATGGCGGTTGCCGGTGCCTGGGCGCGCCCGCCTGCCGCCAATTGGTCAACTTCCGCAGGTGCAGGCGGCGGAGCCAATGTCTGCGGTACCTGCTTGGCAAAACCCTTCAATGCCCCGGATTCCTGCCGCGTCTGGTCGTCGGATCGACTCAATTCAGTTTTCGGCGGCGATGCGGGCGCTACCTGCGCCTCATCTTCGACACGCCTCTCACTGTCGGCGTCGGCCTTCTTCTCCTTGGCGGGCGCGGCAGCCAGCGGTTGATAGGTCGCCACCTCGTTGACCGCAGGCTTCTGGGCCAAAGGCTTCTGGGCCGCCGGCTTGTCGGCCAGCGTCTCCGTGACCTTACCGTCCTTGCCACCGATGACCGGCGGCTGCTCCTTCAACATCTGAAAAGTCGCATAGCCGGCGATAGGCAGCGCAACCAGCGCAGTGATGGCCGGCGTGGCAATGAGTTTCCGTTGCATGATCTCTCTCCAGAGCATTTGTGCTCGCTCCGTGAGACGAAGGCCTGTTGCCGATCCTTGGGTGGCGGTCGAGATTTTTTCGTTCATGTCGAAGGCCTGCATCGCAGCCGCCAGCGCGCGAGCCTTCGCTTCGCCGTCGGGCGCAGGCGCGGTGATGTCGCGCAGCCTTTCGAGTTCGTTGTCGTCGACCATGGTCACACTTCCCCGGCTGAACGCATGAGCGCCTTCAGCCGTTTCTTCGCTTCATGGATGTGCCAGGAGACCGTCGTCTCCGAGATGGCCATCACTTCCGCCGCTGCGGCGTGGCTTAGGCCTTCGCCGTAGACCAAAAGCACCGCGTCCCGCTGCTTGTCGGGCAGCATGCGCACCGCTGCCCACAGCGCTTCCGCCGGGTCTTGGCCGTCCGCCGAGCCCTCTCCCGAGATCAGTGCGTAGGAGCCGTAGGCCTCCGTCTTGGCGGTCTCGCGGGCGCGCTTGCGCATCATGTCGCGCGCCGCGTTCAGCGTCATGGCGTAGAGCCATGTCGTGAAGGCGCTGCTGCCTTGGTAGTCACGGATCGCGCGGCCGAGCCGCACGCAGACGTCTTGGGCGATGTCCTCGGCATCGGCCTTCCGGCCGCACCAGCGATAGGCGGCGCGATAGACAAAGCCATAGTGCCTTTCGACCAATTTGCCGAAAGCTCCCCTGTCTCCGCCCCTCGCCCGCCCGATCAGATGGGCGTCGGAAGCTTCGCTGTCGTCCAGCATCATCGCCGTCATTTGCCTGTTGGACGAAGGCTAATGGCGATTCCTTGGGAGGTGGAAAGATTTTTTTGCCGCCTGAGCTACCGGAGCGTTTCGCCGAAGAAGGTCGTGAGCCGCTTCCAATGGCGTTCCGCACCCGCCTCGTCATAGACGTTGTGGTCCGGCACGCACCAGCCATGTGCCATGCCGACATAGTTTTCGATGACGTGGTCGACTTCTGCCGTTCTGAGCGCTTCCGCCAACCGCGCCGATTGCTCCGGCGGAAAACTGCGGTCGACGCCGGAGACGCCGACATAGACACGCGCCTTGATCGAAGCGGCCTTGCGATGCGGACTGTCGGCGGCGTCGCTTGCCAGATTGCCGCCATGGAAGCTTGCCGCGGCCACGATTCGGTCGGGATAGCTAGCAGCCGCATTCAGCGCCCGCGCTCCGCCCATGCAGTAGCCGACGACACCGACTGGTCCGGTGATACCCTCGGCCGTCAGCGCGTCAAGGAAGGCGGCCCCGTCGCGGATAGTCATGTTCTGCGTCGTGCCCCCACTCAGCACCAACAGCGCAGCCTTGCTCTTTTCCTCGGCAAAGGCAGTCTTGGGATCGAACGGGCCATAGGGCACATAGCGATAGAAGAGATCGGGCACCAGGACCGCATAACCGTGCCCGGCAAGGCGCTCGGCCATCTGGTCGAGCACCGGGCGCGGGCCGAATATATCCATGTAGAGGATGACGCCGGCCTTCACACCCGCGGCTGGACGAAACAGCCGTGCTTTCGCCGTGCCGTCCTGGGTCTTGATCTCGATGTCCTGCTTGGTCATTGCGCGCTCCGTTGAGAACCTGCGCGATACATATCCGCGCCGCCCGCCAGGGCAAGCAGCGGCATCGTTCTCGCATTCAAGATTCCGTGCGCGTCCAACAAGGACTACAGCCCGGCAAAAGCCGCCATATGGAAGGCCTGGGCATCGGCCGGATAGCGATAGTCGACGCCATATGGACAGGCATTGCGGTCAAGGCAGCCGCCGGCGCGACAGGCAGTCCCGTCCGTTCCGCGCACATGCGCCAGGCAGGTCTCGTGTCGAAAACCTTGCTCGGAATAGGCATCCACCGGACAGGATTTCATGCAGGGTTTGTCGATGCATGTGTCGCAAAGATGAATCGCTTCGCGAGGTTGAGGAAGAGACAACTCCTCCTCGAACAGCAGAGCGCCGCGGTAGGCATGCCAGAGGCCATAAGTTGGATGCATGAGGATGCTGAGCGGCGACGGCTTCAGTCCTTCCGCCCGCATCGCCCATTGCTGGAACGGCAGATAGGGTCGATCGGAGGGCGACACGGCGCGCGCTCCGAATTCTTGCGCGACCGCGCCGATCATCTGCCGCGACCATGTATCGAGCGGATTGGCCACCGGCTGCGGCTGCTCCTCCAGCCAGCGCTGAAAATGCGGCCACGGTGCAGCGCCGGCCTGTCCGACAAGCAGGACGGATTTGGCAGCACCGCCTGAAGCCGCGGCGGGTGCGGCTTCACCGCCGGCAAAGCCGAACCCGCCACGAAGAATGAGGCCATTCGCCGCAAGCGCGGCCGCGATCCCTTCGATCCGGCCGTGCGCGCGCGTCATCCTTTCCGGTCCGGGTCGGAGAACGCGCTCCGCCAGACTTCCTTGTGAATGATGTTGGCGACTTTAGCCCGGCCTGACTCGGGCTCCTTTCAAGTGAAGGCGTCGGGCATCGAGGCCTTCTTCTTGGCGATGAACTCCTTCAGCGCTTCGTCGATCGACGGATCGAGGTGAGGAGCTTCGTAGCTCTCCAGCCAGCGGCGGGCGAGCTCGTTGGCGCGCTGCGGCGCTGTCTTCTCGCCTTCGGCCAGCCACTGCTCGTAGGAATTGTTGTCGGCGATGCTCGAGCGGTAGAACGCAGTCTGGAAATTGGCTTGGGTGTGGTCGCAGCCGAGATAATGGCTGCCCGGACCGACCTGGCGGATGGCATCCATCGCCTGGCCGTTTTCCGACAGGTCGACGCCCTCGGAGAATTTCTGCGTCATGCCGAGTTGGTCGATGTCCATCATGAACTTCTCGTAGCAGGACGCCAGCCCGCCTTCGAGCCACCCGGCCGAATGCAGGACGAAATTGGTGCCGGCCAGGATGGTCGAGTTCAGCGTGTTGGCGCTCTCATAGGCCGCCTGCGCATCCGGGATCTTCGAGGCGCAGAGCGAGCCGCCGGTGCGGAACGGCAGGCCGAGCCGCCGGGCAAGCTGCGCCGCGCCGTAGGAGACCAGCGACGGCTCCGGCGTGCCGAAAGTCGGCGCACCCGACTGCATCGAGATCGACGAGGCGAAGGTGCCGAACAGCACCGGTGCGCCGGGGCGGACGAGCTGCGTGAACGAGGCGCCGGCCAGCACTTCGGCCAGGACCTGCGTCAGCGTGCCGGCAACCGTCACCGGGCTCATCGCGCCGGCCAGGATGAACGGCGTCACGATGCAGGCCTGGTTGTGGCGCGCATAGACTTTCGCGGCGCCGAGCATGGTCTCATCGAAAACCATCGGCGAGTTGGCGTTGATCAGGCTGGTCAGCACCGTGTTGTTCTCGACGAAATCGTCGCCGAACACGATCTTGGCCATCGCGACCGTGTCCTCGGCCCGCTCCGGCGCGGTCACCGAGCCCATGAACGGCTTGTCCGAATAGCGGATATGCGAATAGACCATGTCGAGATGGCGCTTGTTGACCGGCACGTCGACCGGTTCGCACACCGTGCCGCCTGAATGGTGGATCGAAGGCGCCATATAGGCGAGCTTCACGAAATTCTGGAAATCCGCGATCGTGGCATAACGGCGGTTGCCGTCGAGGTCGCGCACGAAGGGCGGGCCGTAGACCGGTGCGAAGACGGTTGCATTGCCACCGATCTGCACCGAGCGCTCCGGATTGCGCGCATGTTGGGTGTAGATCGAAGGCGCGGTCTTCAGCAACGAGCGGCAAAGCCCTTTCGGGAAATGCACGCGCTCGCCCTTGACGTCGGCGCCCGCCTTTTTCCAGAGCGCGAGCGCCTCGGCGTCGTCGCGAAAGATGATGCCGATTTCTTCCAGCACCGTGTCGGTGTTCTTCTCGATCAGCGCCAGGCCTTCCTCGTTGAGGACCTCATAGACGTTGATTTTGCGCTTTATATAGGTGAGCTGCGTGCCCGGACCGCCGCCCGAGCGGGCTGCCCGGCGTGCCGCAGCGCCACTGCCGGCGCCACGCCCGCGCCTGCCGCCCGACGCTTCCTGTTCGACTGCCGCGTTATCGCTCATGATCGATCTTCCCGTGAATTGGTCTGAATTGGCCGGCGGCCCGTTTTTGCCGCCGCTTCTTGCCGGATCGTAGCCATGCACCCTATTGGAAACGGCTCGCCAGCGCCAACGCCTGTCGCAAAATCGACAAGGAAACCAATAGATTTCCAGTCGCTTTCCTTTTGCGGAAAGTCGCAAATCAGCTATGGATACCTCGCCCTCACGGGTTAGGTATTGGCGCATCGATTTTTAGGCTGCCGCGGTCATTCCGAGCAGCAAGGAGCCCGAGGAAAAAATGGCCGACGACGAGATCATCCTTTCCGAGCTTTCCGACGAGGAACTTGTGCAGCAGATGCATGACGACCTCTATGATGGGCTGAAGGAAGAAATCGAGGAAGGTACTCATATTCTTCTCGAGCGCGGCTGGCAGCCCTACACGGTGCTGACCGAGGCGCTGGTCGAAGGCATGCGTATCGTCGGCGAGGATTTCCGTGACGGTATCCTGTTCGTGCCGGAAGTGCTGCTCTCGGCCAACGCCATGAAGGCCGGCATGGCCATCCTGCGTCCGCTGCTCGCCGCCACCGGCGCCCCCAAGCAGGGCAAGATGGTGATCGGCACCGTCAAGGGCGACATCCACGACATCGGTAAGAACCTTGTCGGCATGATGATGGAAGGCGCCGGCTTCGACGTCATCGACCTCGGCATCAACAATGCCGTCGAGAAATATCTGGAGGCGATCGAGCAGCATCAGCCCGACATCATCGGCATGTCGGCGCTGCTCACCACCACCATGCCCTATATGAAGGTCGTCATCGACACGATGAAGGAAAAGGGCATTCGCGACGACTACGTCGTTCTCGTCGGCGGCGCGCCGCTCAACGAGGAATTCGGCAAGGCCGTTGGCGCCGATGCCTATTGCCGCGATGCGGCGGTGGCGGTCGAGACCGCCAAGGACTTCATGAAGCGCAAGCACAACGTTCGCGCCTCCGCCTGACCGAGGCATCAGGATGGATCGAAAAAAAGCCGCGCCTTGCAGCGCGGCTTTTTTGTTACCAGATGATGGAAGAGATGGCCTCGCATCAGGGCTTGGTGACTGTGTCCTCGACCGCCTTGGCCGTCGATTTGACATCCTTGCCGACGCCCCGGACGGTGTTGGCGCAGGCCGTCAGGACCAGCGCGCAGGCGAGAATGGCGACGGGGCCAAGGCGCAACAGTTTCATGGACGGGTGTCTCCCTCGTTCAATGGATTCGATCAACTGCAACGGAAGTCGGCTCAGCTGAATTCATGGCCAAGGCCCAAAAAACACAAACGAATCAAGCAGACAGGCTTCTGGTCATTGCCTGCGGGATGATCGCGCGCGAAGTTCTGGCCGTCAAGGAGCGGCTGGGGCTCGACCATCTCGAACTGACCTGCCTGCCGGCCGAGTTTCACTTCTATCCCGACCGCATCGCACCGGCCATGGACAAGGCGATCGTAAAGGCCAAGGCCGAAGGCTATCGGCACATCTTCGTCGGCTATGGCGATTGCGGCACCGGCGGGTTGCTTGACCAGGTGATCGAAAAACACGGCGTCGAGCGAATGCCAGGACCGCACTGCTTTGCCTTCTACCAAGGCATGGATGCCTATGCGAAGGTCGCCGACGATGACATGATGTCGTTCTACATGACCGACTTCCTCTGCCGTCAGTTCGAAGCTTTCTTCATCAAGCCGCTCGGCCTCGACAGGCATCCCGAGCTGATCAAGGATTATTTCGGCAACTACGAGAAGCTGATTTATCTCGCCCAGACCGACGATCCGGAACTCGACAAGGTCGCGGAACATGCCGCCGCTCTGCTCGGCCTCGCCTATGAGCGCCGTCCGACCGGCTATGGCGATCTGACGGATGAGCTGGCCCGGGTTTCGACGATTAGCTAGTGCCGGCCAAGGGGGAATCGATGTCCTTTCGGCCCTTGCTTCTGTCTTTTCTCGTGGGTGTCTATTCAGTCGTGCCTGCGCACGCCGACGGCGAGGTGCAGAAGCTGATCACCTCTGCCGACAAGGCACGGCTCGACAAATATGGAGAAACTCGCAAGGCCGCCCTTGAAGAAGCCAAGGCCGGCGATCCGGCCGAGGTCAGGCAGCTCGATGCGTTGCTCGCCAGGCCGCTCGTCGCTTTCTCCGAAAAGGACCTTACCGGCAACTGGAAATGCCGCACCATCAAGGCTGGCGGCCTGAGCCCGCTCGTCATCTACGGATGGTTCAAATGCAAGGTGACCGACGATGGCTCGGGCTGGAAGCTGGAGAAGATCAGCGGCTCGCAGCGCACCGCGGGCCGCTTCTTCGATGATGGCGAGAAGCGCGCCATCTACCTAGGTTCCTTTTCCGTCAACGACGACAAGGCAAAGCCATATGGCAGCGGCCCCGAGAGCGACCAGGTCGGCTACGCCTTCCGCAGCGGCGCTGCCGAATGGCGCATCGAATTCCCCTCGCCCTACTACGAATCGAAACTCGACATCATGGAATTCAAGCGCTGACTGCGCACGATCGGACCGGCTTGAGACTTTTCGGACCGGGATCACGCATCTCCCGCCGGCTCACCAAGGATTAACTCGCCCGCCCTAGCATGCGCCCGGTTTCAAGAGCGGGTGCTTGCCATGGCAGCGTCGGGATCCAGTCCGCAGCCGATCGTGGTCGTCACGGAGGGCGGTCCGCATGTCTGGGCCCTTGTCAACGCGCTTGCCGATCGCGTCGGGCCGGTCAGCGTCGTCCTCGAAACGCCTGAATCCAAAAAACGCCTGCTGCTCGGCCGGGCCCGCCGCCAGGGCTGGACATCGGCTGTCGGCCAGTTCGGCACGATGGTGCTGACAAGGCTCGGCAAACGGTTCTTCGCCGGCCACGCCGCGCGATTGATTGCCGAAGAGAGGCTTGAGACAGAGCCGCGGCAAGATCAGGCGATCATCCATGTGCCCTCCGCGAACGGCAAGGAATGCCTCGAGGCGATCGAAAACATCAACCCGGGCGTCGTGCTGCTTGCCGGCTGCAGACTCTTGTCCAAAGACACGTTGGCGAAGATACCGTGCCCCGTCCTCAACTATCACGCCGGCATTGCTCCGAAATATCGCGGCATGAATGGAGGTTATTGGGCATTGGTCTCCGGCGATCCGCAAAATTTCGGCACCACCGTTCATCTCGTCGATGCCGGCGTAGATACCGGCGGCGTGCTCAAGCAGGCGCGCGGCAAGCCTAAGCGCGGCGACTCCATCGCCAGTTACGCGCTGCGTCAGGCGGCGTTTTCCCGCGAGATCTGCGCCCAGGCGATCAGCGATGCGCTGGCTGGAAAACTCGCGACTTTCGATCCCTCCTTGCCGTCCAGGCAATGGTATCATCCGACGATCTGGTTCTATTTCTGGACCGGCTTGATGAAGGGGATTTGGTAGCCGTCCGTTAGCCGGATTTCACCTTTCTTTTTGCGACCTCCAACAGCGTCGCTTTTGAATGCGCGCGCGTCGTCCCATAACAAGCGGTCCAAAGGCGCTTGCGGCAATGCTCGAAACGTCGAGGAGTTGAGAATTCATGGCCGATCTGATCGTCGTCTATTGGCGCGACATTCCTGCCCAGGTCATTGTCCGCAAGGGCCGGCAGAACGCCAAGCGCGAGCTGCCGCTGCGCTTCACCGAAGCGATAGACATGTGCGCCATGCGCACGGGAGCCGGCGGCACCGATGACTATCTCGCCGAATGGCGCAAGGCCGACCCCGTTCCGGTCGGCGACGACATCGAGGTTGAGGTCGAGAAAGCTTACCAGGAACTCGACACGAAATATGACCGCGAGCGGCTGGTCGCTCTGGTCAAGGCGGGCGGGAAAGAAAATGTCTGAGAAACAGCCGGCAGTTACCCAGGCCACACTGGTCAAGAAGGCGGCGCCGAAGTCCGACTACAAGCCTGCAGACGTGTCCCCGCAGCGACGCGTTCAGCGCACCTTCGCAGTGCGGCTGTGGTCGATCCGCCATTCGCGATTGCTCGAATGGTTCTACAGCAGGTTCGCCGATGTCTTTCTGTTGCTGCATCCTCTGTGGAAGGGTATCGGCTACGGCCGCGTCGAGGCCCCGGTCAAATTCGTCGAGAAGCGCGTCAAGGGCTTCATGTTCGACTGCCGCATGTGTGGCCAGTGCGTCCTGTCCTCCACCGGCATGTCGTGCCCGATGAACTGCCCCAAGCAGCTCCGCAACGGTCCCTGCGGCGGTGTGCGCGCCAATGGCAATTGCGAAGTCGAGCCGGATATGCCTTGCGTCTGGGTCAAAGCCTGGGAGGGCTCCCGCAATATGGTTCATGGCGACAAGATCCTGACCGTGCAGAAGCCTGTCGATCAGTCGCTGCGTGAAACCTCGGCCTGGCTCAGGGTAACTGCGCAGTCGGCCGCAGCGCGCGAAGCAGCACAGAACTCCCAGAACACCGGAGCTTCAGCATGAACTTCAGCCAGCGCGACGAGAATCCTGCCGGTATCCACCTGCCGCTCGATCCTCTTCCCGGCCACTCTTCGCGCGGCCGGCTGGAGCGCGTGCTGCGGCGCGGCGAGTTTGCGGTGACGACCGAGCTCAACCCGCCCGACAGCGCCGATCCGGAAGACGTCTACAACCGCGCTAAGATCTTCGACGGCTGGGTCGACGCCATCAACGCCGTCGATGCGTCAGGCGCCAACTGCCACATGTCGTCGGTCGGCATCTGCGCGCTGCTTACTCGCATGGGCTATGCCCCGATCATGCAGATCGCCTGCCGCGACAAGAACCGCATCGCCATCCAGGGCGACGTACTGGGCGGTGCGGCGATGGGTGTCGCCAACATGCTTTGTCTGACCGGTGACGGCGTCCAGGCCGGCGACCAGCCGGGCGCCAAGCCTGTGTTCGACCTCGACTCGATGTCGCTGCTCGAGACCATCCGCATCATGCGCGACAACGGCAAGTTCCTGTCCGGCCGCAAGCTGACGACCCCGCCCCAGGTGTTCCTGGGCGCCGCCGTCAATCCGTTCGCGCCGCCTTTCGATTTCCGTCCGATCCATCTCGGCAAGAAGATCGCCGCCGGCGCGCAGTTCGTGCAGACGCAATATTGCTTCGACGTGCCCATGTTCAAGACCTTCATGCAGAAGGCACGAGACCTCGGCCATACTGAAAAGGTCTTCATCCTTTGCGGCGTCGGCCCGCTGGCATCGGCCAAGACGGCCAAGTGGATCCGCTCGAACGTGCCGGGAATCCATATCCCCGATCCCATCATCAAGCGGCTCGAAGGCGCTCAGGATCAGAAGAAGGAAGGCAAGCAGCTCTGCATCGACATCATCAATGAGGTGAAGGAAATTCCGGGTGTTGCCGGCGTCCATGTGATGGCCTATCGGCAGGAGGAATATGTCGCCGAGATCGTCGATGAATCGGGCGTGCTGAAGGGCCGTCAGCCCTGGAAGCGGGAGATTCGCCGCGACGACCAGTTGGTCGCGGACCGGCTCGATCACATTCTGCACGACGAGATTACCGAAACCCAGGTGGATATGGTGAAGACTGCGCATTGAAGGCGTTGCCGGCACTGAACTGCTTGAACGAAACCAGATAACGATATAAAGAACTCTTTATATCCCGACGGAGAGATTTCATGACCCGCACCATCGTCGCCTCGGCGACCCGAGAGATCGTCATCGGCTTCGACCAGCCCTTCTGCGTCATCGGCGAGCGTATCAATCCGACCGGCCGCAAGAAGCTGGCCGCCGAGATGGTGGCCGGCAATTTCGAGACCGTCATCAAGGATGCGCTGGAACAGGCCGCCTGCGGCGCCACCATGCTCGACGTCAATGCCGGCGTCACCGCCGTCGACCCGAACGCCACCGAGCCGGCGCTGCTGGTGCAGACGCTGGAGATCGTGCAGAACCTCGTCGACCTGCCGCTGTCGATCGATTCCTCGGTGACCGCCGCGATCGAGGCGGCGCTGAAGGTGGCCAAGGGCCGCCCGCTGGTCAACTCGGTCACCGGCGAAGAAGAAAAGCTCGAGGCCATCCTGCCGCTGGTCAAGAAATACAACGTTCCGGTCGTCGCCATTTCCAACGACGAGACCGGCATTTCGATGGATCCGGACGTCCGCTTCGCCGTCGCCAAGAAGATCGTCGAGCGCTGCGCCGACCATGGCATTCCGGCCCACGACGTCGTCGTCGATCCGCTGGTGATGCCGATCGGCGCGTTGGGCGACGCCGGCCGCCAGGTGTTCTCGCTGCTGCGCCGCCTTCGCGAGGAGCTCAAGGTCAACACCACCTGCGGCCTCTCCAACATCTCCTTCGGCCTGCCGCACCGCCACGGCATCAACGCCGCCTTCATCCCGATGGTGATCGGCGCCGGCATGACCTCGGCGATCATGAACCCGGTCCGTCCGCAGGAAATGGAAGCCGTGCGCGGCGCCAATGTGCTGAACGGCACTGACGAGAACTGCACCAACTGGATTCGCACCTACAAGGACTACAAGCCCGCCGAAGGTGGCCATGCCGTTGCTGCTCCGGTCGCGGTCACCGCCCCTGGCGAAGGCGCTGCCGCCGGCGGGCGCCGTCGCGGCGGCAGGGAAGCCCGGATGGCCAGGGGATAAGCGCGCAATC